>JAYSZM010000176.1:0-12498 GCA_043738015.1 Lysobacterales bacterium
GCCTGGCAGTCCTGATGCGCTGGTTCAACTCGCGCGAGTACCGGGTCACCCGACGCAATATCGAGCTGTGCTTTCCTGGGCTGGAGCCTGCTGCGCGCGAATGGCAGGCGCGCGAGGCCATGGCGCAGATGGCGATGGGACTAATGGAACTCCCGAAAATATGGGGATTGCCAGCGCGACGCGCACTGGACCAGATCCGTTCGGTGCAGGGTGCAGAGTTTCTGGACGCAGCAATCCGTCAGGATCGTGGTGTGATCGTGGCGGCACCGCATCTCGGTCAGTGGGAATTGCTGAATCTCTATCTCTGCACGCGCGGGCCGATAGCGCTCCTCTACCGTCAACCGCAGCATGCGCGCTGGGAGCCCTTGTTGCTCGGCGCGCGCGGTGGTCTCGGAGCCCGCCAGGTCCGCGCCGACCCACAGGGCGTCCGTGAGCTTTATCGCTGCCTGCGTCAGAAGATGTTGCTCGGCATCCTTCCCGATCAACGACCCAAGGGCGGCGAGGGAGAATTTGCGCCATTCTTCGGACTGCCCTGCAAGAGCATGACCCTGCTGTCGCGGCTGGCGCACAAGACCGGGGCGCCAGTGGTATTCGGATTCGCCGAACGCCTGCCGAAGGGGCGCGGTTTTGGCTTGCATTTTCTGCCGGCGCCGGCGGGCATCGACAGCGCCGACAACATCGAAGCTGTCACCGCCCTGCATCACGGACTTGAGGCCTGCGTGGCGATCGCCCCACTGCAATACCAGTGGAGCTACAAACGCTTTGCGCTGCAGCCGGACGCCGACGCGGCACCGATGTACCCCGACTGCCGCTGAACAGGCGAGCTCCTGCTCAGCGAACTGGCGTCAGACCGTCACGCGCGTTATGCCACTTTTTTTGCTGCGGCTTTTTTTGCTGCGGCCTTTTTTGCCGCGGCCTTCTTGGCAGCCGGCT
Organism: Lysobacterales bacterium; assembly: GCA_043738015.1. GTDB lineage: Bacteria > Pseudomonadota > Gammaproteobacteria > Xanthomonadales > Ahniellaceae > 0-14-3-00-62-12. The sequence goes on from JAYSZM010000176.1 coordinate 934, forward strand.
TGCGCGTGGCAGCCTTCTTCGCGGCAGGCTTTTTCTTTACCGCAGATTTCTTGACGGCGGCCTTCTTGACGGCGGCCTTCTTTGCGACGGCTTTCTTCGCCGCAGCTTTCTTCGGCACTGCCGGCTTGTCCACGGCTGCCTTCTTGGCTGCGGATTTCGCGGCACCCTTGCGTGCAGCGCCTTTCTTATTGCCCCAACCCTTGCGCACGGGTTTGCCCTCGGCGAGCAAGGCCACGCATTCCTCCCGTGTCAGCGACTCCGGCTCGCGATCCTTGGGGATCTTGCCGTTTTTCTCGCCATCGGTGATGTAGGGACCGAACTTGCCGCGCAGAATTTGAATCTTGCCCTCATCAAAGCTGGCAATCACCCGGTTGGCTATCGCCTCGGCCTTCTCGCGGATCAACTCCAGCGCACGCTCAAGCTCGATCGTATAAGCATCGTCGGGTGCCTTGATCGATGCATAGGTGCTGCCATGCTTCACGAACGGACCAAAGCGACCCATTCCAGCGGCTACCTCTACGCCATCGGGCGCCTGACCCAGGGCGCGCGGCAGTTTGAACAAGGTCAGCGCGTCGTCCAGCGTGATGGTGTGCAGGCTCTGGCCGGGCAGCAGACTGGCAAACTTCGGTTTGTCCTCGTCATCCTTGCTGCCGATCTGGGCAAAGGCTCCGTAACGACCGAGTCGCACGCTGATCGGTTTGCCGGTCGCCGGATCGTTGCCAAGTACACGTTGCGCCTTGGCCTCGTCAAGGCTCACCGACTCCATCTTGTCGGTGACCAGCGCCTTGAACGGCGCCCAGAATTTGTGCATCAACGGTATCCAGTCTCCCTCTCCTCGCGAGACCGCGTCCAGCTCATCCTCGAGTTTGGCGGTGAAGTCGTAGTCGACGTACTGGGTGAAATGTGTGGCGAGAAAACGCGCGACTACGCGGCCCACATCGGTTGGCCGGAATCGCTTGTTGTCGAGCATCACGTATTCGCGCGACAACAGCGTCTGGATGATGCTCGCATAGGTAGAAGGACGGCCGATGCCATGCTCTTCCAGCGCCTTGACCAGACTGGCTTCCGAGAAGCGCGGCGGCGGCTCGGTGAAATGCTGGTCCGCAATCACCTCACCGAGCGGAATCACATCGCCGATCTTCATGGCCGGCAGTCGGCGACCTTCGTCCTCATCTTCTTCGCTACGCTGATCCTTGCCTTCCTCGTACACGGCCAGGAAACCAGGCTCCACTACGGTCGTACCGGATGCGCGGAAACTATGGCGCTCGCCGCAGGCCAGGTCGACCGAAACGGTGTTCATCAGGGCCGGTGCCATCTGGCTCGCCAGCGTGCGCTTCCAGATCAGCTCGTACAGCTTTAGCTGATCGGGGTTCAGGAAGGAGGCGACTGACTCGGGGGTGTGCAGCGCCGACGTCGGACGGATGGCTTCATGCGCTTCCTGCGCGTTCTTGGATTTGGTCTTGTAGGTATTCGGTGTCTCGGGCAATGCCTTCTGACCATAGCGTTGCGCAATCACCGCGCGCAGTTCGGCGATGGCGTCCTCGCCCAGACTGACCGAGTCGGTACGCATGTAGGTAATCAATCCGACCTGGCCCTCATCACCCAGCGCGACACCCTCATACAGACCCTGGGCCAGTCGCATGGTGCGACTGGTGCCGAATCCCAGCTTGCGCGCGGCCTCCTGCTGCAAGGTAGAGGTGATGAACGGCGCGGCAGGTCGGCGTTGCCGCTGTTTGCTCTGGACATCACTGACCTTGAGCGCCCCCTGGGCCGCCTTGATCAGCGCCTGACGAACCTGCGCCGCACGCTCGCCATCGGTAAAGGAGAACTGCTCGACACGACTGCCGTCAAAACGATTCAACTTGGCGACGAAGGCATTGTCCGGATGCTGGCAGGTCGCGGCCAGAGACCAGTACTCCTGCTTGATGAAGGCTTCGATCTCCTCCTCGCGCTCGGAGATCATGCGCAGCGCGGGCGATTGCACGCGGCCCGCGGACAGGCCAGTCTGCACCTTGCGCCACAGTACCGGCGAAAGATTGAATCCCACGAGATAGTCCAGCGCGCGCCGCGCCTGCTGCGCGTTGACCAAGTCCGTGGCGATCGCCCGCGGATGCGCGATGGCTTCACCGACCGCCTTGGGCGTGATCTCGGAAAACACAACACGGTGCAAGGTTCGGTTCTTCAGGAGGCCGCGTTCGCGAAGAATTTCGGCGATGTGCCAGCTGATGGCTTCACCCTCGCGATCAAGATCGGTTGCCAGATAAAGGGTGTCGGCCTTTTCCGCCGCTTTGGCGATCGCTTCGACATGGCGCTCGTTTTTCTCGATCAGATCGTAACGCATCGCAAAGTCGCGCTCGGTGTCAACCGCGCCTTCGCGCGGCACCAAATCACGTATGTGCCCGTACGATGCAAGTACCTGGAAATCCTTTCCGAGGTACTTATTGATGGTCTTGGCCTTGGCGGGCGACTCGACGATGAGCAGGTTCTTGGCCATGATGCTTCCAAATGCGGTGGATGGAGTCTGTCCGCACTTCTATAGAGGGTGGTAATCGGGTGGTGTGCGTCCGTCGAGCGTTCCTGGACAGATATCTCAGGTGCCGTTTCAGCGGACAAGCTCTTCCAGTGAAGTACGTCGAAGCTGGAGCTGTCAAGTCGCCGACACCCCGCAGCAGCGCGCCGCGTGGCCCAGGCACATCGCATTGCACAGCGGCGACGCGCCCCTGCCAGGCCTTAATTTGTGCGCAGGTGATCGCCGAATACCTGGGTTTCCATCCAGGCAAATTCGGCTTCGCGCCCCGGTTCATTGAAGAGCACCAGCAGGACCACCCACTTGAGATCCTGCAGATCGATCTGTGCCTGCTCCAGCGCCCAGGCACGCTCCAGGACGCGCTCGCGGCTTTCGGAGTCAAGTACACCGAAGGATTCGAGTCGCATCAGGAAACCCAGGCACTGGATATCCAGACGATCCTGTTCTTCCTGTGCAAACACGCGAACCGGACCACTGGCAGGCACCGGCACCGGCACCGGCCGCTCGTTCTGCAGATCCAGCAACCAGTCGAAGGCCTTGCCGATCTGGTTCGGATCGAATCCGGCGTCCATCAGCTCGGACTGCAGGGAGTCCCGGTCATGAACGGTGTCAGGCGCACCGTGGAAGTAGTTTTCAAACAGGTAGACCAGTACTTCAAGGACGGTCTCTTTCATTTCGGTTTCCGCGCGGACGTTGGGCCCGCGTTCGTCCTGAATCCGACACGCTGGTAGCAGCTGCCTGCAAGCACCGCCACCGCGCCATCGAGCTCCAGCGTGGTCAGCATGGAAGAGATTGTGGCCGCGGTCAATCCACTGCGCTGCATCAAAGTGTCGAAATCGACCGGATCGAAGCCCATTTCATGCAACAACCGGTCTGCCTCAGGGCTGGCTTCACAAATGTTTGACGATTGGCCAGTCGTCGATCCGGGATCCTCGGTCAAGCTGAGGCTGCCCAAACGCAAATTCAGTGCGGTGCCCAAGACACTGGCCATGGGAGCAAGCTCCTCCAACACCTCCGCCGCTGTTTCGACCAGTTTGGCGCCTTGCCTGATCAGGAGATGACATCCGCGCGCCATCGGATTGTGCACTGAGCCCGGCACAGCGAAGACCTCCCGTCCCTGTTCCGCAGCCAGTCGGGCGGTAATCAGCGATCCTGATTGCATCCCAGCCTCGATGACCAAGGTACCCAGACTCAGCCCGGCAATGATCCGATTGCGCCGTGGGAAGTTTTCCGCGAGTCCCCGAGTACCGAGGGCGAATTCGGACACCAGAGCGCCCCGACCGACCAGCCGCTGTGCCAGACGCGCATGCTTGCGCGGGTAGACCAGATCCACGCCTGTGCCAAGCACGGCGATGCTCTGTGCGCCGGCATCGAGTGCAGCCTGATGTGCGGCACCATCGATCCCATCGGCCATTCCGCTGGTGATACTGAATCCTGCACGGGCCAGGGTAGCGGCGAAGTCGCGCGCGAGTGCCAGCCCGCCGGCGGATGCGTTGCGGCTGCCCACTATGGCGATCTGCGGCTGCCAGAGACTGTGGACATCTCCGTGGACGAAGAGCGCGGCAGGCGCGCCGGGTATCTTCGCCAGCAGCGGGGGAAAGTCCGGATCGACGCAGGTCAGCAGATGCCGGTCGTCTTCCCTAAGCCATAGCATGTCGCGTCCGATCTGCGCGCGGTCAGGCAGTTTCAGCCAAAGGATCCCCGCCTCGCCGATCTCCAGTTCGCGCCAGGCCTGCGCGCCCGCGTTCAGTGCAGCCGCCATGTCACCGTGACGCAGCAGCGCGCGCCGTATCCTCGCCGCGCCGACACCGGGGGCGCGCAGCCAGATCAACCATGCCTCGATATCGTCCATATTCGCTCCTGCAGCAGGCAGAACATCATCCGGGCCAGCAGGTACGCGAGCCAGCGGTCGCGGACGGTTTGCAAATCGGATATTTCCCAGTTGCCTGGCGCGAAACGAAAAACGCGGCCAGTGGCCGCGTTTTTCTCAATCGTGTTGCTGGCGACTTCAGTGGGACTGAGGCGCGCGGATCACATCATTCACTTGGATTGGGCGGATGCCGTCCATAACAAGCCCATAGCTCACTCGTTCAAACGAGCGGAAAATCATCACGTGGCCCAGGAACTCGTCGGGCATCGTCGCCATTGCCTTGCGATCCGAGAAGGTTGTCCGAAGGTCTTCCTTGGCGTACTTCACATTGTCCCGCAGAACTTCGCCCTGCTGGAAAATCGAGTACACCTGACCATTGGATACACCATCGCGAGCGCCTCGGGACAGTGCAAGCACCCGCATTGGCCCGGTGTAACGTGCAGCATCGGACACCGCGAGCACCCGCATATTGTCGGGTACGACATCGGGAGCGTGCGGCAAGTAGCTGGCGTCGTAGGGGTTGGCATCGACCGGCACGATCAAGTCACCCTTGGCAACCTCAAGTTCCGACGACAACAGAGACACCGTGCTGGGATCGCCCTCGCGAACGACGCGGCCGCGGGCAATAAACATCAGCTCGTGACCGAGCACATCAACGTGCTTCTTTGACGGCCATTTGTCCGCAGCTTCCTGCCAAAGACTGGAGAAGGTTACCTGGCGTACACCGGTATAGGGCTTTTTCTCGTATTTTCGCTCCGACCTGCCCCACAGAAATCCGGCGGGTACTTCACGGAACACGACGGTGGGCCGCACGATGTCGACCTGGTCGCCCGGCCGTGCGTTGAGTCCACGGACGTAGATCACATGACCGGGCGCGGAATAGAGCCGGCTTTCTTCGGCTGAAACCACGTACGGAAGATCTGCGGCATCTGAAGAATTCAGCACGCGCGTCTTGTCCAGAAACGGTCTGATTTCGTTCAGCGGGATTGTCGTGATCGCGTCGCGCGGGCCGCTTGAGCGTACCCTCGGTTCGAGTTTGAGCACATCAGGGCGTCCGCCCCGGATCAGCCTGGGCTGACCGTCGACGTAGACCAAACTGATAACGTCACCTGGATAGATCAGGTGTGGGTTTTCGATCTGGGTGTTGGCCTGCCAGATTTCCGGCCACAGCCATGGACTCTTCAGGAACCGTGCGGAGATGTCCCAAAGCGTATCGCCACGCACCACCGTATAGGTCTGTGGATGGTCATCACGCAGTTGAGGCTCAGCGGAAAAACCCGAAGCAGCAAAAAGCGCTCCGGCTACAACTGCAAGCATTCGTTTAAGCATGGCGGCTAAGGTCCTGATTTGCCGAGGACTGGGTCGAGTGTAACCCAAAATTCGGACAGTGAGAATGAGGCTTGATACGCTTTTTTCCACTTCCATGCCGCCCGGCCCGCCATACTGCCGGGTTGGTCGCAAAGTGCTTGAAAGAACGACAGAATGCCAGCATCTTGCAGTCCTGAGGAGATTTCCATGCCCAAGCTCACGATTTTAGAGTTTCCCGACCCCCGATTGCGCACCCTCGCTGTGCCTGTCGAGAGCTTCGATGCGGCCCTCGCTCGGCTGATCGACGACATGTTCGAGACCATGTACGAGGCGCCGGGCATCGGTTTGGCCGCCACCCAAGTGGATGTACACAGGCAGCTTCTCGTACTCGACGTCTCCGAGGACAAGAACCAACCCATGGTGTTCATCAACCCGCGCATAATCCAGCGAATCGGCGAACAGGTCTACCAGGAAGGGTGCTTGTCCGTGCCTGGAATCTACGCAGACGTGACCCGCGCCAATCAGATCAAGGTGCAGGCTCTCAATCGCCGGGGCGAGCCGTTCGAACTCGAGGCCGACGGCCTGCTGGCGATCTGCGTTCAGCACGAGATGGACCATCTAGCCGGCAAGGTCTTCGTCGACTATCTGTCTCCCCTCAAGCGTGACATGGTCCGCAAAAAGCTGGAGAAAAGCCGCCGCGGCCGGCCCGACGTCGAAGCGCGTGAGCACACGCTTTGAACCCAACTGAGGCCTTGGCGGCCACGCCGCCGTCGACCAGGCTACGTCTGGTTTTTGCTGGTACACCAGAGTTTTCCCTGCCGTGCCTGGAGGCCGTGCTAGACAGCGGCCATGAGCTGGTCGGCGTCTACACGCAGCCGGATCGACGCAGCGGTCGAGGACAGACGATGACCGGCTCGCCCGTGCGGGATCGCGCGGCGCAGGCGCGCGTACCGGTATTCCAGCCAAGTACGTTGCGTGATCCTGCGGCAAGACGTGAGCTGGCGGGCCTGCGACCCGATCTGATGATTGTTGTTGCTTACGGTCTGATCCTGACCTCGCAGGTACTGGCTGTGCCGCGTCTGGGTTGCTGGAATGTTCATGCGTCCGCTCTACCGCGCTGGCGCGGCGCCGCGCCGATCCAGCGCGCGCTGCTCGCCGGCGACAAAGAGACGGGTGTCGACCTGATGCAGATGGACAAGGGGCTGGATACCGGGCCGATCCTGCTCAGCCGGCATACCCCGATCCAACCGGACGAAACCGGAGGCAGCCTGCACGACCGGCTGTCGCTGTTGGGTGGCGAGCTCCTCGCCGAAGGGCTGCGGCGCTTGGATGAGGCCAGCTTGCCGGTTGCACGCGTACAGTCGGCAGAGGGAGCCTGCTACGCCGCGAAGATCGACAAGGCCGAGGCGGTTCTTGAGTTCGATTTGCCTGCCGCGCAGCTAGAACGCAAGGTCCGCGCGTTTCAGCCTTGGCCGATTGCGGAAACCACGATCGCCGGGGAGCGGGTTCGGATCCATTCTGCGATAGCCTTGCCCGATCTGCACAACAAAAAGCCAGGTCACATTCTCGCCGCACAGCGCGAAGGGATCGATCTCGCCTGCGCTGAGGGCGTGCTGCGGGTGCTCCGGCTGCAACGCGCCGGCGGCAGGCCAATCAATGCGCTCGACTATCTGAATGCGCGGCCTGATCTCCGGTCATCGGCATGAACTCGAAACCTCCGCGACAGGAACTTCCGGTTCGCGCGCTGGCCGCCCGTCTGCTTGCCAATGTCCGCTCGGCAAAATCCTCGTTGTCCGAAGCGATTCCCGATGCCGATACGCGGCTGTCCGATCCCCGTGATCGCGCTCTGCTGCGACTATTGATTTTTCAGACCTTGCGGACAATCTATCGACGCACTGCCGCACTGAAGTCCCTGCTGGAACGGCCTCTGCCGCCGGCGGCACGCGAAGTGGAAGCCCTGCTCTTGCTCGGGCTGACTCAATTGGATGAGAAAATCGACGCCGACTACGCGGTAATCGACGCCAGTGTCGAGGCAGCCCGAGCACTCGGCAAACCGCAATACAGTGGGCTCGTCAATGCGGTACTGCGCCGCGCACAACGCGACGGCAGCGCGTTGTACGCCGACATGCAGAACCAACTCGAGACGGCATTCGATCATCCGCAATGGCTCATCGATGCACTTCGGCGTGATTGGCCCGAGGACTATCAACCGATCCTGGCTGCGAATAATCTTCGGGGCTCCACCTGGCTCCGGTGCAATCGCCGTCGATGTACGTCAGAAGCGCTAATCCAGAGCTTGGCCGATTCGGGATTCGAGGCGAGGCTGCACCAGATGCTTCCGGATGCCATTGAAGTCTTCGGGGCTGGAGATGTTACGGGACTGCCGGGATGGGAGTCGGGCAATTTCAGTGTGCAGGATCTGGCCGCCCAACTCGCTGTGGAATTGCTTGAGCTTCGGCCCGGGCTTCGCGTTCTCGATGCCTGCGCCGCGCCTGGAGGCAAGCTTGCCCATATGGCGGAGCGGGAACCGGATCTCGGCTACCTACTTGGCCTGGACAGCGACGGGAAGCGCGTCGAGCGCACCCGGGAAGCGCTCAGGCGGCTCGGGATACAGCCAGTCCTGAAGCAGGCCGACGCAGCCCAGCCCTCGACCTGGTGGAATGGCTTGCGATTCGACCGCATTCTGATCGATGCCCCCTGCTCGGGCACGGGTGTAATTCGACGTCACCCGGACATCCGCCTGCTCCGTCGCGGATCCGACATCGCTGCGATGGTGCAGCAGCAATCGTTGCTGCTCGACGCACTGTGGCCTTTGCTGCAGCCGGGTGGACGGCTAGTCTATGCGACTTGTTCGGTCCTCAAAGATGAAAATCAGCAACAGATTTCCGCTTTCCTGGCGCGCAGTCACGACGCGCTTGCCACACCTGTTCCGGCGCCCTGGTTCGGACGCGAGGCAGGTGTCGGTCGTCAGAATCTGCCGGGCGTCGGCGATGCAGATGGTTTTTTCTACGCCGTGCTCGAGAAGAACGGTTGATCCGCGAGCCGTGCCAACACACGCCGCGCAACTATTGCCGGCATTGGCATTGATCATGTCCCTTCTTCTTTCCGCCTGCTCTGGTGCTGAGGGGGAGGCAACGATCTCGCGCGCCATCTATGATCCGAGGACCGGCATGCTTGAAGCCGATCTCGATATCGAACTTTCGCCGATCGCGCTCGATGCACTCGACCATGGCATCCCTCTTCTGCTCGAATTCGACATCCGCCCGCTCGCTGGTCCTCGGCAGAAGGCGCGCTGGGAGCTGAGCTTTCTTCCCCTGATGCGCCGCTATCAACTTTTGATCGATGGCAGCGCGCCTCGTTTCTTTTCCAGCCGTGTCCAGCTCCTGGCAGCGCTCGATCGCATCCGGATTCAGTTGAACGACGGATCGGGAGGTTCAGGCCAAATCAGGCTTCGCCTGGATACTTCGGCGCTACCCGCCCCGATGCGTCTACCGGCACTCTTAGAATCGGGCTGGCGCCTGCGTGCTGATGCGGCGGACTGGCAGACATCGCAATGAAGCGCGTCCTATTGACCCTGGTACCACTCACCGCGGGTCTGCTCTTGCTGATTGCAGCGCTCTGGCTTGCTGCAGACGCCGAGAGCGCACAGAGCCAACTCGGCGGCGGCTATGTCTGGTTGTTTGCGGTCGCTGCACTCGCCATCCTGATCTTGATCGGCGCCGTGCTCCGGGAAGCATTCTCCCTGATTCGTGACTGGAGAATGCGAAAGGAGGGCAGCCGACTCAACGCGCGCTTCGCATTGCTGATCTGCCTGTTGTCGGTTCCTCCGACTTTGTTGGTATCCGCATTCGCCATGCGCTTTGTCGATGCCGGGATTGACACCTGGTTTCGCGCCGATGTTGCCGCGTCTCAGCGCAGCGCTGAGGAACTCGGACGGGATGTGCTGGGTTCATTCGAGCGCCGCGCACGAACTATCGGCGCATCCATTGCCTCCGATGATCAATTCACCGCCGGTGTGGATCCACAGATCGTTCTCGATGGTCTTGTCGCCCAGATCGACGAGCAGGTATTTGTGAGCATGTACGACGAGGCTGGCAATCTTTTGGCAATCGGGTTCAATACCAGTGCCGTGGTGCTGCCGCCGCCACCGACTGACGTTGAACGCCTAAGGGTGCGTGAGGTCGGGCAGTTCGCGGTCTCCGAACGCGTCAACAACGTCTTAGTATGGCGCGTACTGGCATATGTTTCCGGTACCGGCATTGTGCAGACGATCATGCCTCTGCCCGCAAACGTGGCACCGAGCGTAGACTTGCTGGAGCGGACCGCGGTTGACTACGCGCAATTGCACTACCAGCGCGAGGCCATGAAGACGACCTTCGTGTTGATTCTTGGCCTGGTCAGCCTGCTTGCGCTTCTCGGCTCACTGTACACGGCTCTGGCCGCGACGCGCCGGCTTATACAGCCAATCACCGACCTCGCCCGCGCAACAGCCGAAATTGCGCAGGGTCGTTACGGCAGCACTTTGCCAGTGCTCAGCAATGATGAAGTGGGATTTCTTACCAGCGGGTTCAACCAGATGTCGATCGAGCTCCTGGCGGCTGAACAGCGTGAGCGGCAAAGCCGATCCGAGATTGAGCAGAGTCGTGCGGATCTTCGCGCGGTACTCGAACGGCTGAGTGCCGGCGTCATCAGTTTCACCGCTGAGCGCATTCTTTCAGCGAATCCCGCCGCCTACAGCCTGCTCGACATCGACGCCGGTGAAGACATCGAACAATGCACGCTGGCGGAGGCCGGCCTGCGCTTCCCAAGAGGTGCGCCCCTGTTCCGATGGCTGCAGACATGCGCCGCGGCCGCACCCATGCAGTGGAGAGAGGAAATTGGTCTGGCTGGCGAGCCCGCACGAGCACTGCTGGTACGTGGGACGCGTCTGGCCTCCGATCAGGAAGCGAGATTCGTAGCCGTGTTTGATGACGCCGCCGTCATTGCGCGCAGTCAGCGCGAAGCTGCGTGGGCTGAGGTCGCCAAGCGACTCGCCCACGAGATCAAGAATCCGCTGACTCCGATTCAATTGGCAGCCGAACGCCTTCGCCACAAGTACCTCGCCAAGATGAGCGGCGAAGACGCAGAAGTCCTTGACCGGGCCACCAATACCATTGTTGCCCAGGTTGACGCGCTCAAGCGGATCGTCAACGCCTTTGGGGACTACACCCGGCCTGGCAGCGGAGAGCGGCAGCGCTTTGACCTCGCCAAACTCCTGGATGAAGTCACCGCCCTCTACGAACAGAGCGGCCAGTGTCGGTTTGAGCGTTCGTATCCCCGAGAACCTGTATTCCTTGAGGGGCACCGGGAACGCCTCAGGCAGGCGCTGGTGAATCTGATCACCAATGCCATCGAAGCATCCGGACTTACTCCGCCGACGCGCGTGGACATCAGCTTGCAGCTGGCCGAGCAGAGCATCACGCTCTCGGTGCGTGATTACGGATGCGGATTGCCGGAAGGCTTCGACGAGCGCTGGTTCCTTCCGTACAACACCACCAAGCCTAAAGGCAGCGGCCTCGGACTGGCTACCGTCAGGAAAGTGGCCGAAGAGCACGGCGGAACTGTTTCCGCCCACAATACGGGCGACGGTTCGTGCTTCGTGATCGTACTGGCCGCGGGCACCTAGTCCCAGCCGCCCTGCGCCACACCCCGTGTCTCCGCGGCGAAACCAATCGGAGTATCGCACCGCAGGGTCAAGGCAAGCCCAGCGCTATATCGCGTGGACGCACGTGCATTTACCGTCCCTGGTGCAGCGCCGCGGACGCGCATGGGTGCGCGGCGTTCGGTTCGGCCGAGGCTGCCCGGGGGCATCGTCGAGGCG
>JAYSZM010000177.1:0-5959 GCA_043738015.1 Lysobacterales bacterium
CACAACTTCATCGTCATTGATGGAGCCGTGACAAAGTGGCAGATAGATCCAATTCTGTCCCGTGGTGTGGTTCGGAATGACCGCGAGTACCGGGCAGCCGTGTACTACGTCGAGCAAATCTTTGAGGCTGGCGGTTTTAACCGCCCCACGGAAAGAGAATTCGTTGAGCGTCTCAACGTCTTGCTCGCCAAGTACCATGCATCCAAAGAGCAGAAACTTCCTTCACCACCGGGCGGGGCCTAACTATGCGTTCAAGCCGACCGCCGGGGGAGTCTTTCGTTCAAACCAACCGCTGCTGGCCGGCGGCGGCTGAACGCGGCGTTAGGCCTCTGCACATGTCATTCGAGATCATCTTTATCACCGAAGGCCCCGAGAGCGTACCCGCCGCTGAAATTCAGTTCGGTGGTCAGCGACTTTGCAATGTTCGCTTCTCGCCGGCCGGCGCCCCGCAGATCGAGTTCGTCCAAGACCTGTATGTTGGGGGAGATGTGGAGATGGTCTTCCCGTTTGCGGAGTTCCAAACCACTGTGCAGCTTGCCATTCATGACTTGGCTGCCTGGCTACAGAAACTCGCAGATGGCCCGACAGAGGCCTAACAATTCATTCAAGCCGAAGCCGCTTCGCGGCTCGGGTTTATTCAGGCGTTAGGCATATCCAATGAAGTTGTCGAATTCCAACGTGAAGGTAGATCGTATGGTGAAGGAAGTGGCGCACTCCATCACCGAAGCCTTTCTCTTGCTCGATGTATTGTGAGGCCTGCGAGACGCCGCCAAAGCAAAGACAGAACAAGTCCTGAAGTTCCGCAGAGTTCACGATGAACTATACCGAGCGGCTTTCGATTCGCTCTTCATGAAGATTGGTCAGGTGGTCGATAGGCGCGATGACGCGTACAGTCTTGGAGCGCTGATTGCACGCCTAAAAGTCAACTGGGCTGGTGACAAGCCGCTTGTTGACTTGGTCGCAGGGGTTGAGAAGCATTTTGTAGCTGCTGAGAAAAGGTGTCAGGGACAATTGTTCTTGGTGGTTTGCTGCTTATCTCCGGGACGGCTCGACGAGCGTCTCGGCTGGAATTTGTCCCTGACACCATTCTCCGCTGACACCATTCTCCGCCAATACCGCACAGGCCCGCCTGCGGTTTCGCCTGAGCAGCGATCCGGGCGTGCGCGCGATGGCGGGTATGTCGACAACATCCGGCTCGATACCGGCGGGCCCAGTTGTCGCGCCGCACAGTCGGGCGGCGATGCGATCTTTACCGGCGGCTTCGAGCAATAGCCAGAGTCAGGAGGCGATGTCACGTCGCCGGGTCGGATGCGCGTACGTGCCAAGGCTGAGGCGTTGATCGGAAAGCGGCGATCGAATTGCGCGCCGCACGGACGGCACAGCGATCCGTCGCCTCCTCGCCTCCTGGCGCCGGGTCGAATGCAGACTGTCGCAACAACATCCCTGGGAACGCAGGCGGAGCGTAGCGAGGCCATCCGGCGATGCTGCGCGCGCCCACCCGGCTTGCCGGAGAACCCAGTCACTGCCCCCGGATTTCGCCTGTCTCAGCTGCTCGTTCCGCCACGACTTCGGCCGGCGACGCGATCGGGAGGAAGACGGTAAATGCCGTTCCCTCGCCCGGTTGGCTTTGTACTTCAATGCTGCCGCCGTGGGCATTCACGATGCCCCAGGAAAGCGACAAGCCCAGACCCGTGCCGACCCCGATCGGTTTGGTGGTGAAAAACGGTTCGAAGATCCGTTTCAGATTCGCTTCGCTGATGCCTTCGCCAGTGTCTGCGATCCGAATCCAGACCCGCTCATCGTCGCATCCCGTCTGAATGGTGATCCGGCCCTGCTCGGCGATCGAGTGGCTGGCGTTGATCAGCAGGTTGAGAAACACCTGGTTCAACTGGAATGGCAGGCAGCGGATCCTCGGCAGATTGCCGTATTCCTTGACCAGATGGACCTTGTACTTGATCTCATGCGCAATCACGTTCAACGTGCTTTCGATGCCTTCGTGAATGTCGGCGAGCTGCCATAGAGGTTCGTCGACATGGGAGAAATCCTTTAGATCCTTGACTATTTTCTGGATGCGCTCGAGGCCCTGGCGCGACTCTCCGATCAGGCTGGAGGCATCGCTGACCACGTAGTCGAAATCGATCGCTGTCTTGAGCTCGGTGAGGCGATGCAGCTCGGGATGATCGGCGGGCATGGCCTTCTCGAGTGTTTCGTAGATCCTCAACAACACGAACAAGTCCTTCATGTAAAGATCGAGGCTGCAGAAATTCGAGTACACGTAGCCGACCGGATTGTTGATCTCGTGGGCCACGCCTGCAGCAAGCTGGCCCACGCATGCCATTTTCTCCGATTGCAGCAGCTGGCTCTGCGTGTCTGCCAGCTTTTCGTTCAGCGCCTGCAGCTGGGCGTTGCGTTGTTGTACCGCGGATTCTGCTGCGAAGCGCTCTTCGATCTGATCCTGCAGGCGACTGTTGACGTGGTGAAGCGCCGTGTTGGCGTCACTGAGTTCCATGGTTCGATCCGCCACGTGTTTTTCCAGGAGCCGATTCTTGGCGCTCAATGCCGCAAGCCGCCAACGCACGCCGAAGGCCAGCAGCATGCCGGCGAGCAAGGCGATGCATGTGCGGAACCACCAGGTCTGCCACCAGGCAGGCAGTATCGAGAACGAAAAACCCGAAGGCGCTCCCCACGCGCCATGCGGCCCGGCCTGTGCAGCAACTTCGAAGCGATAGGCTCCTGGCGGCAGAGCGGTGTAACGGGCCTCGCGGCTGTCGCTGATGCTCGATGCGGATTCGAGGCCATGCAGGCGCATGCGATACCGCATCGTGCCTTCCGCGAGATAGGACATGCCGGCGTAACGCGCGGCAAAGCTGTTGTCGCGGCTGAGTACTTCGATTCCGGAAGCCTCGCGGTTGTAGTTCCGGCCCGCCAAGGTCACGCTCAACAGGGACGTCGCGGGCGGTGTGCGCGGCGGCAGGCTGTCGTAGCGCCGTGCGTCGAATCGCACCAGGCCTCCGACCGCGCCAATCCATACATCGCCATTGGGTTCGGCACGAAAAGCCATGGAGGCGGTGTCTTCGCCGACCAGACCGTCGCGAATGCCAAAGTGTTCTGTGCCTGCAGGGCCAAGGAAGTCCACGCCGCGACCGCCGCCGATCCACAATCGCTGCCTGCTGTCTTCGCCAATGATGAAGATCTTGTCGGCGATCGCGTGGCTCTTGCTGTCGTAGTGCTCGATCACCCGCAGATTACCGCGCTCGTAACGCGCGCGGGTGAATCCACGTGGCTCGAAATAGACGATCAGCAGATCCCCGTTGGCAGTCGTGCGTACGTAGGCTATCGAATTGTCCCGCAGTCCGTCCTGGGTAGTGAAGCGACGCCAACGATCGGCTTCACGCATCGCCAAGCCGTGCTGACCGGCAAGCCACAGGCGGCCGCTCCCGTCCTGATGCAGATCGCTGACACCCTCGGTGGTTGCGCCGTTTGGAAGGCCGACGCGGGAGAATTGCAGCCGTTGCGCATGAATGCTGGCGCTGAGAACTCCGGCGCCTTCGGTTCCCGCCCAAAGCACGCCGCGTTCGTCGAGCAACAATCGATAGATGCGTTTTGCCGGGTTATCGTGCGCAAGCCGATGGATCTCGATAGTCTGCGTTTCGGGATCGAAATGCAGAATGTCACTGGCGGGAACACCCGCCATGTAGAAAGTGCCATCCGGGGCTTCGACCATCGAGCGTATCGTGTACGCTTCGGTGCCTGGCACCGAAGCGAACTGCTCCCCCACTTGGCGCGCCAAGCCTTGGCTGGTGCCGACCCAGAGCCTTTCCTGGCGATCCCGAAAAATGACCCACGGCACAATTCCGCTACTCCCCTGGTCCTTGCCATACGCGTGGAACAGGCCGCGGCCGAGCAAGCGGCGCAACCCTGTGGTACCGAACCACAGCGATCCTTCAGCGTCTTCCAGGATCGCTCGCGACGATCCAAATTGCTTGGGAGATTCGTTGCGCCATTCACCGTCCTGCACACTGAGCAGGCCGGCGTCATCGGTGGGCACCCAAAGTTTGCCATTGCGTGCAAGCTTCAGATAGCCGCGCAGTGCGATGAGCGGCCTGGGCGTTTCCAACTGCTGGAACGCAGCGGCCCCCGGTGCCAACGCCCACAGTCCGCGTGCGCTGCGTGCAAACGCTTGCCCCTGCCCGTCCTCAACGATTGCATCGATGCGCTCGTTCGGCTGTGCCGGTAGATTTTCGTAGCGATGCCAACCGTCCTTGCGCCATTGCCAGACGACTGCCTCGCCCTGCCATTGCGCAGCCCACATCCCGGTCTTCCCGGCGCATAGCGCGGTGGCCTCACCGCCAGGCCAACCCGCCGCGAGACCGAAGCGGCCCTGGCGATCCGTGCGATATGGCCCGGAGGTCGTGGCTGCCCAGGTTGAACCATTCAGATCGGCAATCGACACGATGGCGCCTTCAGGCAGGCCGTGTGCGACATGGCGTGGTTCAAATCTGTCGCCGTTCCAAAGACCCAATCCGGCATGGCTTCCCACCCAGAGTCTTCCCGCGCGATCCTCGTGCATCGAGTCGATCGCCGTAGACAGGAGCCCATGATCGAGCCCGAACGCGTCGAAGCGATAACCGTCATAGCGATAGAGCCCATCGTCCGTGCCGACCCAGATGAATCCGGCGCGGTCCTGCAGCATATGCAACACGCCGAGGTTGGCGAGACCTTCCGCCGAGCCGTACTCACGGAATTGATACTTGCCTTGCAGGAGCGCCGTCGGCTCGTGGCCGGCAGCCGGCAGCGCACCCGACGCAGCCAAGGCGGCAAGCAGCAAAGCGACACGGGTTTGCATCCAGTTCATGAAGGAGGCAGTCCTCTCCGCAGGTCGCATATCATGAGCTATTGCCCTTCGCCATGGGCGTCAACTTGCGTCACAGCGCAGCCGGAACGGGTCGGTCCACTCGCAACTGTCTCCGCGTCGGCCGGTGTAGAAAAGGTGTCAGGGACAATTGTTCTTGGTGGTTTGCTGCTTATCTCCGGGACGACTCGACGAACGTCTCGGCTGGAATTTGTCCCTGACAGCATTCTCCGCCCCGTACCTAACTCCCTTGCATCGGCCCAGAGAGCGAAGCAAGATCAGGGCCACTTTTTTTACAGCCTCGTTGGATGGTGTTACAAACTTCTATGCATAATCAAACTCCCTTTAAAGCTGCGTGGTGGTGGACCGATCTAGAGCGTGCAGGGCTTGGACGCATTCGCCCGCGTACAGGGACGTACGGCGAATACGATTGCGCAACGCTTCCAGAGCTACCCTGCAACCTGACTGGTGACTTCGCATGGCTCAGGGATTACGATCCGTACGATCAACATATCGGCTCAGATGAAAGATCAGATGGGCTTTCAGCAATTCACGCTGAGCTTAGAGAGGACGCTCGTCAAAAGGAAATCGAGCTTCCAAGAGAGTTCAATTCGTTTCTTGCCGACTCTTCGCTTGTTCAGCGTGTGCGCACTGTTACCGACTGCTACATTGATCTAAGTCGTGAAGTTTTGCCGAGCCCGGTTGGTTCTGGAAGTTTGGTGCGTTTCCTGGCCGACTCTCAAGGGTGTCTGTTTTGGTACTTGTACATTCCAACATGCGATGCGCCATCCAGTGTGGTGGTTTCGCCAGGGTTTTACGGCCTACCTGAAGAGGAGTGGCAAGATTCGCCCCCAAACTCAAGCGAAATTAAGTTGTGCGCACCCTCGTTTGAGGCTTTCGTGTGCCGATTGGTAATTGAAAACGAGATTTGGTTCACCGCGAATGAAGGATTGCCCTTAGGGGCTATGGAGGCAGAGTACGTTAAACGCTACGGTGCCACCATCTAACTATGTGCTCCACCGGACCGTCGGGGACATGTTAGTTTCAAACCAAACCATCTCGGCCCTTGGCCGGTTAGCACGGCGTTAGACGGCATGAAGAACCAAG
>JAYSZM010000178.1:0-34231 GCA_043738015.1 Lysobacterales bacterium
ACAAAGCCCTGACCGCTGGCGTTCTGGATGGACGGAATGCAGCGCACCTGAATCTGACCGTCGGTGGTCCAGCGCCAGGTCTCGCCATCACTGGGCTTGGCAATGCTGGTCGCGGACACCAGAAGTTCGCCGCTGGTCACGCCGGGAATATCGAGCTGGATACCCTGCCAGAAGCTGCTCTGGGTAAAGATGCCGATGCGGCTGGCCGGCACATCGGGCGCGGTCTGATTGGAACAACGATCCAGCGAATTGCCACCGGCGCGCCACTCGGTCGCGTTCGGCGCCACCGAAGCGAAGCGCGCGGTCAGACGGGGCGCCTGGATCATCCAATCGGCCAGGGCGTGATTGGTCAACTCGCCGCGCGAGTTGGAAACGGTATAACTGCGGGTGAAGCGCACCGGCAGGGCGCTGTTGCCCGGAAGATCGACATCGGTCACCGAGAAAGACAGTGCGCCGGTCTGCAGGCTGATGCTGTCGCCGAAGAGATCGTTGCCGAGCGCGGTGATGGTCTGGGCCGAGCTGACACGCTTGTCGTAGGCCTCCCACTGATAGGCATTCTGTGCCGTCAATGCCGTGGGCAGCACGAGCGCGAAGGCGAGGACCAGACGAAGCGGCGACGGGTTCATTCGGTCACCTCCACTTCAACTCGGCCCGAGATCGCAGGACCAGCGTCGACCGACCCTGGTGCAAGCGGGACGGCTGACGCAGGCGGCGGTGTATAGCTGACCTCAAGCGAATATCGCCCCGGACCTGGAAACAACTCGGCGGCGGCAACGCGTCGATGCACCGACACGCCGTGGTCGGGTGGCAGCAGCTGGACGCGCTCATCGGCATTGCGCGCCGGCAGACTCGTTGCGTTCGGCTGCAGCGCGACCGTGCGCCGCGTTCCGATGGCGTCGATCACGCTCAAGTGCAGACCTCCACTCTCTTCAAACGCGGGCTGACCACGCAAGCTCATAGCCTGCGCGGCATCGGCATTGCGAAAGACCA
The DNA here is from genome assembly GCA_043738015.1 of Lysobacterales bacterium. Classification (GTDB taxonomy): domain Bacteria; phylum Pseudomonadota; class Gammaproteobacteria; order Xanthomonadales; family Ahniellaceae; genus 0-14-3-00-62-12. The sequence goes on from JAYSZM010000178.1 coordinate 991, forward strand.
CGGCAATCCGCAGCGCGCCCGCCTGACGCACCTCGGCAGCGGCGAGATGCAGCGAAAGATCGAGCGCTGGCGTCGACTGGGCGTGCGCCATCGGCCCCAGCACCAGCACCAGCAGGCCAAGCAGAAGGCGTCGGAGCATAGGACGTTTGGGCACGGGCAGGCTCACCGACGGGAGATGGATCAGGAAGGGCGTGTCGGAACCCGATGCGACAGGCGCCAGCAGCACGGTCGCGGCCGCATGCGGCCAGCATGAAGATTAGCCGCATCAGCGCGGTGCCTGAAGCTGTAGGGTGTGCCAGCTTGTGCCCGATGGCAAATATTGCTAGGCGCGGGCCGCGAGCTTTGAAGACGGGGCTCATACGCCAGCACCAGCGCCCCTCGCGCATTCGGCGCAGCAGCGCTGGATTGTCCACAGAACTCAGTAAGATGCGGACCTGCATCCGGAGAGTTGAGCCTTGACGCGCAAGAACACCGAATCGACCACGCCGGTCGACGATAGTCTGTGGGATCGCCGCGTGCGCGAGGCGGCGGTTCTGCTGTTGCTGCCGGTCCTGGTCTATCTGGCCATCTGTCTGTTCACCTACGATCCGGACGACTGGAGCTGGTCGCATGCGGGCGGCAATGTGCCGGTGCACAATCTGGGCGGGGCGATCGGGGCGAAAGTCGCTGACTCGCTGCTGCAGTTGTTCGGTGGCGTGGCGTTTGTATTCCCCTTACTGCTGGCCGGCATCGCCTGGCGGCTGGTGCGTGACCTCAATCCCTTGCCGGGCACGACGCGGGCGGATTCGGCCTGGCTGCTGCTGGGTTGTGTGCTGCTCCTGTTCACCGCCAGCGCGCTCGCGCATCTGCATCTGGATTTCGCCTCGCTGCAACTGCCGGCGCAATCGGGTGGCGTGCTCGGCGGTTTGCTGGGTGATCTCACCCGGAAAGGGCTCGGCAATCTCGGCGCGACGCTGATCCTGTTCGGACTGATGCTGATCTCGGTGACCCTGGTGACCGGCGTGTCCTGGTTCCGTCTGATGGAGCAGGTCGGCGATTGGACTTTGCGACTGATCGATTCTGCACGCCGGCTCTGGCAGCAGCGCGCCGAGCAGCGCGAGACCCGCGCCGTGCAGGAGGAGCGCGAAGAGGTTCGCAAAGTCGAGCGGGTGAAACAGGCCAAGCGCGAGCCGATCCGCATCGAGCAACCACCGCCGCCCGTGGAGAAGAGTGAGCGCGCTGCGCGTGAACTGCAGATCCCGCTGTTCGATGCCTTGCCGGCCGGCGAGTTGCCGCCGTTGTCGATCTTGGACGAGCCCAAGCAGCAGACCAAGGGCTATTCCAAGGAAACCCTGGAGACCTTGTCGCGTCAGGTCGAATTGAAGCTGAAGGATTTTCGCATCGAAGCGCAAGTGGTCGGTGCCTATCCCGGCCCGGTGATCACCCGCTTTGAATTGCAGCCGGCGCCCGGTGTGCGCGGCAGCCAGATCAGCGCGCTCGATACCGATATCGCGCGTGGACTGAGTCTGGTCTCGGTGCGTGTGGTCGATGTAATTCCCGGCAAATCCGTGATCGGCCTGGAGATCCCGAATACGCATCGCGAGATTGTCTATCTCTCCGAAATTCTACGCTCGAAGGAGTACGACAAGCTCAATTCACCGCTCGCCTTGGCACTCGGCAAGGACATTGCGGGTCGTCCGACCGTGGTCGATCTGGCGCGGATGCCGCATCTGCTGGTCGCCGGCACGACCGGTTCGGGCAAGTCGGTGGCGGTCAATGCGATGGTGTTGTCCCTGCTCTACAAGGCGACTGCATCGGAAGTGCGGATGCTGATGATTGATCCGAAGATGCTTGAGCTTTCGGTCTATCAGGGCATACCGCATCTGCTGGCGCCGGTGGTAACTGACATGAAGGAAGCCGGCAATGGTCTGCGCTGGTGCGTGGCCGAGATGGAGCGACGCTACAAGCTGATGTCGGCGGTGGGCGTGCGCAATCTCGGCGGCTTCAACAAGAAGGTCAAGGACGCTGCAGACAGCGGTCAGCCGATTCTCGATCCTCTGTTTGTCGCGCGTCCGGACATGCCGGACCTGACCGCAGAGCCGCTTGAACATCTGCCGTTTATCGTCGTCATCATCGACGAGTTTGCCGACATGATGATGCTCGTCGGCAAGAAGGTCGAAGAGCTGATCGCCCGGCTCGCGCAGAAAGCGCGTGCGGCCGGAATTCATCTGATACTTGCGACCCAGCGCCCCGACTCCGATGTGGTGACTGGTCTGATCAAGGCCAATATTCCGACCCGCATCGCGTTCCAGGTATCGACCAAGCTGAACTCGCGCATCATCCTGGACCAGGCCGGCGCCGAGGCCCTGCTCGGTCATGGCGACATGCTCTATCTGCCTCCGGGCACCGGTGTACCCGAGCGTGTGCATGGCGCATTCGTCAGCGATGAGGAAGTGCATCGCGTGGTTGCGCACCTCAAATCACATCAGGCTCGGCCGAATTACATTCCCGGCGTGCTGGAGGAAGTGCAGAGCTTTGGTGATGGCATGGTGATCGGACCGACCGGCCTGCCCGAGGCGGATGCCGAGGCCGCCGGCGAAATGGACCAGCTCTACGATCAGGCGGTCAAGATCGTGACGGAATCGCGCCGCGCCTCGATCTCGGGTGTGCAGCGTCGATTGAAGATCGGCTACAACCGGGCGGCGCGCCTGATCGAAGAGATGGAGGCGCAGGGCGTGGTGTCACCACCGAGCCACAATGGCAATCGCGAAGTGCTGGCCCCGCCGCCGCCGAAAGGCTGAGGGTTGGCGGCTCAGGTTTATTCCGGCGCGGGCCCGGCGGTATGGCTTGCGGCAAAGGCTGCCTGGGCAGCGGGGTTGGCCTCGCCCTGGTAGCGCGCCTTCCATTCCTGCACCGGCATGCCGTAAATGTGCTCACGGCCAGCGTCCTTACTGAGTTCGATTCCGCCTGATTCCGCGGCCTCGCGGTACCAGTCGCCCAGGCAATTGCGACAGAAGCCGGCGAGGTTCATCAGATCGATATTCTGCACATCCGTGCGCGTGCGCAGATGCGCGATCAGGCGACGGAATGCTGCTGCCTCGAAGGCCTGCTGCTGAACGGAGTCAATGCTGGTCATCGGAATGCCCTCGCTGATCGGGAAGAATGGGTGCGCTATGGGCGATAATGATCGCCGATTCAGGGATCGAGCCGAGCGGGGCGGGGAAACTTTCTCCGCATTGGCCTGTACCTCCAGCTTATCGCTTTCCGGACAGCCGAGAGCCTGCGGTTTTTTGCTCTCTGGTCCGGGAGCCATTGCGGCGCCGAACAAGTTCAAAGGACCCCACGTGGCGGCAAAGTTACTCGACGGCAAGAAGATCGCGGAAGAAGTACTCGATGGCGTCGAGCTGCGGGTGCGTGCTCGCGTCAAGGCGGGGCTGCGCGCACCGGGCCTCGCCGTAGTCCTGGTCGGCAACGATCCGGCATCGGCTGTCTACGTGCGCAACAAGCGCCGTGCCTGCCAGCGCGTCGGATTTCTCACTCGCGATTTCGATCTGCCCTCGACGGTGGCTTCCGAAGAATTGTTCGGGCTGATCGATCGACTCAACGATGATCCTGAAATCCACGGCATCCTGGTCCAATTGCCCCTGCCTGCGCACGTTGATGCGATCAATTTGATCCAGCGTATCCGCCCGGACAAAGACGTCGACGGTTTCCACGCCGAAAACGTCGGCCGTCTGGCCCTGCGCCAGCCTGGGCTACGGCCGTGTACGCCGAAGGGCATCATGACCTTGCTCGCGCATACCGACAAACCCGTGCGCGGCCGCCATGCGGTAATTGTTGGCGTGTCCAACCATGTCGGTCGGCCGCTCGGACTGGAATTGCTGCTCGCCGGCGCCACGGTGACCTCCTGTCATCGCTTTACCCAGGATCTGCGTGGCCATGTCGGGGCCGCCGATCTGCTCTGTGTCGCCGTGGGTAAGCCGGGACTGATCCCTGGCGACTGGGTGAAACCGGGTGCGGTCGTCATTGATGTGGGCATCAATCGCCTCGCTGATGGCAGCCTGACCGGCGACGTGCAGTTCGCACCGGCAGCTGAACGGGCGAGCTGGATCACCCCGGTTCCGGGGGGCGTTGGTCCGATGACTGTCGCAATGTTGATGCAGAATACGCTGGAAGCTTCGGAGTAAGGGCAGACGGATGGCCGCGCAGAATTGCAATTGGATCCGGTTCAGGACAGCGCGCAAACTCGTCGCGGGGTGCACAGTGCTCGCGGGCTTCCTGCTCGGCGGTTGCTCAAGCATCGCCAACAAGGCCGCGGATCGGCTCGGCAGCAGTCTGAGCGCAGGCATTTCCAATCACGATGATCCCGAAACCGTGGCGGCTGGGTTGCCGGCCTATCTGATCCTGATCGATGGCTTCATCGCCGAAGACCCTGAGAATGCCGCCCTGCTGTTGGCTGGCGCCAAGTTGTACAGCGCCTATTCCGGTGGTTTTGTCAGCGACAGTGCGCGGCGGCGGCGACTCGCCGACCGCGGCTTTGATTATGCGCGACGCGGTGTCTGCGCACGCGACCCGAAATTTTGTCTGCTGCTGGCCTCTGGCGATTTCGAAAGCTACGAGCGCTACGTTCGTGCGCGCCCAGACGATGAGATGGACACCCTCTATGTGCTCGCCTCAAGCTGGGCGAGCTGGCTTCAGGCCGATACCGGCGATTGGTCGCGGATCGCCGATCTGCCGCGGATCGAGAGCGCGCTCGATCGTGTCTGGCGCAGCGATCCGCGCCACGACCATGGCAATGTACTCGCCTACCTGGGCGTGCTCGACTGCCTCCGACCGGGGAGCCTCGGCGGCAGGCCGGAGCGCGGTCGTGATCGCCTGGAGCAGGCCTTTGTCGACAGCAAGCAGCAGAATCTGATGCCCAAGGTATTGCAGGCCGAGTTCTGCGCGCGCCTGCTGTTTGATCAGGCGCTTCATGATGCTGCAATACAGATCGTGCTGGATGCGCCGGCGAACTCGCCTGGCCTGACCTTGTCCAATGTCATTGCCAAGCGCCGCGCCGCCGAACTGCTGGAATCTGGAAAGGATTATTTCTGATGAAACTGCGCACCACACTGTTTGCCATGCTGTTGGCTGGCGTTGCCCCGGTCATGGCAGCCACGATCAAGATTGCGACGCTGGCGCCCGAGGGCACCAGTTGGATGAAGGAAATGCGCGCCGCCGGAGCGGAGATCAAGCAGAAGACCGAAGGCCGTGTCGAGATCAAGTATTTCCCCGGTGGCGTGATGGGCAACGACACCGCGGTACTGCGCAAGATCAAACTCGGTCAGCTACAGGGTGGTGCGCTCTCGGGCGCTGAGTTGGCAGCGGTGTACCGGGATTCGCAGATCTACAGTGTGCCGTTCCTGTTCAAGAATCTGGCCGAAGTCGAGTACGTGCGTGCGCGTGTCGATCCCTTGTTGCAGCAGGGATTCGAGCAAGCCGGCTATGCCGCGCTCGGTCTTTCCGGCGGTGGCTTTGCCTACGTGATGAGCACCAAGCCAGTGGAGGGCAAGGCCGGGCTGCGTGCCACCAAGGTGTGGGTGCCGCAAAACGATCGCATCGCCCAGGTTGCCTTCAGCGAGGCCGGGGTCAATCCGATCGCCTTGCCGCTGGCCGATGTCTATACCTCGTTGCAGACCGGCTTGCTGGAGACCGTCGCCAACACGACCAGTGGCGCCATTGCCTTTCAATGGCATACCCGCATCAAGCATGTGGTCGATCTGCCATTGACCTATGTGATGGGCATCATGGTGATCGATCAGCGCGTATTTGCCAGACTCGCGCCGACTGACCAGGCCATCGTCCGCGATGCAATTGGGCGCGCATTCAACAATCTCGATGCGGCCAATCGACGGGACAACGAATCCGCGCGCGATGTACTGATCAAACAGGGCATCGTGTTCCATGCGCCGGATGCCGGTGAGGCCGAGTACTGGCGCGGCGTAGGGCAGAGCACGCTTGCCAAGCTTCGCGCCGAGGGCGCAATTTCCGATGATCTGATGTCGGTGATCCAGAAGCTGCAGGCCGAGTACCGTGCCGGGTCGGCGGTGGGCGTGGGCGCCAAGACGCCGTGAATACAGCCGCTCGCCGGGTCCTTGACTGGCTCGACGCGCTGGAGAATGCCCTGATCGCCTTGCTCGCGCTGAGCCTGGTTGTTCTGGCCGGCGCGCAGATCGTGATGCGGCTTGCCGACCAGGGGCTGGTCTGGCTCGATCCGGTGCTGCGTGTTCTGGTGCTCTGGGTCGGCTTGCTGGGCGCTGTCGCTGCGGCGCGCAAGGACAAGCACATCAATCTTGATGTGATCGGAAGGCTGCTTTCCGGTCGTGCCTTGGTCGCGGCGCGCTTCCTGACGATGTGGTTTGCCGCCGCCGTGTGCGTACTGCTGGTGAAGTCCTCGTTGAGTCTGATTGCGCTCGACCGCGAGTCGGGCACCACGGTGCTGACCGGAATTCCGATGTGGTGGGCCGAACTGATCCTGCCGGTCGCGTTTTCCCTGCTCGCACTGCGTTTCCTGCTGCGTTCATGGGTGCCTGAGCAGACCCAATACCCATGACCTTGCTGATCATCATCGCTCTGGTCCTGCTCGCCCTGCTCGGTGCGCCGCTGTTCGCGCTGATCGCCGTGATCGCCTGGATCGGGATTCGCGCAGCGGGCTACGACGATACCTTGCTGGCCGCGCAGTTCTGGGGCCTAACGGAAATGCCGGTGCTGATCGCGATCCCGCTGTTTACCCTGGCCGGTTATCTGCTCAGCGAGAGTGGCGCACCGCGGCGCCTGGTCCGGCTGACCGAAGCGCTGCTCGGCTGGTTGCACGGGGGCCTCGCCATCGTGGCCCTGATCGCATGCGCAATATTCACCGCGTTCACCGGCGCATCCGGCGTCACCATCGTGGCGATCGGTGGGCTGCTGCTGCCGGCCTTGCGTGAGGCGGGCTACGGGGAAAAATTCTCGTTGGGTCTGGTCACTACCTCGGGCAGTCTGGGGCTGTTGTTCGTTCCTTCGCTACCGCTGATTCTGTATGGAATCGTGGCGCAGCAACTCGGCACCACGCCTCCGGTCAGCATCGACGACATGTTTGTCGCCGGTGTATTGCCCGGCCTGCTCATGCTTGCGGTACTTGCGGCCTACAGCATGTGGAAGGCGCCGGCGCGCCGGCAGGATATGCCGTTCTCACGGCAGGAAGCCTGGGCCGCGATCTGGGATGCGCGCTGGGAGATTCCGTTGCCCTTCATCGTGCTGGGCGGCGTATACGGCGGCTACTTTGCGGCCTCTGAAGCGGCCGCGGTGACCGCGCTGTACGTGCTTCTGGTTACCGTGGTCATCCGTCGGGAAATCAGTCTGCGGGCGCTGCCAAAACTGACCCGCGAAGCGATGATGCTGGTCGGCGCCATCCTGCTGATCCTTGGTGCGGCATTGGCTCTGACCAATATCATTATCGACGCCGAGATCCCGGCGCGGCTGATTGCCTGGGTCAACGCAACCGTACAAAGCAAACTCGGATTTCTGCTGCTGCTGAATGTCTTTCTGCTGATTCTCGGCATGTTGCTCGACGTGTTCTCGGCGACCGTGCTCGTGGTCCCGATCCTGGTGCCGGTCGCGCTGCACTTCGGAATCCATCCGGTGCATCTGGGCATCATCTTCCTGGCCAATATGCAACTTGGCTACTTCACGCCGCCGGTGGGCATGAACCTGTTCATAGCCAGCTACCGATTCGGCACGCCGGTGATGCAATTGACCCGCGCCTGTCTGCCGTTCTTCTGGTTGCTGCTGGCCGCGGTTCTGGTGATTACCTATGTGCCCTGGTTGTCGCTGGCACTTCTATAATCCTGATTCGCGCTGATCCGCAGTCGATCGGGATTACGTCGCGCCGTCGCTCTTGCGGTTGTCCCCAAGGGGATTGACCAGTTCCGCTGTTGAGAGCCAGAGAGCGGGGCTTGCCCCGCTCCTTTGGCTCCGGATGCCTAAGATCAGGGGCAGCGGGGCGAGCCCCGCTCTAAAGCCGCAAGTCCAAAGGGCGCTGGAATCAGCCTTCAAGCTACGCCCGTGCGATGGCTCGTCCGGCTGAACTTCGATGCGATCCAGGTCTGCAAATTAGCCGCATGGCGTAACCACGACTACGGCGCAGGCGTCCGCAATTCAATCAGCCGCTCCAGCAGATTGCGACTGCCGCCGGCACGACCGGCGCGCTGCAGGTGTATGGATGCTTCGATGGACTGCCACTGCTCGGGTTGGTCACCCGTCCATTGGCTGCGGTCGCCAGCGAGGATCACGGCGCCTGCAAAATCGGCGCCGATCACGTCGATGCGATCGCGCGGCATGCCGCGCGCGTGCAGCGCAAATCCGGCTGCTTGCGGTGTCGGGCTCAGCATCAGCCCCTGACCAGGACCATGGCAGGCCTCGGCTGCGGTGAGATGCTGCAACGAGGGCAGCAGATCGCTGTGCTGGAACACGCCGTCGACACGGCCATTGGCATAGTCACTCGGACCCCAGATGTACATCGGCACGCGCGAATACGCCGACTCGCCGTACCGCTGATATTCGGCGCGATGCAACGGCGTCATCGCGCGATGATCACCGGTGACGATCAGGATGCCGTCGTCAAAATATCCGGCCGACTGCAGATGCCGATACAGGCCGGCAATAGAGGCATCGACTTCGCGCAGTACCGCTTCTTCGTCGGCAACACCGGTTTCGGGATTGATGAAGGGTGGGTGCGTGGTGACGGTCAGCAGGGTGGCAAAAAAGGGTCGGCCGGGTTGCCGCTCATTGTCGTACCACTGGGCAAATCGATCGAACAGCAGGCTGTCGCGCGCGGCGCCGAAGATGCCGCGCGACTTGCCCTCGTAGTAGCCCGACTCGGCACCCTCGAACCGGTCGAAGCCGATATCAGGTAACCAGCGATTCTTGTCGACGAAGCCGAGGTCGCCGGTGGTGAAAAACAGCGAGTAGTAGCCAAACTGACCCAGTAATGCGGGAACCGACTGTGCACGGTCGGCGTAGCCGGCAAAGGCGTCCATGCTGGCGTAGCGGCCGAACACCGGAATCGGCGCCTGACCTGTAAGCAGCGCAATCATGCCGCCATCCGTGGTGAATCCGTTGGCATGGAAGTCTGGAAACCAGCGCCCGCGCTCGGCGAGGGCATCCAGTTGCGGCATAGCATCGAGTTCACCGCCGTAGCGCCGGCTCTGATACGCCGACAGGGATTCGACCATGACCAGGATCACATTGGGTCGGCGCGCCTGCCCGGCGCTGCAGCGGCTGGGCAGGGCAGGGACGTCATGCATGCGCGCTATGAATGCTGCGCTGTAGGGTGCATCGATTGACTGCGCGAGATTGACTTCAAGCAGATTCTGGAACGACAGATTGGCATTTACGTATTCAGGGTCCTGGCTGCGCAGCGACCAGGAGGCAAGGGCGATGGCCAGTGCCGCTGCCAGCGTCAGCACACCCAGCCTGGGCCGGGAGTGCAGGCTGCGCAGTGCCGCCGACCAGATGAGCACGGCGGCAAGGGTCAGTCCCAATGCGATAGCGCGCGCCGAGCCCTGCAGGCTGCGCGCACCAACGTCGCTGACCGACGATAACTCGCGAGCGAACTTGAGCACGTCGCTCCACAGCAATCGATGGGTCAGGCTGTGAAAGACCACCAGGTCGGCGGCCATCGCTACCATCAAGCCGGCCAGCAACAGCAGAGGAAGCAGGCGCAGCCACCAGCGGCGCAGCAGTAGCGCGCTGCCAGCCAAGGCCAGTGCAATGGCGAGCAAACTGAGGTCGTGCACAATCGTCGGCCGGTAGAAGCAATGTACGCAGCCCACATAGCTGGCAAAGGCCGAATCAACCAGGCCGGCGCGGAGTCCGGCCAGGGCCAGCATCCAGGACAGCAGCAGGGCCAGCACCAACTGGGCATGGCGCGGCAATGGCGGCGTGACGCGCGAGGCGGGTTGTGGCTTGGGCGACATGCGAATCCGTTCGGTGGCGGTATCGACAGACTGCGCCCGCATCAAAGCCAGTGCTGCGGCGCAATTGCCCGCAGTTTGCCCGGCCCGAATTCGGCGCTACCGCTTACGGAGAACGAGCCGCGACGCTAGAATGCCGGGCTTCCCATACGGAGCCTGTCCGATGCGCATCCTAGCGGAAGCCCTGACGTTCGACGATGTCTCCCTGGTGCCGGCGCACTCCACTGTGCTCCCGCGCGACGTCAGTACGACGACCTATATCTCGCGAGGCATCTCGCTCAATGTGCCGATCGTATCGGCGGCAATGGATACGGTAACGGAGGCACGGCTCGCCATCACGATGGCGCAGTGCGGCGGCATCGGCATCATCCACAAGAACATGAATGTCGAACAGCAGGCCGCCGAGGTGCGCCTGGTCAAGAAATTCGAAGCCGGTGTCATCCGCGATCCGATCACGGTGAAGCCTGGCACCAGCATCCGCGATGTGCTGAGCCTTACCCGTGCGCGAAATATCTCCGGGGTTCCGGTAGTCGAGAACGGTCAGCTGCTCGGTATCGTGACCAGTCGTGATCTGCGCTTCGAAACCCATCTGGACGATCCGGTCAGCCGCATCATGACGGCGCAGGGTGAGCTGGTTACCGTGCAGGATGGTGCTTCGGATGATGAGGTGCTGGGTCTGATGCACGCGCATCGGATCGAAAAGGTGCTGGTAGTGGATCAGCACTTCAGCCTGCGTGGTCTGATCACGGTCAAAGACATCCAAAAGGCCCGCGACAATCCGAGTGCGGCCAAGGATGATGCCGAACGACTGCGCGTTGGGGCTGCGGTCGGCGTAGGTGGGGACACCGAGGCACGCATAGCAGCCCTGGTCGAGGCGGGTGTCGATCTGATCATCGTCGATACCGCGCACGGTCACGCGCAGGGTGTGCTCGAGCGCGTGCGCTGGGCCAAGCGCAGCTATCCGGATCTGCAGGTCGTTGGTGGCAATATCGTCACCGGAGATGCCGCGCGTGCCCTGGTCGATTACGGCGCGGATGCGGTCAAGGTTGGCGTCGGTCCGGGCTCGATCTGCACCACACGCATTGTTGCGGGTGTCGGCGTGCCGCAGATCACGGCAGTGTCGATGGTCGCCGAGGCTTTGCACAGTTCGGGTGTTCCACTGATTGCCGATGGCGGCATTCGCTACTCGGGTGATATAGCCAAGGCGATCGCGGCCGGTGCCAGCTGCGTGATGATCGGCGGCATGTTTGCCGGCACCGAAGAGGCGCCCGGCGAAGTGGAGTTGTTCCAGGGTCGCTCGTACAAGAGCTATCGCGGTATGGGCTCGCTAGGCGCGATGCAGCAGGGCTCCAAGGATCGCTATTTCCAGGATGCCTCCGACGCCGACAAGCTGGTACCCGAAGGCATAGAAGGGCGCGTGCCCTATCGCGGCACCCTGCGCAGCATCGTGCATCAACTGGTCGGTGGTCTGCGCTCTAGCATGGGCTATTGCGGCGCGGCCAGTATTGAGGAGATGCGCAGCAAGCCGCATTTCGTTCGCGTCACCAGTGCTGGCGTGCGCGAGTCGCATGTGCATGACGTGGCGATCACCAAGGAAGCACCGAACTACCGACTCGACTGAGCAGCGCTGGCTCCTCGCGGCCGCGGCCGCAGTCCCGGTGCCGCTGACGCAACCACCGCGGCGGACGCCGCGCGCAAGGATGATTCGCGCCATGAGCAATATCCACGCCGACAAGATCCTGATCCTCGATTTCGGTGCGCAGTACACCCAACTGATCGCCCGCCGCATTCGTGAACTTGGGGTTTACTGCGAGATATGGGCCTGGGATCACGCGCCTGAGGACATCGCGACATTTGCGCCGCGCGGCATCATCCTTTCTGGTGGTCCTGAATCCACGGTCGAGACCGACGCGCCGCGCGCCCCTCAGCAGGTCTTCGACAGCGGTCTTCCCGTACTCGGCATCTGCTACGGCATGCAAACCATGGCAGCACAACTTGGCGGTGCTGTCGAAGCCGGACACAGCCGCGAATTCGGCCAGGCCACGGTGCAGTTTGAACGTGCCAGCGGACTCTTCACCGAGCTGCCGGTTGAACGGGAAAACTTCAGTGCCTGGATGTCGCATGGTGACCGGGTCACTGCTTTGCCGCCTGGATTTTCCGCAAGTGCGCGCACGCATGATCTGCCCCTGGCGGCGATGTCGGATGAGCAGCGTCGTTATTACGGCGTGCAGTTCCACCCCGAAGTCACCCACACCCAGCACGGCGATGCCCTGCTGCGACGGTTTGTCAGCGGAATCTGTGGCTGTCAGACCCTGTGGACCGCGGCCAATATCGTCGACGACTGCATCGAGCGTGTGCGCGCGGAAGTCGGCGAGGATCAGGTGCTGCTCGGGCTTTCCGGTGGCGTCGACTCGTCGGTGGTCGCCGCGCTGCTCAAGCGCGCCATCGGCGATCGCCTGATCTGCGTCTTTGTTGATACCGGCCTGTTGCGCTGGCGCGAAGGTGATCAGGTGATGGCGATGATGGCCGAGAACATGGGCGTGCGAGTGATCCGCGTCAATGCTGCCGAGCGCTACTTTGCCGCGCTCAAGGGTGTCGCCGATCCCGAGGCCAAGCGTAAGATCATCGGTGGCCTGTTCATCGATATCTTCGAAGAGGAATCGCACAAACTCAGCGGCATCCGCTGGCTGGCCCAGGGTACGATCTATCCGGATGTGATCGAGTCTGCCGGTTCGCGCACAGGCAAGGCGCATGTCATCAAGTCGCATCACAATGTCGGTGGCTTGCCGGAGAAAATGAATCTCAAGCTGGTCGAGCCGCTGCGTGAGCTGTTCAAGGATGAGGTTCGTCGCATCGGCGTCGAGCTCGGCCTGCCGCGCGAGATGGTCTACCGGCATCCATTCCCCGGCCCGGGTCTGGGGGTACGCATCCTTGGCGAGGTCAGTGCGGAAGCCGCCAGTCTGCTCGCCCAAGCAGATGCGATTTTCATCGAAGAACTGCGCACCTGGAATCTCTACGATCGGGTCAGCCAGGCGTTCGCGGTGTACCTGCCCGTGCGCTCGGTGGGTGTCGTCGGCGATGCCCGCGCCTATGAGCCCGTGGTCGCATTGCGCGCTGTCGAGACGATCGACTTCATGACCGCGCACTGGGCGCATCTACCCTACGATTTCCTCGATCTGGTGTCGCGCCGCATCGTCAATGAGCTGCGCGGCATCTCGCGTGTGGTCTATGACATCTCGGGCAAGCCGCCAGCCACAATCGAGTGGGAATAGCCTAGCGATTGGTCCACAGTGGCCGTGCGGAATTGGCTGGCCGATGATCCCCCATCGCGAGCGCGCGTGTTGTGTCTGCTTTGCCACAGACGGGCGTTGAAACGCATGTAACCATCGCCCTACAGCATTTCTTGGGCTTGGGATCGGGATGAACGATGCCTGATTCGGCGGCGCCAGGTCGGTGCGCCGGACGGCCTCGTTCAGGTTGTGGCCAAGCCCACTCGGTCATGCTGATTTCATCAGGGTAGGTGCTTGATACCCGCAACCAGGAAGGAGCGACTATGCGATCCATGATCAAGCTACCTCGGCAATTCAGCCTGCTGCTGGGTTTGCTGCTTCTGGGTGCCCTGTCACCCAGCTTCGCCCAGTACGGCGGCGATCCCTCCGGCCGAGTGGCGCGTCTGAGCGACATCGCCGGTGCGGTGAGCTACTCGCCGGGAGGGGAATCCGACTGGGTGCGCGCTTCGCGCAATCGTCCGCTGATCAGTGGCGATCGGCTCTGGACGGACAATCGCGCCCGTGCGGAGCTGCAGATCGGGCAGAGTGCGCTCCGGCTCGACCAATACAGTGCGCTGAGTATTCTCGGACTGGACGATCAATTCGCCCAGGTCGAGTTGACCCAGGGCACGCTCAATCTTCGGGTGCGCGGAATTTACGAGGACCAGGAATACGAAATCGCTACGCCGGTGCTTGCGCTGGCGATCACTGAGCGTGGACGCTACCGGGTCGATGTCGATCCGCGTGATGGCGTTACCACGGTGGTGGTCCTGGAAGGCAGCGCAACCGCCTACGGCGAGCGCTCAAGTTTTCCGCTGTACGCGGGTGAGGCGGTTCGTTTCTACGACGCATCGCTGAGCGACTATGAACTCTTTTCGCTGCCACGTACCGATGCATTCGATCGCTATTGCCTTGCCCGTGATGTTCGCCTCGAGCGTTCGGCGTCACTGCGCTACGTCGATGACGACTTGATCGGTTACTCCGATCTGGACGATTACGGTTACTGGCGTACCGAGTCCGGATACGGCGCTGTCTGGTATCCCGAGCGCGTCGATCGCAACTGGGCGCCTTACCGGGATGGTCATTGGGCCTGGCAGGAACCCTGGGGCTGGACCTGGGTCGATGATGCGCCCTGGGGTTTTGCCCCTTCGCACTACGGACGCTGGGCCTGGATCGGCGGACGATGGGGTTGGACGCCGGGACCGCGTGGACAACGCGCCGTCTATGCGCCAGCACTGGTCGCCTTTGTCGGCGGCGACAACTGGAGCCTCAGTGTGACCAGTGGACACGATCCGATCGGCTGGTTCCCGCTCGGTCCACGGGATGTCTATGTGCCTTCCTATCGCGCCAGTCGTGATTACTTCAATCGGGTGAATATCCACAATTCGAGCGTGAGTATCACCGTGGTCGGTTCGGCCTATCGAGGCTATGCCTCAGGTCGACCCAATCTGAGCGGTGTGCGCTACGCCAACCGCGGGATTGCCGGCGCGCTGACTGCGGTCTCTGCAGACGTGTTCACGTCGGCGCAGCAAGTGCGCGGTTCGACGCTGCAACTGGCGCGTGACGATTCTGCGCGGGCCGAGGTCATGCATCTGGCGCGTGTGGCGCCAACTCGCGAGAGCCTGGTCGGTTCGCCCGCGGCAACCAGCGGACGTCCGGGCAAGGAAGCGTTTTCGCGTGAAGTGATTGCGCGAACTGCGCCGCCGCCGGGTCTGCAGTCGTTCGAGTCCCGTTCGCGGGGTTTGCAGCGCAACCCCGGAATGCCTACCGAATCCGTGCCGGCCAGCAAGCCTTCGCGCGGCCGGAAGAACGATCAGGCACAGCGCGTACGGGTGATTGGCACCCAGCCAGGGGCCGTTGAGACCCGAAGCACGAATGATCGCGCCCGCGCCGCCCTCGACCGCCAGGTAGAGCGCAGTGCCGGCGATCGCGCCCGCGCGCCGGCTGACAACGCGAAACCGGATGGGCGCAGCACAGCGCCGCGAGGCAATGCGCCAACGACGCGGCAAACGCCCGAACAGGCCCGCGCTGAGCAGCAGCGCGTCGACGCAGCGCAAAGCGCAAGGACTGCCGAACAGGCGCGGACCGATGAGGCCCGCGAGCAGCAGAGGGTGCAGGAATCACGCCAGCGCGTCGAGCAGAATGCGCGCGAACAGCTGCAGGAACGCCAGCGTTCGCAGAACCAGAACCAGGAGTCGCAGCGCCAGCGCGAAGCCGAGGCGCAACAACAGCAGGCGCGGACGCAGCGCGAAGCCGCACAACAGCAACAGGACCGCGTCGAGCGCGAGGTCGAGGAACAGCGAGTGCGGGGTGAGCGTGAGGCGGCACAGCGGCAACAGCAGGAACAGGCGCGTGCCCAGCGCGAAGCAGAGCAGCAGGAACAGGTGCGGGGCCAGCGCGAAGCAGCGCAGCAGGAACAGGTGCGTGCCCAGCGCGATGCGGCGCAGCAGGAACAGGTGCGTGCTCAGCGCGAAGCAGAGCAGCAACAGGCGCGTGCCCAGCGCGAAGCAGCACAGCAGGAACAGGTGCGTGCCCAACAAGCCGAGCGTGAGCGGGCGCAGGCGAATCGGGCCGAACAGCAGGAGCGCCTGCGCGCCGAGCAGGAGCGTGCCGACCGTGCCCAGCAAGAGCGGGCACAGGCCGAGCAGCCTGCCAGCCAACAGAACAACGGCGGCGGATCAGAGCGCGGCGCGCAGCCGGAGCGGTCTTCACGTCCCGAGCGGGCGCCCCGCGAGAATAAGAATGACGAATCTGACGATTCGGAAGAATCGGAGAAATCCGACAAGTCCGACAAGTCCGAGCGGCGCCGCGACCGCGAGGATTGATCGGCCGGGGTGGCGTCCAGCGCGTATTCCGCTGAGACAACAGTGCCAAGTGCGCGCCGGGTTCGTACCGGCGCGCATCTCTCGGGCACAATGTGCAGGTCGCGCAGCCGGCTGAAGGCTCCATCGAAGATGGCATCGGGGCCAGGCGACGGCCGCGCGGCGTTGCCTTGCTCGGGTTCGAGCTGGCCACGAGTCCAATCAAAACGATGACTGCCCGGAATACCGATGGAAACCTTGAAGCCCAGTCCTGTGCCAGCTGCACAAGACCCGCAAGACCCGCAAGACGAGCACTGGATGCGACATGCGCTGGAGCTCGCCGCACGCGCTCAGCTGGAAGACGACGAGGTGCCGGTGGGCGCCATCCTGCTCGACGCAAACCAGCAGCTGATTGCCGAGGGGTCCAACCGCAATATCAGCGAGCACGATCCCACTGCCCACGCCGAGATCGTCGCTATGCGCCGCGCTGGCCAGGTGCTGGGCAATCACCGGCTGATCGGCACCACGATGTACGTCACGCTTGAACCGTGCGCCATGTGTGTGATGGCGATGATCCACGCCCGCATTGCGCGCCTGGTCTATGCGACCAGCGATCCCAAGACCGGTGCCGCCGGCAGCGTGTTCGACCTGATCCATTCGGATCGCCACAATCACCGGGTCGAGGTGCAGGGCGGGGTGCTCGCTGAGCCAGCATCCCTGCTGCTGACCGAATATTTTCGATCCAAGCGTCGCGCGGCCAGGCAGCCGCCAGGCTGAAACCAGCGCCGCAATCGGGTCGCTGAACAGCCGGCCGGGCTATTCGAGTTCGTCCTTGCGGGCCTGAGTCAGGATATGCTTCGCAGCTTATCCGGCCCAAGGACTGCACCGTTGCCAAACGAGACCCATCTGATCTGGATCGATCTGGAGATGACCGGCCTGGATCCGGATTCCGACAGCATCATCGAAATCGCCACTATCGTCACCGACAAAGAGCTCAATATCGTGGCCGAGGGCCCGGAGCTGGCCATCCATCATGCGATGGACCGGTTTGACCGCATGGACGAATGGAATCGACGCCATCACACCGCGTCGGGTCTGTGGCAACGAGTGATCGAGTCTGGCGTGGATACCCGCACGGCCGAGCGCGCAACCCTGCAGTTTCTTTCAGCCTGGGTGCCGAAGGGCGCATCGCCGATCTGCGGCAACTCGATCTGCCAGGACCGCCGCTTCCTGGCGCGTTGCATGCCCGAATTGGAACGTTGGTTTCACTACCGCAATCTCGATGTTTCGACGCTCAAGGAGCTGGCCCGGCGCTGGAATCCACGTCTGCTCGAAGGCGTGAGCAAGCAGGGCACGCACACGGCACGCGCGGATGTGCGTGAGTCGATCGCCGAGCTGCGTTTTTATCGACAGCACATGGGCGCGCTTGCGGGTGAGTCGACGCGCTGAGCGGCGAAAAGTCTGCCCGTGCCTCTATAGTTCGCGGATGAAAAAGCTGTCGCAGCCGAAATGGCCGGTGGCGCCGAGCGACTGCGGGATCGCGCTGAACCCGGATTTCCGATATAGATTTTTGGCATGGTCCATACCGGTCAGCGTCTCCAGGTAACAGCGCCGGAATCCGTGGCTGCGCGCGGCATCGAGGCAGTGCTGCATGAGTGCCGCGCCAGCGCCCTGACCACGTAGCGCCGGCATGAAATACATTTTGCGCAACTCGCAGGTGTCGGCGTCACCGTTCTGCAAAGGCGCGATGCCGCCACCGCCGAGTACCTGGCCATTCTGTTCGACGACAAAATACGCGCTGCGCGGTCCGGAATAGGCCGCAAACATGGCGCTCACTTCAGCATCGTGAATCGCGAATCCGGGGCCATCGGCGCCGAACTCCGGCATCACGTCTCGAATGATCTCGGCCACGGCCGCATCATCGCCAGGGTTGATCGCACGGATACTGAAGCTCATGACCGTCCTGCTGAGGGGGAGGTGGCGCGGCTGATCTTATCCCAGCGGCAGAAGAACCGGGCTGGCTCAACGACGCAGGCGGTCGCGCGCATAGTCAACAAAGGCATCGGCAGCAAGCGGGCGGGAGAATAGAAAGCCCTGCGCGCGGGACGTCCCCTGCTTCAGCAGAAAACTGCGCTGTGCTTCGTTCTCGACACCCTCAGCGACAACACTGAGCCCGAGTGACTGCGCGATTCGGATGATGGCCTCGCAGATCGCGGTATCCGCCGGATGCGTGGGGATACCATGCATGAAGTTATGACTGATCTTGATGCCGTTGAAGGGCAGACGGCGCAGATAATTCAGCGCACTATAGCCCTCGCCAAAATCGTCGATGACCAGGGAAACACCCAGGCCACGCAGGGTATTGAAGGTCTCCAAGGTGTCGGGCACATCCTCGATCAGCACGCGTTCGGTCATTTCGAGTTCCAGCGCCTCACCTGGCAGATCGAATTCCTTGAGCGCTGAGTGCACAGTTTCGGGCAGGTTCTCGCCGAGAAACTGGCGGTAGGAAACGTTCACCGCGATGCGCCGCAGCGCCAGTCCGGCATCCCGCCAAAGTCTCAGCTGTCGACAGGACTCGCGGATCACCCAGGCACCCATCGCAACGATATCGCCAGTGTTCTCGGCATGACTGATGAAGAGATCAGGGCTGAGTTCGCCGAGCAGGCGATTGCGCCAGCGCAACAGGGCTTCGGCGCCGATGACCCGCCCGCTCTGCAGTTCGACCTGGGGTTGGAAGTGGAGGTAGAACTCCTGGTTGTCGAGTGCGCGGCGAAGCTGTGTCTCGATCAGCAGGCGGTCAGTAAGCTTGCGCGACAGCGCCGGCGAAAATTGCTGCCAGTTGTTGCGGCCGCGACGCTTGGCATCGAACATCGCCGCGTCGGCGTGATTGATCAGTTGCTGGATCGTTGCCCCATCGCCTGGATACTGGGCGATGCCGACCGACACCGTGATGGTGAAATCCTCGCCGCTGTGCGGAAACGGCTCGGCAAAGGCGTGGGTGATCGCCATCGCCAGGTCGCGTGGTCGCGATTCATCGGCCTCGCCGGTCAGCATCAACATGAATTCGTCACCGCCGATGCGCGACACCAGAACATCAGGCCCGGCCAATTTTTTCAATCGCTGCGCGGCCGCGACCAGCAAGCCATCGCCGGCGCTATGGCCGAGCAGGTCGTTGATGACCTTGAAACGATCCAGATCGACATAGAGCAGCACTGGGCCAAGACCGGGTTGCGCCTCGTCGATGGCCTGGGTCAGCTGCCTCATCAGGTCGTCGCGATTGCTCAGTCCGGTCAGTGCGTCGGTCAGTGCCTGGCGACGCAGATTCTCCTCGAAACGCTTGCGCGCACTGATGTCCTGTGCGGTTCCAATCAGGCTGCCCTCGACGCCGGAATGTGCCTGGGTGTGTCCAATCACGCGCAGCCAGCGACGCTGACCATCACTGTTGACGGCGCGCAACTCCAGATCAAAGGGCTTGCCGTGACGACGGACTTCCTCGATCGCGCGCAGCAGTTGTTCGCCATCGCTCGGCAAAAAGCAGGCGACAAATTCAGTCAGGCTGATCGCCCCGCCCGGTGCGCGACCAAGCAGGGTGTATATCTGCTCGCTCCAGAACACGCGATCACGCAGCAGGTCGATTTCCCAGCCACCAATTGCAGCGAGCGCCTGTACCTCCTCAAACATCACCGCCTGACGCTTGAGCGGCGTGACGTCGCCAAACATGCTGATGACCTGGAACGGTCGCTCGTCCCCGTCGCGGAATTGTGGGAGCGAAAAAACGTTGAACCAGTAGTAGCGGTTCGCGATGGGATTGAACGTGCCAATCAGGGTCGAGTCGACCGCGGTGCCGCTGCGCAGGGCGGCATAAGGTGGCAGGTCGCGTTCGGCGATCAGGTCACCATTGCCATCGACGAATCGCCAGGCCGATGCGTCGAAGCCTTTCTCGACCATGGTGTGCTCGCTGATCTGCAGCAGGCGCTCGGCCGCAGCGTTGGCTGAAATCACGTCGCCCTTGCCATTCTGTACGACAATTCCCTTGTCGATCGAATCAAATAGCTGGCGATAACGGAGCTCGGATTCACGCACCGCCTGCTCGGCAGCGCGGCGTGCCGCCACATTGCGGGTGACCGCGATGATCCGCTTGTCCTGGCCATCGGCGAACATATTCGAATGCACTTCGGCCGGGAAGCGCGTGCCATCGCTGTGGCGATTGTCGGTTTCGACCGTGACAGTCTGACCCAGCTTGAAAGTGCGCCACACCTCCTCCATGCGGTCGCTGGCGAGATCGGGGTTGAGGTCGTAGACGCTGCGCTCGCGCAACTGCTCGAGCGAATAGCCATAGGTCTTCACCGCGGTCTGATTGGCCTCGATGATTCGACCCTGGCGATCATGCACGGTCACTGCATCAGGCACGGCATCGAGCAGGCTGCGATAGCGCGATTCCATGCTCTCGGCGTTGCGCAGCAGAAACTCGATACGCTCGATCGCCTCGCGCACCTGGGCGGCGGCTGGCGATCCGGCATCGAGCGCGACAAGCGCGTGCCGCATCCGGGCAAGCGCCTCCTCGCAGGAGGCGCGCAGCGACGGATTGGTGCTCCGATCCTGCACTTCGTTGCTTAGCTTCACCAGCTACTCGCCTGTTCCCGTCCCCACGGGTGCCTGATACCGCGTTCCAGATACTCCGGCAAATGCGAACGCGTTGGAATCGCGTGGCTGGCGTGCTGCGAACGACAGTCAGGGCCGCTCGCCCTGGCAGAGTTCGCAACGGGGCCATGGAAGCGATGACGCGCTTTCATGTTTCCAGTATTCCGTGCTGCGGTGGCGACTACACTACGCCCGCTACTGCCTGCTGCGCAAGCGCCACAAGGGCTTTCAAGGGTGCATCGGCCATGGCGTATGCCTCGATCTCGTCGGTACGTGGCCGCGGCGCATCCTTGCCGGCCTGCAGAAACGCGACAGCCAGCGCGGGCAGAGCCGCAGGATCGGCGGCTATCGATGCCGCGCAGCCCATGGCTTGCAGCATCGCGGCGCTCTGACGTCCGCGCATAAAACGCGATGGCGTGGTCACGACCGGCAAGCCCGCGCGCAGGGCGTCCAGCGTGGTGTTGCCGCCCGACCAGTGCAGGGTATCGAGCATCAAATCGGCACTGGCCAGGACCTGCAAAAAGCGCTCCCGGCTGACCATCGGATGCCACAGCATTCGACTTGCCAGACGTGCGCCCAGTCTGGTTTCGAGACGCTCGCGCAGAATGCGGGGTTCCAGTCGCGAATCGCCGCAGAAAAGCAGCAGATGCGCATCCGGCTGTCGATCGAGCAGTTCATGCACCATAAGGTCGTTGTCCGGGTGAATCTTGAATAGCGATTGCGGAACCACGACCAGCGGGCCACTGGGCAATCCAAGCTCGGCGCGCGAGCGCAGGCTGGGCACCTCCGGCAGGTCGTAGCGCGTGCCGAGGCCGGGCAGTCGCAGCAGACGTTCGCGATAGTGCGCATCGGCGCCGTCGGGCTCCATTGCGGCACAGCTGAGGAACGCATCCATCGTCGGTAGCCCCGAACTCACCGGATGTCCCCAGGCCAGCCATTGCTGTCGCGCCAATTTCAGCGCCGCCAGCGGGAGCAGGCGGGTGTCCATGCCGAGCTCGGGATATATCAGCAGATCGAGATCGGCGGCGCGCACCTGATCGGCGGCGGTATCGATGTCGTCGTCGAGGCGGGAAAATTTCCGGCTGCGCGCCGCCAGTAGATCGGTGTAGGCATCGAAGCGCGGCCCGAGGGCGAATACCTGGGTGTCCCATTCCGCTCGATTCAGCGCGTCGATCCAGCTTGAGAAATACGAGCCTGCTGTGCTGCGATACCAATGGCCGGACAACAGACCGATACGCGGCGGACCCGGGCGTCGCCTGGCCGGTGGCTCGGCGAGATCGGGGCGCAGGCAGCCGGCGGCCATATGCAGCCAGTCGCCGTAGCGGGATTGCAGCACACGATCGTCCTCGCCCTGGTAGGCGAGCAGGAAATTGGACCAGTTGAGTTGGGCCAACCGGGGCGCGCATTGGCGCAGACGTTGCGCGTCAAAAGTTGCCGTCAGCCTGGATAGACCTTGCTCAAAACGAAGGCGCGCGGCGCTGACGGACTCGGAGTTGGCATGCACTGCGGGCAGACTCAGACAATCGGCAAGGGCGATGCGGAGATTGGGCGAATGTTGGCCAATGGTTTGGGTGTGACTCAGCATGCTCACCAAGTCGTTGGCATCGGCATCGCGCCGCAGCGTCGCCAGCGTGGCAAGCGCGGACTGCGCACTGGCTGTCCAGTCGCTTGCTCCGGGCGCGTGGGTGACGCATCGCTCGGCAAGGGATCGATCCGCGATCGAGAGCGACAGCGCGCGCCAGCCGCTGCTGCAGAGTAGACCGTCGGGCTGTAGCGTCAGCAGCGCCCGCGCGTTATCGAGGTCGCCCACATCGCGCAGGCAGGTGAGGAGCAGGCGCAGTGCTGGCAGATCAGCTGAATGCTGCTGCAGTACACGCCTCAGCAGGGCTATTGCCTCAGTGTCATCGATGAGGCCAGTTGCGCGCGAAGCCAGATTGAAGGCCGCATCCACATTGTCGGGCCAGAGCTTGAGCGCCGCGCGCCAGTCTGCGATGGCCGGAAAGATGTCATCGACTTCGACACGCTGGTGTCCGCGACGATTCAGCGCGCGGCTGAGACTGCGCGCGATGGCGGTGTCATGTGGTCGCAGCGCGCGCAATCGGCTGAGTGCCTCGACCGCGAGTCCGCCATCCTGCAATTGCATTGCCGAATTGGCCAGCAAGGCCAGCGCCGTCTGATCGAGCGGTTGGAGTTGCAGGACAGCGCGCGCCTGGGTGATCGCTTCGGCGTAGTCGCGCTGGCCATAGGCCGTTTGCGCCAGTGACAGAAACTGCTGCGCGGTCATCATTCAACCGTGCGGAAGACGTGCGGGCGAACAGGGATTGCTCAGGACTTCCATGCCAGCCCGAGTTTGGCGCCATTTTGACGGCCGAGCTCGTTGCTGATCCAGCGACCGACGGCTACCAGTTTGCCCAGATCAATACCGGTTTCAAAGCCCATTCCATGCAGCAGATAGACCACATCCTCAGTGGCCACATTGCCACTCGCGCCCTCAGCATAGGGACATCCGCCCAGGCCAGCGACCGAGGCATCAACGACGCGCACGCCAGCCTCGACGCAGGCGAACACATTGGCCAAAGCCTGACCACGCGTATCATGAAAATGCACCGCGAGCTGGGCCATCGGGACAACCGCAGCAACCGCTTGCAGCATCTCGCGCGCTGCGCGCGCCGTGCCGATGCCGATGGTGTCGCCCAGCGAAATCTCATAGCAGCCGAGTTCATGCAGGGCACGCGCCACCCGCGCCACATCATGGAGCGGAACCGCGCCCTGATAGGGACAGCCGAGCACGGTCGAGACGTAGCCGCGGACCCGGATGCCATTGGTCAACGCATGTTCCATCACCGGCTTGAAGCGCTCGATCGAGGCATCGATGCTGGCATTGATATTTCGCTGACTGAAAGCCTCGGAGGCAGCGCCGAAGATCGCCACTTCGTTGACGCCGACGGCAAGCGCACGCTGCAGGCCCTGCAGGTTGGGAACCAGAACGGGATACGCCACACCCGGCCGTCGACGCAGTGATGCATACACCTCAGCAGCATCAGCGAGCTGCGGTATCCACTTGGGACTGACGAAACTGGTCGCCTCGACCGTGCTGTGGCCGGCATCGACCAGATCCTCGATCAGGCGGATCTTGATTTCAGCCGGCACCGCCTGCGCCTCATTCTGCAGGCCGTCGCGCGGGCCGACTTCGACCAGGCGGATACGCTCAGCCACTTTCGGGGCCGTTCGCGGCGGGCAATTTGGCCTTGATCTGATTGATCTCCGCGTCGCTGACGCGCTCAAGCAACATCCAGGGCTTGCGCTTGTACGCCCCGCGTCGATCAAGCACTGCATCGGTCGCCGCAGCGTCGCCATAGATCAGATTGTTGATGCTGTTGCTGCGGCGGCCGGGCTTCTGCTCGGCTCCGCCGCTGGAAACTTCGGTTCGCCCGTTGACCTGATAGTCGACAATCCATCGAGCCATCTGATGATCGTCGATGGCGTAAAGGCGGATCGAGTTCTCGCCTCGAAACTCGTAGCGGAGCAGCATAAAGGCATTTTCCCAGGCCTGATCGTCAGATTTTGAGTCCGGTCGTGTCGCGACGGCCAGGTAAGAAAATTTGCCCTGCTTCACGTAGCGGAACTGGAACTCATCGTCTTCTTCCGACGCACCGTCTTCCTCGACGGTCTGGTAACTCTTGCACTCTGGTCGGACGACCCAATAGCCGGGCTCTTCGTCAGCGTCCTCCTCGCCACCGGAAACCCGCCAGGCGCCAACCCAGGCTGGGTCGCAATCAAGTTGCGTGCCGCTGGGCAGTGACTCGAACCGCGTCTGTTCGCAGGCGCCAAGGCTAAGCGCAAGCAGAGCCAACAGGGCAGGGCGCAGCCATTTCGACGGGAAAAGGGCAAGGCAATCACGGATCGGCGGCATCTCAGTCCTCCATCATCACGAGCAGTTGCTCGGCTTCGACGAATTCGCCTTCGCTGCAACGCAACTCAGCGATCCGACCTGCGCGCGGCGCGCGCAGGGTAATCTCCATCTTCATAGCTTCCATCACGATCAGCTCCTGCTGTGCCAGAACTTCGGCGCCGACGTGGCTGCGTACCGCGATGATACGTCCTGGCATCGGCGCCTGCAGTCGGTTGCCACCGACGTCCGCAGTGGCCGTAAACGCAAACGCCGGCACAGTATGCAATCGCACCCGCTGTCCGTCGACGAAGACCAGCCAGTCCTCGCCCAATTGCCGACAGCGAAGTCGCGTCGACACGCCGTCGTGTCGATAGTGCAGCCAGCCCGATCGGTGTTCGGCCGCCTCGATCTTGAACTGGCTGCCCTCCCGTTCCAGTTGGTAGCGCCCGCCGTACCCGCGTGCCGCAATCTCGATGCGTGTGTCCCCATGCTGGAAGCAGATCAGCCGCTTGCCTGGGTGCGCCACCCGCCAGCCATCGGCGATTGCCCAGGGTGAGCCCGGATCGGCAGATGCAGCGGCCCTTGCCCGTGCCTGCAATTCTTCATCGAGCAGGCCGGCGATAGCTGCCGCGAAAAAGACCTCGTTGCCCACTGTGCTGCCGCCCTCGAGCACCTCGTCGAGATGGCGGTCCAGATAGCCGGTGTCGATACTGGCATCGAGAATGCTGGGGTGATGCAGCAGGCGTTCGAGAAAGGCGATGTTGGACTTTGGGCCGAGTACATCGCACTCGGCCAGGGCCTGCTGCATGCGCCGGATCGCGTCCCCGCGATCCGCGCCATGCACGATCAGCTTGGCGATCATCGGATCATAGAAAATGCTGACCACACTGCCTTCGATCACGCCGGCATCGATGCGCACGTGGGCATCGGGCGTCGGCAGCAGCAGACGTTCGATTCGGCCTGAGCCGGGCAGAAAGCCCTGATCCGGATCTTCGGCATACAAGCGCACTTCGATGGCGTGACCGCGCGCGACGATTTGTTCCTGGCTCAACGGCAGCGATGCGCCAGCAGCGATCCGCAATTGCCACTCGACCAGATCCAGGCCCAGAACCATTTCGGTGACCGGGTGCTCAACCTGCAGTCGCGTATTGATTTCCATGAAATAGAAATCGCCGTCGGCACTGACGATGAACTCCACAGTGCCGGCATTGCAGTAGTCGATCGAGCGTGCGGCCTGTACCGCGGCCTCGCCCATCCGGCGGCGCAGGTCCGCGCTGACGAAGGGCGAGGGCGATTCTTCCAGCACCTTCTGATAACGCCGCTGCGCCGAGCATTCGCGCTCATTGAGATGAATGGTATTGCCCTGGCTGTCGGCGAAAATCTGGAATTCGATATGGCGGGGGCGCTGCAGGTAACGCTCGAGCAACACGCGATCGCGACCAAAGGCGTTGCGTGACTCACGCTGGCAGGATTCCAGGCTGGCGCCGAACTCGGCAGCGCTGTGCACCACGCGCATGCCCTTGCCGCCACCACCATGTGCGGCCTTGATCATCAGCGGATAGCCGATGCGATCGGCTTCGCGCATGAGCAGGGCAGGGTCCTGATCCTCGCCGGTATAACCTGGCACCACCGGCACGCCATGGGCCTGCATCAGGACCTTGGCACCGGCCTTGGATCCCATCTTGCGCATCGACGCGGCGCTGGGGCCGATGAAGCGGATGCCAGCGGCCTCGGCCATCTCGGCGAAGTCGGCGTTCTCGGAAAGAAAACCATAGCCGGGGTGAATCGCTTCGGCACCCGTGGCGCGGGCGGCCGCAACGATGACATCGCCGCGCAAATAGGATTCGCTCGGCGTCGATCCGCCGATATGCACGGCCTCGTCAGCCTGACGTACATGTTCGGCGTCGGCATCGGCATCCGAGTACACCGCCACCGTGACGATGCCCAGACGCCGACAGGTACGAATGATGCGACAGGCGATCTCACCGCGATTGGCAATCAGGATCTTGCTGAACACGCGGCGACCTCCATGGCACTTCGATTCGGACTTCCATCTGGAGCAGAGCAAGCCCGGCAGCGTGCTTGCCCAACTATTGTAGTGGGCTGCAACGTTCCCTGTGACAACCCCGGCCTGCTCTAACGCGCATAGACCGGTTTGCGTTTGTCCAGAAAGGCGCTGAGTCCCTCCTGTCCTTCCTCCGATACACGCAGGCGCGCAATCAAGGTTGCATTGGCCTCGTCGAGTTCCTCCTGCTCCGCGATGCTGCGCGTGCCGATGCGTTCGACCAGGCGCTTGGCCTCGCCGAGCGCAATCGGGCCGTTCGACAGTAGTGACTTCAGTACGCGGTCGACACAGTCATCAAGCTTGTCGGCAGCCACTACCTCATGGACCAGTCCCACCCGCAGGGCATCGGCCGCGGTGAATAATTCTGCGGTCTGGAACCAACGCCGCGCCCAGCGCGGTCCAATCGCATCGATCACATAGGGTGATATCACTGCGGGCACCAAGCCCAATCGTGTTTCGGTCAGGCCCAGGCGCGCACCCTCGACAGCGATGGCGATGTCGCAGCAGGCGATCAGGCCGACGCCACCGCCGAAGGCAGCGCCATTGACGCGGGCGATGCTGGGTTTGGGAAAATAAGCGAGCGTGCGCAACAAACGTGCGAGTTCAAGTGCGTCGGCGTGATTGGTGAGCTCGTCGGCTGCGGCCATGCGGCGCATCCAGTTCAGATCGGCGCCAGCGGAGAACGAGGCGCCTTCTCCGCTGATGACCAGGACGCGTACTTCAGCATTGCCGGCCAGTTCGTCGAGTGCAGCGATCAGCGCAGCGATCAATCGATCGTCAAAGGCATTGTGGATATCCGGTCGATTGAGCCGGAGGTGGGCTACCTGTTCGCGGATTGACAGGCTGATCGGCGGGCTGGGTGCGGTCATGATTTGGCTTGGGTTTGTGATGGCCCAGTGTAGAGGCTCGGTGGATCGTCCAGTCTGGATACCTGGGTACAGAGTTATGGATGTGGTGGACCAGTTGCCGGATGCCTTGCACTAGCCTAGAATGCGAATGATTCCTATCCAAGTAGCAATGCCGGATAGCTGCCACGCAGTGTCTACGAGGTTTTTACCTTGAAATCAAAGATTTGCGGACGATACATTAAGTTAACTCTCACGATAAATTCATCATCGTGCTGGCTAGCTGTTCCTGAAAGCTCGGCAGATTCGGTATGAAGGAGAATGTCGAAGTGGGCTTGGACCAGATACCCATCGGCTATCCGATGACGGTACGGTCGGTGATTGCTTCGCCTGGCGCACCCGAATGGGCGGGTTGGCTGCGTGAACTGGGTTTCTATCCCGGCGAGCGCGTGGTGCTTATGACCCGAGGCTTTTTCGGTGGTGATCCGCTGATGGTGCGGGTCGGAATGTCCACCTTCGCGTTGCGCGGCGCTGAGGCGGCCTGCGTGCGTGTGATCGCGACCCAGCCCGGCCTGCAACCGTGAATGAAGTGGTCCTGCATCTGCAGCCGATCGGTCGGCTGATCGCGCTCGTCGGCAATCCCAATTGCGGCAAGACGGCGCTGTTCAATCGGCTTACCGGCAGCCGGCAGAAGGTCGCCAACTATGCCGGCGTCACCGTCGAGCGCAAGGAAGGCCAGCTGATCCTCGGCGATGGCAAGAAAGTCCGCCTGCTGGATTTGCCGGGCACCTACAGCCTGCATCCGCGTTCTCCCGACGAGCGAGTGACTTGCGACGTGCTTGCCGGTCGAGCGCTTGGCGAGAAGCGGCCAGATCTCGCAGTCTGCGTGGTCGATGCAACCAACCTGCGGCGTAGTCTGCACTTGGTGCTGTCGGTGCGCAGGCTCGGCATTCCCTGCATCGTCGCGCTCAACATGGCCGATATGGCGGCAAGCCGCGGTGTGCGTATCGATCCGATCGGGCTCTCTCGCGAACTCGGACTGCCGGTGGTATCGACGGTGGCGGTGCAGGCCAGCGGCGACTCGGCGCTGCGACAGGCGCTCGATCACGCCGAGAACTGGCTGCCGCCCAACAGTTCGGCGGCATTGGCCGATAACGAAGAGGGCGATCACGAAACCGTGCGGCAGATGCTTGAGCGTCTCGGGCTTGATCAGATTGTTCCGCATCTGACCAGTGATCGAATTGATCGGATCACGCTGCATCCTGTGATCGGGCCGATCTTGCTCGCCCTGGTGCTGTTCCTGGTTTTCCAGGCGGTGTTTGCCTGGGCCGTCGTGCCGATGGACGCAATCGAAGCGGCGACCGGCTGGGTGGCCGAAGTGGTGAAGGGAATGCTTGCCGAGGGCTGGCTGAGTAGCCTGCTGGTCAACGGCCTGATTGCGGGTCTCGGTGGTGTGGTCGTATTCCTGCCGCAGATTGTGATCCTGTTTTTCTTTATCCTGGTGCTCGAGGAATCCGGTTATTTGCCGCGTGCGGCCTTCCTGCTTGATCGGCTCATGGGTGGAGTGGGTCTGTCGGGACGTTCGTTCATTCCCCTGCTGTCCAGTTTTGCCTGTGCGATTCCCGGCATCATGGCGGCGCGTACGATCACCAATCCGCGCGATCGTCTGGTGACCATCATGATCGCGCCATTGATGACCTGCTCGGCGCGGCTGCCGGTCTACGCCTTGCTGATCGGCGCCTTCATCCCGCAACGGGATCTGGCTGGCGGCTATCTGAAATTGCAGGGTGTCGTATTGTTTGGTCTGTACCTCGCTGGGATCTTGGGTGCCCTGGCCGTCGCCTGGGTAATCACCCGGTTCGGCTCGGGCAAGCAGACGCGTACGCTCATGATGGAACTGCCGACCTATCACTGGCCGACGGTGCGCAATGTGCTGATCGGGCTCTGGCAAAGGGTGATGATCTTCATGCGTCGCGTTGGCGGCATCATCCTAGTGTTGACGGTCGCGCTGTGGTTTTTGGCCAGCTACCCGGCGCCGCCGCCAGGCGCAACCGGCGAGCCGATCGAGTACAGCTTTGCCGGCACCCTGGGCGGCTGGTTGGCGGTGGTGTTTGCGCCGATCGGATTCAACTGGCAGATCAGTATCGCCCTGGTGCCCGGCCTGGCAGCGCGCGAGGTGCTGGTCAGTTCTCTCGGTACCGTGTATGCGCTGTCGGCTACTGGCGATGACACCGCCGCGATTCTGGGTCCACTGATTGCCCAGAGCTGGAGCATGGCGACCGCGCTTTCGTTGCTGGCCTGGTTTGTTTTCGCTCCGCAGTGCCTTGCCACGCTGGCGGCGATCAAACGCGAAACTGGAGGCTGGCGTTATCCCTTGATTGCCGCTGGCTATTTGTTCGCGCTGGCCTATCTGGCCTCGTTTGTGACTTATCGGATTGCGCTCGCCCTGGGTTGGTAATGCGCTGGCCGAGGCTCGCGCGCGCTGAAGCGCTTGGCCCTATCCCTCTTGTGATGTCGATTTCAAATGCATCGGCCCTGAGGTAATCATTCTGCAGTTGGGGGCTCGTTGCCTGCCTTTGGCTCTGACCGCGTGTTCGCGGCCGAGCCAGCCCGGCCCTTGCGAGGGCAGCGGGCATGCGCGGGGCGTAGCTCATTTCATCGTCCGGCATAGCGTCTGGCCCGAAGGATTCGAGCGGACGATTCGACGCGAGTAAGCTCTACTGATTGCCCGGTGGCGCTGCAATCAAGGCCGCCCGGAGTTCGACCAGTTTTGTTTTGATCCGCGCCGCGTGTTCTTCGCCCATCCGGATCAGCAAGCGATGCCCGATCGACTGCGACTGCAGCTCGGGGTCGGCGTAGTCCCAGGTCGAGCGTGGCTTGACCAGGGCAATCGGTGGCTCGGCCGCCCGCGCCAACAACAGGTGATCGATCACGTCGATCAGACGGTCGTTGAAATAGGCATCGGGATCGCCGAGCTGGCGGTAGGCCTGCTGGAAGAGTGGGTAGTTGCGTCGGTACGCGGCGACGACTGCCGCGGAATCCGCTGCGGCGAAAGCATCGACGTAGACCGTGTAGCGCGCGGCGTTGCCCGCACTGATGTAGACCTCATCGCCATTGGCATCGATCAAAAAGCTTCCGGGCACGGGTTTGACCGGCATCGCATGGGCATTGAGTTTGTCGCGTGGCAGATTGTCGATGGTTGCGACGATACGCGGTATCACGAATTCCGGTTTCAGCAGGGCCGCCACGGCCGGCGCGGTGTACAGGCCGAGCAGGGTTTCCAGCGCAAGCGGATCGCTTTCCTCGATTGCGGGCAGAGTCGGTTCTGCGGCTTCCTCATCGACAACGACGGCAGGTTCGACGGGATAGCGGATTGTTGGTGTCTCGGGCGCGCTGATTGCCGTTGGCGCGCTGCCTGGTACATGGGTAACCGTAGCCTCCGGTGCGCGCTGCAGGTACCAGTAACCACCGCCTGCAGCGAGCGAAAGCCCAGCCAAGGCAGCGGCGTACTTGATCCAGGGAGCGGGTGTTTGCATGGCGTGACCTCGCGCGGAAAGAGAACAACCTTGCGACCAATCGGGCTTGCGATTGTTCCGCTGTAGCGATGCCGCACGCAGTTGCGGTTCAGATTTCCGCCATGCCTGCCTTGGTTACTCAGTGGCGGATGTCAAATCCCGGGCGCTCGTTCAAACTACCATCGAGTTCAAGCACGGCGAATCTGGCGCGTCCGCCGTCGAACACCACCGCGACCGGATCCTGGAACAGCTTGTGGCGGATGAACTTCAATTCCCAGCCGAAGTGTTCCAGACTGGACAGTGTGCTGAGCTGGTTGTCGTTGAGCTCGCGCTTCAGTCGGCCCTGATGGGCCGTGGCGAGTCTGCGGCGTTCGGCTTCGGTCATGACGAACTCCCCGGTTGCGATGCCACACCGCAACGCGAACGAATGGCCCGCGCACCGGCGCATCGATTTTCCCAGCGCCCGCAGGCGCCCCCTGTTTCGGCTGCAAAACCGGGTGGGATCGCGGCGCGCGGCAGCTGGCGCGCGGCGCGACTGATCGCGTGGCCTACTTGGGCTTTTTTGCCTGCTTTTCGGCGCGCTTCTCTTTTAGATTCTTGGCAGGCGCCTTCTTGGTGTCCTTCTTGCGATCCATACCCTTGCTCATCGTGCCCTCCTAGTTTGTGGCGAGCACAGTGTGCCATGCCGCCAGGGCTTTAGGAACGGGTCGCGGGGCCCGTTTTTTTTACGAGCCAGGCAGCTGCACCCTCAGCCGCAGCTCTTCCAGAGGCGAAGCATGCAGTGAGCAGGTATCCGCCAGTTGGCGCCTCCCAATCGAGCATCTCACCGGCGCAGAAAATGCCGGGAAGGGACTGCAGCATCAGGTGTTCATCGATGGCACCGAGACCCACGCCGCCGGCGCTGCTGATCGCCTCGTCCAGCGGGCGCGGGCGCAGCACGCAAAGTGGCAGATTCTTGATCGCTGCTGCCAGCGGACCGGGCTCCTCGACAAGCTGTCGACCGAGTACCTCATACAGCAGCGCGGCTTTGACGCCCTCGATGCCGACACAGCGGCGTAGATGCTCGGAATGGCTGCGCCGCCCGCGCGGCTTCGCCAGGGCCCGGCTCAGTTGTTCCACTGATCGAGCCGGGAGCAGATCCAAGTGCACGAGCATTGCTCCGTGCAGGTCGATCTGCTCACGCAACCGGGCAGCGTGGGCATAGACCAGGCTGCCCTCGATTCCGTCTTGGCTGATCACCATTTCGCCCTGTGTGCCCAGACTCGCTGGATCGGGGGCGAGGGCAAGGCGAACGGATTTCAGCGCGGAGCCGGCGTAGCGATCGCGAAAATGTGTGCTCCACTCGATATCGAAACCGCAGTTGGCTGGGCGCAGCGGACGGGTGGCGACGCCATGCGCATCAAGAATATCCAGCCACCTCCCGTCCGAACCCAGGCGCGACCAGCTGCCGCCGCCGAGGGCAAGGACGGTGGCATCGGCGCGCACGCTGAACGCGTCCTCGGCGGCGCGGAACAACAATTCGTTCTCTGGTCCGAAACCGAGCCAACGATGCCGGAGATGGATCTTCACACCCTGCGCCTTCAGACGCCGCAACCAGTGGCGGAGCAGAGGAGCGGCTTTCATGTCAACCGGAAATACGCGGCCTGAACTGCCGACGAAGGTCTTGATATCCAGTCCCGCCGCCCAGGCGCGGACTGCATCGGCGTCAAAGCCGTCCAGCCAGACACCGACGCGGCCGGCGGCTTCGCGGTAGCGTGAAGTGAATTGCGCTTTGGGTTCGGAGTGGGTCAGATTGAGTCCGCCGACGCCCGCAATCAGCAGCTTGCGGGCGACCGAAGGCATGGCGTCGTACACATCAACGGCGTATCCGAGCTCCGCCAGCCGTTCGGCGGCCATGAGCCCGGCGGGACCGGCCCCGATCACGACCAGGTGCGCATTCTTCGACGACATGTTCGGGACAGCTCCGGTCACAGCGGTAGAACTGATCCGGGCACCTTAGCTGTTCTGTATCCGAATGCACACCCAAACCACGGGTACTGCATCAGTTTGAATGTTGGCAACGGTCCCCTTCTCCCGCAGGCGGGAGAAGGTGGCCCGCAGGGCCGGATGAGGGAAACGTTCGATGGTGTTGGCTATTTGTTGCTATGCGCGCGGCAGACCCCGAGCGCTATCGCACGTTTCCCTCATCCGCCTGCGGCTGTCTCCCGTAAACGGGAGAAGGGGTTCATCGCCAGAATTTCAA
>JAYSZM010000179.1:0-33251 GCA_043738015.1 Lysobacterales bacterium
GCCACGCCCGGGACGCACCGCCATGGCGGCACCCGGAAACATCATCTTGCGCTGCGCCGACCAGACCTGGGCGCAGTACATGAGGTATGCAAACGCGAGCAGGCCAAGCAGGATCAACAGCACCTTCGCGAACGCGCGCATCAGTGCGCTCTGCTTAGAGCGCGTAACCGAACTGCTGGCGGAACTGATCGCTGAAGCTGGCGAAATCGAAACGCTGATTCTGGGTGCCGTGGTGTTCGATCTTCAATGCGCCCATCAGGCTGGCAATACGGCCGGCGGTGGCAAAATCCATATCGCGCATCAGGCCGAAGATCAGGCCGGCGCGGAAGGCATCGCCGCAGCCAGTCGGATCGACCACGCGCAGCGCACTGGCCGGCGGAATCTCGATCGCCTCTTTCGGGGTATTGATGATCGCGCCCTTGGGCCCGCGGGTAACCACATAGGCACGCACCTTGGACGCAATCGTCTCGGCGCTCCAGCCGGTGCGTTCCTGCAGCACCTCGGATTCGTAGTCATTGACCGTGACGTAATCGGCTTGCTCGATGAAAGCGCGGAACTCATCGCCCTTGAACAGCGGCATCGCCTGACCCGGATCGAAGATGAAAGGGATGCCGGCAGCGGCAAAATCGGTCGCATGCTGCAGCATGGCATCGCGCGAATCCGGCGCGACGATGCCGAACTTGACGCCTTCGACGTCGCCAACACGCGACTCATGCGAGCGCATCATCGCGCCGGGGTGGAAGGCGGTGATCTGATTGTCGTCCAGATCGGTGGTGATGAAAGCCTGCGCGGTGTACAGATCATTGATCTGGCGCACGTGATCGAGCCGAATGCCGCAGGCCTCGAAGTGTTCGCGGTAGGCACCAAAGTCCTGACCGACCGCCGCCATCGGAATCGGATCGCCGCCCAGCAATTTGAGGTTGTAGGCGATATTGCCAGCGCAGCCGCCAAACTCGCGGCGCATCCGCGGCACCAGGAAAGCCACATTCAGGATATGCACCTTGTCCGGCAGGATGTGGTTCTTGAACTGGTCCTGGAACACCATGATGGTGTCGAAAGCGAGCGAACCGCAGATCAGTGCTGACATGGTCTATCCAGGAACGGCAACAGGATCGGCATGGTGGCGAGCCGGACCCGGCATGGCAAGTCCCAGCGCGTGATGGGCGCACTCTGCCCTGCGCGAAAGTGGGAAATCAGGGCAGCTCACCCTGCGCGCCAGTTTGGTCCCCTCTCCCGCTTGCGGGAGAGGGCTAGGGTGAGGGCGCCGCGCCTCTCGCGTACCGGCGGAGATCAGAGCCGCGACTTCAGCATCTGGTTCAACTGCGCCGGATTGGCCTTGCCCTTGGTGGCCTTCATCAGTTGGCCAATCAGGAACTGGAAGATTTTCTCGTCGCCGGCGCGGTACTTGGCGATCTGCTCGGGGAACTGCTCGATCAGCGCATCGATCGCAGTCGACAGCGCACCGTCGTCGGTGATCTGACGCAGGCCGCGGGCATCGATGATCGCATCGGCCGTGCCCTCGCCGGCCCACATTGCGGCGAATACGTCCTTGGCGATCTTGCCGGAGATGGTCTGATCGGCAATGCGGGCCAGTAGTCCGGCCAGTGCGATGGCATCAACCCGGCTGGCCTCGATCGCGATCTGGCCACTATTCAAGGACGATGCCAGCTCACCAAGCACCCAGTTGGCGCAGAGTTTTGCCTGGCCAGGCAGAGCCTGCAGCAGGGTTTCAAAGTAGTCGGACCAGGCGCGTTCCTCGGTCAGTTTGTCGGCGTCGTACTCGGGCAGGCCGAGTTGTTCGATGAAGCGCGCGCGCCGTGCATCCGGCAGCTCGGGCAGACGCGCATGTGCGCTCGCCAGATCTTCGTCATCAAGCAGCAGTGGCGGGAGATCCGGATCGGGAAAGTAGCGATAGTCGAGCGCATCTTCCTTGCTGCGCATTGTCCGCGTGCGATTGCTCGCCGCGTCGTACAAACGGGTGGCCTGGACGATGGTCTCGCTGTTCTCGAGTGCGCGGATCTGGCGCTCGATTTCATAGTCGATCGCTTTCTCGACGAATCGGAACGAGTTGACGTTCTTGATCTCGTTGCGGGTGCCGAGCGGCGCGCCCGGCCGACGTACCGAAACATTGGCATCGCAGCGGAAGCTGCCCTCCTGCATATTGCCATCGCAGATTCCCAGCCAGCGCACCAGGCGATGCAGGGCCTTCATATAGGCCACGGCTTCGGCGGCGGAATGCATCACCGGTTCGCTGACCACTTCGAGCAGGGGCGTGCCGGCACGATTGAGATCGACACCGGTCGATGAATGAAAGGCATCGTGCACCGATTTTCCGGCGTCCTCTTCGAGGTGCGCGCGGGTGAGCGCCACTTCGATCTCGCGGCCGTCGTCGAGGCGTGCCCGGATCGTGCCACCGCTGACGATCGGCAACTCGTACTGGCTGATCTGATAACCCTTGGGCAGGTCCGGATAGAAATAGTTCTTGCGCGCAAACACGCTGCGCCGGGCGACTTCGGCGCCAACAGCCAGGCCAAACTCGATCGCGCGCTCGATGGCACCGCGGTTGGGCACCGGCAAGGTCCCGGGCAGGGCCGCATCGACAAAACTGACCTGGGTGTTGGGCTCGGCGCCGTAAGCAGTCGCTGCACCAGAAAATATTTTCGATCGCGTCGACAGCTGGACATGCACTTCCAGACCGATCACGGCTTCCCATTCGCTGCTCATGGCTGGGCTCCCGCCGTCAGGCTCGGTGTGCGTTGGTGCCAGTCGCTGAGCTGCTGATAGGCATGGGCGGCGGCGAACAGTTTGGACTCGCCCCAGGCCGGCCCGATCAGCTGCAAACCGACCGGCATGGCATCGACAAAACCGCAGGGCAGGCTGATCGCCGGCAGGCCGGCCAGATTCACCGCCACGGTATTGATGTCGGCGGCGTACATTGCCAGTGGATCATCGGCCTTCTCGCCGATGCCGAACGCCACGTCGGGCGTAGTCGGCCCGGCGATTACATCGACGCCGGAAAATGCGCGGGCGAAATCCTCGGCGATCAGCCGGCGCACCTGCTGGGCACGCAGGTAGTAGGCATCGTAATAGCCCGCCGACAACACGAAGGTACCGACCAGGATGCGCCGCTTGACCTCGTTGCCGAAACCCTCGGAACGGCTGCGCGAATAGAGCTCGTTCAAATCACGGGCGGACTCGGCGCGGTGGCCATAGCGGACACCGTCGTAGCGCGCCAGATTGCTCGACGCCTCGGCCGGCGCGATAACGTAGTAGGCCGGAACCGACAGCTCCAGTCGCGGCAATTCGATATCGACCAGGACCGCGCCGGCGCGTTCCAGCTCGGACAGTGCGGCGCGGGTGCAATCCGCGACCTCGGCGCGCACGCCGGCGCTGTACAGCTGGCGCGCAATACCGATGCGCAGGCCCTGCACACCGCGATCGCAGGCGCCGACAAAATGCTCGGCAGGACGCTCGACACTCGTGGCATCGCGGGCGTCGAATCCCGCCAGGCAATCGAGCACTTCGGCACAGTCGCGGGCATGGCGCGCAATCACCCCGGCCTGATCCAGGCTGGAGGCAAAGGCGATCATGCCGTAGCGCGAGACCCGTCCGTAGCTGGGCTTGAAGCCGGTGACGCCGCAGAATGCCGCCGGTTGGCGTACCGAGCCGCCGGTGTCCGAGCCGGTGGCGAACGGCACGATGCCGGCCGCAACCAGGGCTGCCGACCCGCCTGACGATCCACCCGGCACGCGTGTCAGATCCCAGGGATTGCGCACTGCACCGAAGGCGCTGTTCTCGTTCGACGAGCCCATCGCGAACTCGTCCATATTGGCCTTGCCGATGCAGACGGCACCGGCCTGATTGAGCCGCACTGCGACGGTGGCGTCGTAGGGCGGTACGAAATCAGTCAGCATCCTCGAACCGGCCGTCGTGCGCAGTCCCTTGGTGCAGAACAGATCCTTGTGCGCAAACGGAATACCGGCCAGCGCGCCGGTCGTCGTCGTCGCCGCCGGCGGCGCCAGGCTGATCAGCGCGTTCAGTTCAGGCTGCGCGGCTTCGGCCATGGCGCGGGCGACCGCGACAATGTCCTGATCGGCAGCCGCTGCGCGCCAGGCTGCGATATCGGCAAAGCGAAGCCCGCTCATTCGATCACCTTCGGCACCAGGTACAGGCCCGACTGCATCTGCGGGGCGATCTGCTCGAGTGCGGCCTGACGGTCGCAATCGTCGACTGCATCGGCGCGCAGGCGCAGATGGGCGTCGTGCGGATGTGCCATCGGCAACACCGCGTTAACGTCTACATTACGCAGGGCAGATACCATGTCCAGCACACTCTCGATGCCGGCCATCAGCCGCTCACGTTCCCCGTCGTCCAAACCCAGGCGCGCCAGGCGCGCCAGGCGGTCCAGACCGGCATTGTCGATATGCATGTGTCTGCCTCAAAGAAGACCGCAATTTTGAGCACGAATCGCCTTGTGGGGCAATGCCCCGCCAGATACAGTTCCCGCCCTTTCGCAGCAAGTGCTGCAAAAGCATTGAATTACCCGTTACAAACTTCCTTCCCAATTCAAGGTCTGCGCCATGTTCAAGAGCCTGCGCGGCATCTTCTCCAATGATCTATCCATCGATCTGGGTACTGCCAATACCCTGATCTACGCGCGCGGGCAGGGTATCGTGCTGAATGAACCCTCGGTGGTCGCGATCCGACAGGATTTCGGCGGCGGCCGACGCCGTGTCGCGGCGGTGGGTACCGAGGCCAAGCGCATGCTCGGCCGCACCCCGGGCAGCATCGTCACCACCCGACCGATGAAGGATGGCGTGATCGCCGACTTCACCATGGCGGAGGAAATGCTGCAGCAATTCATCAAGAAAGTGCATCAGTCGCGCTTTCTGAGGCCCAGTCCACGCGTGCTGATCTGCGTGCCGTACGGCTCAACCCAGGTCGAGAAACGTGCCATCAAGGAATCCGCCGAGTCCGCTGGCGCCCGTGACGTATTCCTGATCGTCGAGCCGATGGCGGCCGCGATTGGCGCCGGCATCCCGGTGCACGAGGCCAAGGGCTCGATGGTGCTGGATATTGGCGGCGGCACCTCGGAAGTCGCAGTGATCTCGCTGAACGGCATCGTCTACGCACAAAGCGTGCGCATTGGTGGCGACCGGTTCGACGAGGCAATCATCAACTATGTGCGGCGCAATCACGGCACCCTGATCGGCGAATCGACCGCCGAGCGCATCAAGATCGAGATCGGCTGCGCGTTTCCGCAGGCCGACGTCCGCGAGATCGAGGTGTCCGGGCGCAATCTTGCCGAGGGCGTACCGCGCCAGTTCACGATCAACTCGAATGAAATCCTCGAAGCCCTGCACGAACCGCTGGCCGGCATCGTCGGTGCCGTGCGCTCCGCACTTGAACAAACTCCGCCGGAGCTTTGTTCGGACGTCGCCGAGCGCGGTATCGTGCTCACCGGTGGCGGAGCCCTGTTGCGCGATCTCGATCGCCTGATTTCGGAAGAGACCGGGCTTGCCGTTCACGTTGCCGACGACCCGCTGACCTGCGTGGCGCGCGGCGGTGGTCGCGCACTCGAGTTGATCGATATGCACGGCAACGAGTTCTTCTCGCCCGAATAGGGCGTGACTGCGGCGGCCGCAGCCGCCAAACCGGGCACAGGGAGTGCATGGCAAGCGTGCCGCTTGCCGACCCGGAACCGATGAACTTTACGCTCGCGAGCGGCACGCTTGCACCGCAGAGATCAGGCATTGCGCAATAGCGAAAATCCCGCCCTGTTCAGCGAACAAAGTTCGGGCACGCTGCGGCTGATCGGCTACCTGGCCATTGCCGCGGCGCTGATGGCGGTCGATCATCGCAGCGATGCCCTGGCCGGAATCCAGCGACGGATAGCCGGGCTCGCCGCACCTGCATACTGGCTGGCCATGGCACCGGTGCGAATGGGCCGCGGTGCTCGTGATGCGGTGGCGGAGCGCGCTGGCCTGGTTCGCGAAAACGCCGAACTGCGCCAGCAATTGCTGCTCGCCCAGGCCGGCCTGAGCCAGATCGACAACATGGGCGAAGAAAACAATCGCCTGCGTGCCCTGCTTGAGGCGCGCAACCGGCTCAGCCTGCGCGCCCAGTTGGCCGGTCTGCTCGAAGTCGATCTGGATCCCTATCGCCATCGCCTGCTGATCGATCAGGGCAGTGATCAGGGCGTGCGCAGCGGCCAAGCCGTCATGGACGCGCACGGCCTGATCGGCCAGGTACTCGAACCGCTGGCAAATCGCGCCGAAGTGATCATGATCACCGATCCTGGCCATGCCATCCCGGTACGCGTCGCACGCAATGGCCTGCGTGCCATCGCCTATGGCACCGGTGAAGTCGATCGCCTGGAACTGCCGCATATCCCGTTCAGTGCCGATATCGTGGTCGGCGACCAGTTGCTGACCTCGGGACTCGGCGGGCACTTTCCTGGCGGCATTCCGGTCGCTGAGATCCGCAATGTGCGCGGCGACGATTCGGCTACTTTCGCCATCGCCGAGGCCACGCCGCTGGCCGGACTTACGCGCGGCAACCAGGTGCTCTTGCTGAACTATCTGGAAACACCGGAGTCCTCCGCCGAGCCGGAGTCGATAACGGTGATCGATGCCCCGCCGGCCACCGAGGATCCCAGCGCGCCGGCGAGCAGCGAGGCAAGGCGATGAGCCGCCTGCGCGAGGGCGGATGGTTGTTCTGGATCAGCCTGTTGCTTGGTCTGGTCCTCACCGTGGTTGCGATACCCGAGGCCTGGCGACCGTATCGCCCGTTCTGGCTGGGTTTGTTGGTGATCTGGTGGACGCTGGAAGCGCCCGAACGCATCGGCCTCGGCACGGCCTTCGCGCTCGGACTCAGCCAGGACGTGCTGATTGGCACCCTGCTCGGTGAACACGCGTTCCGCCTGGTTGCCATCGCCTTCATTCTGTTGCGCTTCCGCGCACGCCTGCGTTTTTTCCCGATGTGGCAGCAGGCCCTGGCGGTGCTGGCCATCCTGCTCAATGATCGAGTGCTCACCCTGGCGATCCGGAGCATCGCGGGGGATATCGCCATCGACTGGCAGTTCTGGATGGCGCCGATCGTCGGCGCCCTGCTCTGGCCATGGTTATTCCTGATGCTCGATGACCTGCGTCGGCGCAACCGTCCGCGAGAAGCCTGAGTGGCCTTCCGCCCGATCCGCCGCGTTTTCCGCCCTGAACAGCGTCTGCTGAAGGATGTGGTGGTCGAGGCGCAGATTTTCAGCGCGCGCGCGACTCAAGGGTTCCTGATTATCATCGGCTTTATCATCCTGCTGATCGGGCGCTATGTCTGGTTGCAGATCCTGCGTCACGATGAACTCAATACCCGCTCCGAGGCCAATCGCGTCAAGTCGCGGCCGTTGCCGCCCAGTCGTGGGCTGATCTACGATCGCAACGGTCTGCTGCTCGCCGAAAACGTGCTCGAGTATCGGCTCGAATTGATTCCGGAACAGGCCGGCGACGTTGCTCGCGTGGTTGACGAACTCGGCACCGTGTTGCCAATCGATGCTGACGATCGCGAACGCTTCGATGCATTGCGCAAAACGCGACGACGCTTCCATAGCCTGCCGCTGCGCTTTCATCTCAGCGAGGACGAAGTCGCCACCTTTGCCGTCAATCGCCATCGCTTTCCCGGTGTCGAGGTCGTGCCCTACCTGAAGCGTTACTACCCGATGGGTGCCGATCTTGCCCATGTGGTCGGTTACGTGGGTCGCATCGGTGCCGAGGACAGCGATCGCCTGGAGGATCCGCGCTATAGCGCAACCACCCATATCGGCAAGACCGGGATCGAGCGCAGATATGAGGACATCCTGCTCGGCGAAGTAGGTTATGAGCGCATCGAGACCAATGCCGAGGGCCGCGCCCTGCGTGTTCTGGAACGTGTACCGCCCAAGCCGGGACAGATCCTGCACCTTAGTCTGGATGCACGACTGCAGCGTGCCGCGATCGAAGCCCTGGAGGGTCGTGCTGGCGTGGCGGTGGCGATCGATCCACGCAATGGCGAGGTGCTGTGCATGGTCAGCCAGCCGAGCTTCGATCCCAATCCCTTCGTCAATGGCATTTCGCGTCCGGCTTACGCGGCGCTTGTGGCGGCACCGCATCAGCCGCAGTTCGATCGCGCGCTGCGCGGCGGCTACGAGCCGGGTTCGACGATCAAGCCGTTCTATGCACTGGCCGGGTTGGAGCTGGGCCTGCGCCGACCCGAGGACACGGTATTCTCGACTGGCAGTTTTCACCTTCCCGGTCAGAGCCAGAGTTATGGCGATTGGCGCAAGGGCGGGCATGGTCGGATCGATCTGCGCGAGTCGTTGGCGCAATCGGTCAACACCTACTACTACCAGTTGGCCAGCGATGCCGGCATCGATCGCATGAGCACCTACCTCGCGCAATTTGGCTTCGGTCAGTTAAGTGGCATTGATCTCGATGGCGAGTCGACCGGCGTGTTGCCCTCGCGCGAATGGAAGCAGCAGCGCTTCGGCAAGTCCTGGTATCCCGGAGAGACCGTGATCGCCGGTATCGGGCAGGGCTATTGGGTGGTCACGCCGATGCAATTGGCGAGTGCATTGGCGACCCTGGCCGGCGATGGCGTGCGCCATCGGCCCCATCTGCTGCGGGCGACCCAGGAAGGTTTCGACGCGCCGATCGTCCCCACCAAATTGTCCTTGCCGATCGCCTCGGTGATCAGCGACGCGGAACATCTGAAGGCCGTGCATGAGGGCATGATCGCGGTGATGCACGGTCCGACCGGTACCGGCCGCGCGTTTGGCCGCGATGCGCCGTATAAAATCGCCGGAAAATCCGGCACCGCACAACGCGTCAGTCGAGCCCGCCGCACCGCAGCGGGCTCTGCAGACGCGCCCGAGGAGTACCGCAATCGTGCTCTGTTCATCGCCTTCGCGCCGGCCGAGGCGCCGCGCATTGCCTTGATGGTGGTAGTCGAGCACGGCGACAGTGGTTCGCTTGCCGCGGCACCGGTGGCCCGCCGGATCCTCGATCAATACCTGGTTGGTGGTACTGCGCCGGGACAGTACCCCGACATCGAAACGGCCGAGGAACTCGATCCCGTCGAGCTGTTGGATGCCGCGCCGGCGGAGCCGCTGCGATGATCGATCGCGACCTCCTTGATCCGATTGAGGCCCGGCTCGGTCAGCTCTGGCGACGCGCGCGGATCGATCTGCCGCTGCTGTTTGCCTTGCTCCTCGTCTGCGCGGTTGGCCTGATGACGCTGTACAGCGCCAGCGCGGAAAGCCCGCGTCAGGTTGTCAACCAGGCATTGCGGATGGGGCTGGGTTTTGCCGTCATGCTGGTGTTCTCGCGGATCCCTCCGATGTGGTTCCGTACACTGACGCCGTGGTTTTTCTTTGGCACCTTGATTCTGCTGGTGCTGGTACTGGTGCTCGGCGAAGGCCGCGGCGCCAATCGCTGGCTCGATCTGCGCGTGCTCCGTTTCCAACCTTCCGAGTTGGCGAAACTGGCGCTGCCGATGATGGTCGCCTGGTATCTGCACACACGCGCCCTGCCGCCACGCTGGCGTGACCTGTTCGCCTGCGCCGTGTTGATCAG
Organism: Lysobacterales bacterium; assembly: GCA_043738015.1. GTDB lineage: Bacteria > Pseudomonadota > Gammaproteobacteria > Xanthomonadales > Ahniellaceae > 0-14-3-00-62-12. The sequence goes on from JAYSZM010000179.1 coordinate 9,600, forward strand.
TGTACCGGCCGTGCTGATTGCCAAGCAGCCCGATCTTGGCACCGCGGTGCTGGTCGCGGCCAGCGGAGCATTCGTGGTGTTTCTGGCCGGCCTCGGTTGGCGGCGGATCCTGCTGATCTTCGCAGGCGCGGCGGCGGCCCTGCCGGTGCTCTGGCATTTCATGCACGAGTACCAGCGCAACCGAGTGCGCATGATGATCGATCCCGAATCCGATCCGCTCGGTCTGGGCTGGAACATCATCCAGTCAAAGATCGCAGTCGGCTCGGGCGGATTGTTCGGCAAGGGCTGGATGGGCTCGACCCAGGCCCGACTGGATTTTCTTCCCGAGCACACCACCGATTTCATTTTCGCGGTGTACTCGGAAGAGTTTGGCTTGATCGGTGTGATCCTGCTGATGCTGGTCTATGTTTTCATCATCGGCCGCGGACTCTGGATCGCCGCGAACGCGCGCGACACCTGGTCGCGACTGATTGCCGGTTCGATCAGCATGACGTTCTTCGTTTATGTGATGGTCAACGGCGGCATGATCGCCGGTCTGTTGCCCGTGGTCGGCGTGCCCATGCCGCTGGTAAGTTATGGCGGGACCAGTGCGGTCAGTCTGCTCGCCGGATTCGGCTTGCTGATGTCCATCCATTCGCATCGACGCTCGGCCTGAGTGCCGGGTCCATCGATCGGGAGCAAGCATGAGTTTCTGGAACCAACTGCGTGAGCGCGGCGTCTGGCGCAATCTGGTGCTCTACATCGGCATCAGCTGGGGCCTGATCGAGAGCCTGGATTTTTTCGCCAGTCGCTACCATCTTGGTGACGCCCTGGTCGACATGCTGTTGCTCTGTCTGCTCGGTCTGTTGCCGCTGGCGATGTGGGTGGGCTGGAAGCTCGGCGCACCCGACGGCACGCCCGGCCTGCGCTGGCGCGATGGATTGGTTGGCCTCGTCTACGCCGTTTTGCTCGCTGGCGGACTGTACGCGGGCTTTGCCGGCCGCGAGCTCGGCGGCGCCACTGTGCAGGTTGCCAGCGTCGATGACGAGGGCGCCAGCGTGCTGCGCGAGCGGCCCCGGCTGGATCTGATTCGCGCCGTCGCGGTGGGACCGTTTACGGTGAGCGATCCAGCGTCGCCCGAATGGCTGGGCATCGGCGTCGCCGAGAGTCTGATGATCGATCTGTCACAGCATCGGTTTCTGACCCTCTCATTCCAGTGGAACCCCGAAATCCGCGCTGCATACTTGAAGGGCGAGGGCGTCATTCCTCTGGGCCTGCTCGCCCGTCAGGCCAAGGGCGCGGGCGCGCGCTACTTCATCACCGGAAAAGTATCGGGTACTGCGCTGGCCACCAGCGCGCGCATCGAAGTGCACCAGGTCGAGCCGCTCAAGCGCTTGTATGCATTCGAGGCGAGCAATGAGCCGCTGTTTCAACTCGTCGACAACGCGAGTACGGCCATCAAGCCGCATCTGGATCTCAGCGCCGAGCGGGCCGAGGGCGACGACGACCTGCCGGTTGCCGAACTGCTCACTCCGTCGCCGGAAGCGCTCGCGGCATTTTTCGAATCCGATCACGTGTTGATGGTGAAGGAGGACTACACGGTAGCCCTGCAGAAGGCGCAGCGCGCCAGCGAGAGCGATCCGGATTTCGCCATGGCGGCGATTCGGGTGGCGATGCTGGGCCAGACCATGGGCAGTTTCGAACTCGCCAAGGCGGGCTACGCGAAAGCCATGGCCAATCTGCATCGACTCACACCGATTCTGCAGTGTGTCGTGCGCGCCAATCACGCCGCCTACGCCAATCAGTCCGAGCGCTCTCAGCGAATCGCCAAGGGTTGCGTCGATATGTTTCCGAACGACGCCAATGCGCGCTCAATGTATGCCGGCATGCTTGCAATGAATCCGGACACGCTGGGCGCTGCGATTGAACAATATGAGGCGCTCTACGCGCTTGGGCCGGCCAACGATTACGCCCTGCTCCAGCTTGCCAGACTCAAGAGTTTGACCGGCGATGAAACCGGAGCGATTGCCGCATTGGCGAGTTATCGCCTGGCCCACCCGGAAGAGACAGCAACAGCCAACCAGATGGTCACCTTGCTCAGTCGCCGCGGTGAATTTGAGGCGGCCGAAGAGATCCTGCTGGACGCACTGGGCCGCCAGGAATCCGTTGAGCTCACCGCTGCCTTGGTCAATCTCCACCTGCGACAGGGCCGCTATGCCGATAGCGAGCGAGCGCTTGCCGAGCACACGGCAAAGACCCCTGACGAAATCATGTCGCTCGCCGCCACTGAGGCGCAAATTCTTTCGGCGCGCGGACGCGAGCTCGAGGCGCTTGCGGTGTTCGACAAGACCCTGAAACTTGCCCCAACCGGATTGCTGGCGCAGTACGAGCTGCGGAGATTTTCGCAGTTTTCTGGCGTCCTGCTGCGCCGCGACGGACTTGCCGGTATCGACGCCGAACTGAGCCGGCTGATTCCGGACAACGATGACTTGTCGCGGGCAAGCCGCGATATTTACCGGTCACTTGCGCTGATCCATGGTCAGGATATTGCGGCGCTGTCGGCGGCCGATGAGATGCTCGGACAATTCATCGTCAGCACCAAGCGCGAGGACGTTCGCTTTCTGCAATCGCTCGTCCGCGCCCGTCAACGCGATGCTGAGGGCAAAGGCGTCGAGGCCGCGGCCTTGTTCGCTCAGGCGCATGAGCAGATGCGCCGCTCGCCGAATCGATTCGGTGTTGGCGAGAGTCTGGTTCTGCGCTGGTGGCTGGAAACCGCCCGCCATGGCGCCCAGGCAGCAGAGTTGGGCGCACCGCAGGAGTTGGCGGCACGTGGCTTCCCCGGAAGTCTGCCGCTGTTGATGGCACGCGCCGAAGCTGCCGCACTGACGGCACAGATCGATCTGGCCCGGTCGCTGCTCGAAGCTGGCGCGCCTTTGCTGGAGCAGTCAGCGGCCGACAGCGCGGCGGCCGCGGTGGCGGGGCGCGTACGCGAACTGCTTGAAGCCCACGCCGACTGAGTAGGTGGCGCCCGGCGATTCAGCGGGTCGGGCAGGGCCCTTCGGCATCCACCCATGTCTTGAAGGCAACTACGAACTCAGCGTGCGGCATCGCGACCGGGGCACGCGTGCCGCCCGGATTCCAGCCCCAGAGCACGAGGGCATCTTCGCTGACATGCTGCAACAGGGCTGCCAGATCGCGGCCACCGTTCTGTGCCGGGTCCTTGAGTCGACTGCACAGCGCAGCGCTGGACAACCCCAGCCAGGCCATTTTCTGATTGGGCGGCGGCAGCTTCCAGTGCGGAGCGCCGGGCGGGGCCAGTGGGCCGTAGCTCGCAGGCGCATTGCGTTCGCCATGACAGCTGCTGCAGGGCAGGCCGGGCGCGCCCATGCCGGCATCGCCGCGCACCACGTTCTGCGCATGCACCAGCCCACTGTCAAATTGCAGCGGCGCGTCGCCTTCGATGTGACAGTTCTGGCAACGCGGATGTTGCAGCACTTGTTGAACACTGGCGAAGGCCTTGATGCCTGCTGCCTTCTTTTCGGCGGACGGGCCGCAGCCGGCGATCAGCAGGGCCAGGGCGACGCAGATCAGTATGCGATTCGGCATGACGGTCTCCTCAGGCAGTGGGGCGCAGCGGAAGCTCGCGCAGCCGCTGCCCGGTCAGGGCGGCAATCGCATTGGCAACCGCAGGCGCGATCGGCGGGGTGCCCGGCTCGCCGACGCCACTGGGTGGCAGGGAGCTGGGCACAATGTGCGCTTCGATCAGCGGCATCTCGCTCAGCCGCAGTACCCGGTAGTCATGGAAGTTCGACTCCTGCACGCGGCCGTCCTTGAAGCTCAGGCTGCTGTACAACGCGGCGCCGAGCCCGAACGCAATCGCCGATTCGAGCTGGGCAACCACGCCATCGGGGTTGACAGCAATACCGCAGTCGATCGCAGCGACCACGCGATGCACGCGGATCTTTCCCTGTTCGATCGAAACCTCGGCGATCTCGGCGACAAAGCTGCCGAAGGACTCATGCACAGCAATGCCGCGGGCGCGACCAACCAGAGGTTTGCTGGTATCCCAGCCAATCTTCTCTGCGGCCAGATTCAGCACACCCAGATGACGCGGATGATCCTTCAGCAACAGCCTTCGGTAGGCGAGCGGATCCTGGCCCGCCCGCGTTGCCAGCTCATCGACCAGGGTTTCCATCACGAAGGCGGTATGGGTGTGGCCGACCGAGCGCCACCAGAGCACAGGAATGCCGGTGCTTGGCGAGTGCAATTGCACCCGATGATGGGCGACTGCCTTGAGATACGCCGAGTCGGCGATACCTTCGGTCGAGGTTGAATCGATGCCGTCCTTCACCATCATCGCCTCGAACGGCGTGCCGGCGAGAATCGATTGACCGACGATGGTGTGGTCCCAGGCTGCTGGAATTCCTTCGCCATCGAGCGCGATGCGCGCGCGATGCAGATACATCGGCCGATAGTAGCCACCGCGGATATCGTCTTCACGGCTCCAGACGGTCTTGACCGGCGCGCCAGCTGCCTTCGCAACATGCACCGCCTCGGTCACGAAGTCGGAAACCGGCGTCGCCCGGCGGCCGAAGCCACCGCCGAGAAAAGTCGTGTTGACGCGAACCTGCTCGGGCTTCAAACCGGTGATCTGGGCAGCCACCATCTGGTCCAGGGTCTGGAACTGGGTGCCGGTCCATATCTCGCAAGACTCAGGTTCGATCTTGACGGTGCAATTGAGCGGTTCCATCGGCGCATGCGCCAGATAGGGCACAAAGTATTCCGCCTCGAGCACGGCCTCGGTTGCCGTGAGGGCGGAGGCGGCATCACCGACGTTCGCTACCATGAGGCCATCGCTGGCAGCCATTGCGCGAAACTGCAGACGTAGCGCGTCACTGTCGAGCGCAGCGTTCGGACCGGGCTCCCATTCCACTACGAGCGCGTCGCGGCCGAGCTTCGCCGCCCAGTAGTGATCGGCGACCACGGCGACGCCGCTCGGAACCTGGACTATTTTTTGCACACCCGGTACCTGCTTTGCGGCCGTGCTGTCGACCGACTTGACGCTGCCACCAAAGATCGGCGCGCGCAGTACCACCGCCGTGAGCAGACCCTCGAAGCGCACATCGATACCGAAACCGGCACGGCCGGTGATCTTTTCGGGTGAGTCGAGTCGGCGGCTGCCCTTGCCGATCAGTTTCCAGTCCTTCGGCTCCTTGAGCGCCACACTGGCGGGTGCCTTGAGCTTGCTGGCGTCCTCGACCAGTTCGCCGTAGCGCAGGCTCTGCTCGCCGGCGATGACCTTGCCGTTCTCAGTGCGGCAGTCGGCAACCGCGACGCCCAGGCGCGCGGCCGCAGCCTGGACCAGGAGCGCGCGCGCCATCGCACCGGCCTGGCGATAGCGATCAAACTCGGACGAAATCGTCGACGAGCCGCCGGTCATCTGCATGCCGAACATGGCGTGTGCATAGGCCGGCGCCGCGATCGCGTGCTCGACACGGAGCTTGCCCCAGTCGGCATCCAGTTCCTCGGCGATCAGCATCGGCAGACTGGTCCAGATGCCCTGCCCCATCTCGGAATGCGCCAACAACACGGTGACGCTGTCATCGGCCGCGATGCGCAGAAAGGCATTGGGGGCGAACGGCATGGCCGTCGCAGTCCCAATCTCCTGTGCCTGCGCGAAGCGATTGGCCGAGGGCACCACAAAAGCAATGACCAAAGCGCCTCCGGCCCATGCCGTCTGCTTCAGGAAATCACGTCGCGACGTCGGAACGAGAGCAGTCATCGGGCACCTCCACAGAATTCGGCGCGCATCGGCGCCCCGTTCGATCAGGACTTGGTCAGTTCGGCGGCCTTGTGGACCGCGGCGCGCACGCGCTGATAGGTGCCACAACGACAGATATTGCCGCTCATCGCCGCATCGATATCGGCGTCGCTGGGATCGGGCTTGGCGGCCAGCAGGGCGACCGCCGACATGATCTGTCCGGACTGGCAGTAGCCGCACTGCACCACATCGATCTCGGTCCAGGCGCGTTGTACCGGATGACTGCCATCGGCCGAAAGCCCCTCGATCGTGGTGATGGTCTTGCCTTCGGCAGCGCTGGCCGGGGTAACGCAGGAGCGCACTGGCGTGCCATCGACATGTACGGTGCAGGCACCACACTGCGCAATGCCACAGCCAAATTTGGTGCCGGTCAATCCGATCAGGTCGCGCAGTACCCACAGCAGCGGCATATCCGCTGGCGCAGACACCTCATGCACGGATCCATTCACGCTCAGTTTCATGGCGGTTCCTCGGACGGGCGGGATGCAACAATCTTACTCCGGTGCAACGCGCGCCGGGTCAACGTCGGACGCGGAAGTGCGCGCGGCGTTGCTTTGCCGCCGTCATCGTCCAACAATCGAGCCGCCGTCGCGTAACACGCGTCATAGCCGAACCAACGCATGAAACAGAATGAAAGCTCGGCGACCGCGCCGCCCGCTGCCCGACCGGGGGCCTTGCGCGGCGTACTCGAGGCCGCCCAGTGCAGTGTTCGGGATCGCGACGCTGCCTGCCTGGTGATAGTGCTGGAGACCGAAGGCTCGACTTATGCGAAAGCCGGCGCGATGGCCTGGTTCGGTGGCGAGGGTCATGCCCAGGGCTGGCTCAGCGGTGGCTGTCTCGAACCGGAGATTCAGCGGCGGGCCGATCAGGTCAGCGCCAGTCTGGGCTTTGCTGTGATGAGCATCGATACCCGTGATGACGAGGATCTGTTCGCCGGATCGGCCATCGGCTGTCGCGGAAGACTGCGGCTATTGCTGCTGCCGCTGGCAGCAATGGCCGGCGCTGATCAACTGATCGAATCCTGGAGTGCCGGCGGTGGCAATCTCGTCATCGAACTGGACGATGCCGGATTGCTCTATTGGCAGGTCGGCAGGCAGGCGCGCGAGTGGCGGCTGCCGCGCCTCGACCCGTTGCAGGATGGGATCGCAGTTGCCGGACGGATCAGGCTGGCGCCACCGCCCTCGGTCCTGATTCTGGGCTGCGGGCCGGAGACTGCTCTGCTGCTGCCACAGCTGCATGCGCTTGGCTGGTACAGCACGGTGATCGAGCGACGCGAACGTTGGCACCGCCAGCTCGAGTTGGCCGATCACGCCCTGCTCGCTTCGATCGAACAGGGCTTGCAGACGGTTCAAGGCCGGGCCTTCGATGCTGCGCTGGTGATGCACCATCATTTCGATCTCGACCGGCAGGCTCTGGTCGCGCTCGCGGACGGTGACCTCTGCTTCATCGGTCTGCTCGGTCCTCCGCGTCGCCGCGACGATCTGTTCAAGCTGCTGACTGTCGAGCAGCGCGCGGCGCTCGCGCCGAGACTGCAGGCGCCGGTGGGACTGGATCTCGGTGGCTCGGGTGCTGAAGCGATCGCGCTTTCGATCGCCGCCCAGCTGCACGCGCGCCTGCATGGCCATTGAATCGGGACACAACTGTGTGGTGCTGGCCGCGGGTGGCAGTCTGCGCCTCGGCCAGCCCAAACAATTGCTGCGACGCGCCGGCGAAAGTCTCATTCATCGCTGTGCCCGGCTGGCCGCTGCGACCCGGCCGCATCGACTGCTGATTGTGCTGGGCGGAGCCGCGCAGCGAATACGCCCCGTGCTTGCCGATATCGAGGCCGAGCTGATCGAGAATGTCGACTGGCGCGCTGGCCTGTCGACCAGTCTCAACTGTGCGGCCGATGCCCTGTCCGCTGATCCACGTCCCAGCCTGCTGCTCGGCTGCGATCAGCCGGCGCTGGAGCTGCGGCATCTGCAGGCCTTGCTGCGAGCGTCGGCCGGGGCCAGTTCGGGCTGTGCCGCGATCCTGCATCAAGGGCTGCCTGGAATACCCGCCGTGGTGTCCGCGGAGCTGCTTGCGCAGTCTGCCGCCATGCATGGAGATCGCGGTCTGCGCGATGCGCTGCGCGCCGTGCCACTCGAACGTCTTGGCCGTCTGGAATTTTCTGATTTGCAGTTCGATATCGATGACGCGGACGATCTGGCCGCAGCCATTGCAGCGGGCTGGATCGACCCCCAGATGTCAACCGCCAACACAATCGGACCGCCGATACAAGATTGATCGACATGCCCGGCTGGCCGAGAATGTAATCCGTCGCGCTACGCGCAGCGGCGCCGTCGGCGCCAGTTTTCCTTCCGTGCTGATCTCCTCAGGAGCGCCCCGCTTCATGCCGTCCATTGCGCAACGTATCGCCGAAGAAATTTCCGCCCAGCATTCCCAGGTAACCGCCGCCATCGGCCTGCTCGATGAGGGCGCCACCGTGCCGTTCATTGCACGCTATCGAAAGGAAGTCACTGGCGGGCTCGACGATATCCAGCTGCGGACCTTGGAAGAGCGGCTGAGCTATCTGCGTGAGCTCGAGGATCGGCGCGCCGGAATCCTCGCCAGCATCGAGGAGCAGGGCAAGCTCAGCGATACCCTGCGCTCTGACATCCTGGCCGCCGACACCAAGTCGCGGCTCGAGGATCTCTATCTGCCCTACAAGCCCAAGCGTCGGACCAAGGCCCAGATCGCGCGCGAGGCCGGGCTGGAACCGCTCGCCGATGCGCTCGCCGGTGATCCCAGCCTGGAGCCGACCGTGGTCGCTGCCGGCTATGTCGATGCCGACAAGGGCGTTGCTGATATCAAGGCGGCCCTCGATGGCGCGCGCCAGATCCTGATGGAGCGTCATTCGGAGAATCCCGCACTGGTCGGCAACCTGCGCGAATGGCTTTGGGACAGCGGCCTGATCCGCACGCGCCTGGTCGCCGGTAAGGAAACCGAAGGCGCCAAGTACCGCGACTATTTCGATCACTTCGAAACCATCTGCGCGATTCCCTCGCATCGCATGCTCGCCCTGATGCGCGCACGCAACGAGGGCGTGCTCGATCTCGAACTGGTGCCGCGAACCGGCAGCGTCAATACCCGCGCCGCCGCGAGCGAAGTCCCGATGGACGAGATCGCTGCCGCCGGTCATGCCCTGGCCGAAGGCATGGTCGCGGTGGCCGCCAGTGTCAAAGACCGCGGTCGCGCCGCCGATGCCTGGTTGCTGGAAACCTGCCGACTCACCTGGCGGGTCAAATTGCATCTGCATCTGACACTGGATCTTTTCGGCCGTGCCCGTGAGCGTTCCGAGGACGAAGCCATCCGCGTCTTCGGCGACAATCTGAAGGATCTGATGCTGGCCGCGCCGGCCGGACCCAAGGTCGTGCTCGGGCTCGATCCCGGCCTGCGCACCGGCGTCAAGATTGCCGTCGTCGATGCCACCGGCAAGGTACTGACCACCGGCACGATTTTTCCGCATGCGCCGATGAATCGCTGGGACGAGGCGCTCGCCCAACTGGCCGTCGGCTGCAAACAACTGGGTGTACAGCTGATCGCGATCGGCAACGGCACCGGCGGCCGCGAGACCGAGAAGCTGGTCGCCGAGTTGATACGCAAGCATCCCGAACTGAAGCTCGCCAAGGTCGTGGTCAGCGAAGCCGGCGCCTCGGTGTATTCGGCTTCGGAGCTGGCATCGAAGGAATTTCCGGATATGGATGTCAGCCTGCGCGGTGCGGTGTCAATCGCCCGGCGCCTGCAGGATCCGCTGGCCGAACTGGTCAAGATCGATCCCAAGGCGATCGGTGTCGGCCAGTATCAGCACGACGTCAATCAGGTGAAGCTGGCGCGCGCGCTCGACGCGCGCGTCGAGGATTGCGTCAATGGTGTCGGCGTTGATCTCAACACCGCATCGAGCGCCTTGCTCGCCCGCGTCGCCGGTTTGTCGGCCAGTGTTGCCGAAAATGTAGTGAAGTTCCGCGACAGCCATGGTGCCTTTACCTCGCGCAGACAATTGCTGAAGGTGCCGCGCCTGGGCGACAAGGCCTTCGAGCAGGCTGCGGGCTTCATGCGCATCCGCGGCGGCGAGCACCCGCTTGATGCCTCCTCGGTGCACCCCGAGGCCTATCCGGTGGTCGAGCGCATCGTCGCCCGCAGCGGTCGCGACATTCATGGCCTGATCGGCGACAGCGCGTTCATTCGCAAGCTCGATCCAAAGCACTACATCGACGAGAAATTCGGCCTGCCGACCGTGCAGGACATCCTGCGCGAGCTGGAGAAGCCCGGCCACGATCCGCGCCCCGAGTTCGTCACGCCGAGTTTTGCCGAGGGCATTGACGAGCTGAAGGACCTGCGCCCCGGCATGGTGCTCGAAGGCCGGGTGACCAATGTCGCTGCCTTCGGTGCCTTCGTCGACATCGGTGTGCACCAGGATGGTCTGGTCCATGTCTCGGCGCTATCGAACCGCTTCGTCAAGGACCCGCGCGAAATCGTGAAGGCGGGCGATATCGTCAAGGTCAAGGTGATCGATGTCGATTTGGTTCGCAAGCGCGCGGCACTGACCATGCGTCTGGATGATCCGATCGGTGAGGCGCGCGCCGAGCGCGAGACGGCACCGGGACGGCGCGATGAGCGCGGCGCCAGTCAGCGCCGCGAATTTCCTGCCAAGCCAGCGCCGGGCAAGCCGGCTGCACCGATCGGCAATGCGCTCGCCGATGCGTTCTCGCGGGCGCGAAAAAACTGAGCGAGCAAACTCAGACCAGCCGGGCCGGATCGCCGGTTTCCAGCTGATGCAGGATCGCGCTGGCCTGGGTGCGATTGCGCACGCCGAGCTTCTCGAAGATCGAGGTCAGGTGTGCCTTGACCGTGCGCTCCTGGATCGACAGCGCATCGGCAATCTGCTTGTTGAGCTGGCCTTCGGCGACCAGCACGAGCACCCGCAATTGCTGCGGTGTCAGCGTGGCCAGACGCAGCGCCAACTCGCGATCGGCGTTTGAACTTTGACCTGCAGCGACCGCAGCGCGTAGATCTTCGGGAACGTATTCTTCGCAGTTCAACACGGCACGCAGCCCGACCTTGATGGCATTGAGATCGGCGCGCTTGGGGATGTAGCCGGCAGCACCGTAGTTCAGCGCGCGACGGATCACCGCCGGATCATCATTGGCCGAGATCAGTGCAACTGCAACACCGGGATACTCGGCACGCAATTCGACCAGTCCCATAAGGCCGCGATTGCCCGGCATATGCAAATCGAGCAGGACCAGGTCGATATCGGGTTGCGCAGCCAGTTGGGCACGCGCCGCCATCAGGGTATCGGCCTCGAACAGGATCACATCGGGCATGATTTCGCGCACCGCCTGGACCAGGGCGAGCCGGAACAGCGGATGGTCATCGGCGATCAGCAGGCGCGTCATGTCCGGGCGACCCATGGATTGCGCGCACGGCGAGGCGCCAGCACGTGCAGTAGTGATACTGCTGACACTATTGCACGGTCCAGCCACCGTCGACCACGATGCACTGGCCGGTGATATTGCGTGCCACCGCGGAGATCAGGAAACCGGTGATGCCAGCCAGTTCCTCGAAGCTGATGAAGACGCCCTTGGGCATCGGCTTGAGCATGATCTCGCTGATCACTTGCGCCTCGGGAATGCCGTTGCTGCGCGCCTGATCGGCAATCTGCTTTTCTACCAGGGGCGTCAGCACATAGGTCGGGCAGATCGTATTGATTGTGATATCGGTATCGGCGGTTTCCAATGCGATCACCTTGCCGAAACCGATCAGCCCATGTTTGGCAGCTACGTAGGCGCTCTTGTAGCGACTGCCGACCAGGGAATGGATCGAGCCGATATTGATGATGCGACCGAAACTGCGCGCGCGCATGCCCGGCAATACCGCGCGGCTGAGTCGTGCCGTTCCGACCAGCATCACCTGGATCAGCAGGTCCCACTTGTCAATTGGAAAATCCTCAAGCCGCGCAACATGCTGCAGACCGGCATTGTTGACCAGCACATCGATCGGCCGGCTGCACCCCGACAGCACGGCCGCGACCGAATCATCGGAGGTGACATCGAGCGCATGGGCCTCGCTCGAGCCGCCCGTCGATGCGATCAACGCTGCTGTCTGCGCTGCAGCTGCCGCATCGAGATCGGTGCAGATAATGTGGTGGCCCTGGCCGGCGAGTGATTCTGCGATACCGCGGCCGATGCCGCTGCCGGCTCCGGTGATCAGGACGCTGTGTGCACTCGACATTGCTACGGACTCCGGATACTGATCGTCAAGTTTAGCAAGGGCAGACTGGGCAGCAGTCTGGTACTTAGGTCCAATGAGCGGGCGGCGCCTGCATGCTAGTTTGGAGCATTCGATGGTCGGGACGAAGAAATGCGGCAGCTACGCTCCTGGATTCCGCTTATGGCGCTGGCACTGGCGGCCTGCACGCCGGGACCGGCAATGATGAAATCCCAAGTTCACAGCGAAGCCGAGGCGGCGCGCCTGCTTGCCTCGACGATTTCCATCCATCGTGACGGCGATGATCTGCTGACTGCAGGTCTCGGCCTGGACGGACTGCGGGCGCCAACTCCGCCGCTCGTGGCTGATCCGGCTGCGCCGACGCCGACAGAACTGCGTCGCCGCGCCATCTACAGCAATTGGCGCGGTATCGCTGATCTGGCCAGTGGCAAGGGGCTGGGACCCTGGTCGGGGAAATTGCCGACGGTTCCCGGGCGCGAATGGTCGACGCTTGAAACCTTGCCGGGGCGAAAGCATCCGCATCGGGTGCTGGTCCAGATCCCGGACCAATTCAACACGAGCCAGCGTTGCCTGGTCGTCACTGCGTCCTCTGGTTCGCGCGGCATCTATGGCGCGATCGCGCTGGCCGGCGCCTGGGGACTGGCGCGCGGTTGCGCGGTTGCCTACACCGACAAGGGCGCTGGCACCGGTTACTACGATGTCGACAGCGCCAGCGGCGCGATGCTCGACGGCAACCGCAGCGCCGACGCAGTCCTCGAGTTTGCGCCGAGCGTTGCCGATCCGGCCAGGATTCCTGCGCACGCGGTGGCGATCAAGCATGCGCACTCCACCGAGAATCCCGAAGCCGATTGGGGTCAGCATGTGCTGTCGGCGGCGCGCGCGGGCCTGCGTGCTCTGGCCGAAGCCCATCCCGACCAGGCGCCGTTCACTGCCAGCAACACCCGCATCATCGCGGTCGGATTATCGAATGCCGGCGGCGCCGTGCTGCGCGCGGCCGAACAGGATATTGATGGTCTGTTCGATGCGGTCATCGCCATCGCACCGAATATCAGCGCGCCCGATCAGGGCCGCACGCTGTACGACTACAGCAGCGAGGCCGGCCTCTACGGCCCCTGCGCTATCGCCGCCGTGGAATCGCCGGTGCAGCTGCTGCCTGCAGCGGCGCGTGCCGCGGTCGCGGCCCAGCGCTGTGCCAGCCTGCAGCGCGCCGGATTGCTGGAAGGCGGCGATGTTCCCGCGCAATCGCGCGCCGCGCTGGCGCATCTGCGCGCGCAGGGCTGGAGCGACCGCGCGCTCGCGCTGTTCGACCAGAATCTGGCCTTCGATCTTTGGCGCGCCGTGCTGGCGACCTATGCGCAATCCTATGCCGGGGCCGGCATCGACGATCCGGTCTGCGGCTATTCGTTCGCAATGCTCGGGCCCGATGGCCGGCCGCGCGCCAGTACGCTTGCCGAGCGCAGTCTGTGGTGGTCGGATGCCAGTGGCATCGCGCCCGGTGTCGGCGTCGGCATCGTCGATGCCCTGGCCGATCCGGTCGATCCGGGCTTCAATGGCTTGCAGTGCGCGCGTTCGTTGTGGACCGGAGCGGACGCACGCGCGCTCAGGCTGCGCGCTGGCGTCGCCGCCACCCGTGGCAATGCGCGACCCCTCAGTCCGCGGGTTCAGCTGATCCATGGATTGGATGATGCGCTGCTGCCGATCGACTTCAGCAGCCGGCCCTATGTTGCCGCCGTGCGTGCTCATGGCATCGAGATTGGTTTGACCGAAGTGCCGGACGCGCAGCATTTCGACGCCTTTCTTGCCCTGCCACCGATGGCGCGGTTTCAGCCTCTGCTGCCCTACGCCTACCGCGCGCTGGATTCGGTCCTCGCCGAAATCTGATCGACCGGCGCGCCAGCCAGCGCCGAGCGCCTCGTTGAATCAGGAACTGCAGGAAAGTGCCGAACAGCCGACCCGATGGCGCGCCCACTCGGGTCGGCGTGCTGCCAGGTCCTCGTGCTCGGGCTGATCGTCGTAGGGCCGCTGCAACACCTGCATCAGTCGATCCAGGACCGAGGTATCGCCTTGCTCGGCGGCATCGATGGCGAGCTGGGCCAGATAATTGCGTGGCACATACTTGGGATTGTGCGCGTCCATGCGCGCGCGCCGCGTCTGCGTGTCGATACCCTCGACCAGCGCGCGCCGTTGATAGCGCGACAACCAGTCGAGCAGCCGCGCCCGGTGTGCGGGCTGGCGACCTTCGGCGCTGTAGAAGGCCGCGTCCAGGGGCTCGAGCAGCGCGGCCTCATCGTTGCTGCCAGCATCAAGTGGAACCTTGGCCAGGCACCTGAAAAAAATCGTGTAGTCGGTTTCGACGGCGCCCAGCAGATCGAGCAGATCACCAAGCAGGCGTCCATCGTCCTCATTGGCAATCGCCGCAATCCCCAGCTTGCCGGCGTAGAAATCACGATGGCGCCGATCGTATTCGTCTCGATAGGCATCGAGCCCGGCCTCGAGTGCTTCGCGATCGATCAGGTGCATGAGGGAACCGGCCAGGCGCGAGAGATTCCATAGCGCGACTTGCGGCTGCCGACCGAAGGCGTAGCGATGCTGGCCGGCATCGGTGGTATTCGGCGTCCAGTCGGGATCGAATCCCTCCAGCCAGCCGTAGGGGCCATAGTCGATGGTCAGGCCGAGCACCGACATATTGTCGGTGTTCATCACACCATGGACAAAGCCGACCCGCATCCAGTGCGCGATCATCACGGCTGTGCGCCGGCACAGGGTCTCGAACCAGGCGCCATAGACCTCGCTGCGCGCAGGCGCCAACTCGGGATGATGCGCATTGATCAGGTCATCGAGCAGCTGACGCAGCAGATCGATTTCGCCATGGGCGGCAAGAATCTCGAAATTGCCGAAGCGCAGAAAGCTCGGTGCCACCCGGGTGACGATCGCACCGGGTTCGGCGCGGGCATTGCCGTCGTACAGCATGTCGCGCACTACCGGATCGCCGGTGCCGACCAGGCTGAGCGCGCGCGTGCTCGGCACCCCCAGATGATGCATCGCCTCGCTGCACATGAACTCGCGTAGCGAGGACCGCAGCACCGCCCGGCCATCGGATCGCCGCGAATACGCGGTGGGGCCGGCGCCTTTGAGCTGGAGCTCGACGCGCCGTCCATCGGCGCCCTCGAGTTCGCCCAAGGTGATCGCGCGTCCATCACCCAATTGTCCCGCCCAGTTGCCAAACTGGTGTCCGCCGTAGCGTGCCGCATAGGGCTGCATGCCGGCAGCGAGCGCATTGCCAGCAAGTATCTGCACGGCTGCATCGTTGTCACTTTGCGGGCGGCGAATGCCCAACTCGGCGGCCAGCGGATCGGACCAGGCGAGGAGCTGCGGTGCTGAAACCGGGGTCGGCTGCACGCGACTGTAGAGCGCATTGCGCACCTCGCGAGACTGCCGGTCATCGCTGGCATCGCCCGGCATATTGCGCACAAAGCGATTGTCGAACTGCAGGGATTCAAGCGCGTGCATGGACTCGGCCGATGATAAAAATGTGGGCTGCGGCGACGGCACAACGCCGTCGACACCGCTTTGCTACACAATAGGGGCTTCCCCGATCAATGCAATCTTCAATGCCGACCCGTATTTCCATTTTGATTCGCAGCATGGATCGACCGACGCTCGATCGTGCGTTGCAATCGGTCGCCGCGCAGAGCCGCCGACCCGATGAAATCCTCGTGGTTTCAGCCAAGGGCCCGGGCCATCGGCCGCTGCCGAGCGAAATCAATTCAATTCCGTTGCGCCTGATCGAACCAGAGCAAGCGATGCAACGCGCCGATGCCGGCAACGCCCTGCTCCACGCCGCGCGCGGTGACTGGCTGAACTTTCTCGATGACGACGACGCCTTTCTGCCGAGTCACCTGGATACCCTGGCCACGGTGGCCGAACGGGCGCCACCAGGACTTGCAGTGGTCCATAGCGTAGCCGAGGTGATTGATGCGACGGGCCGCGTGCGCCAGCATCTGGGCGCGCCGTTCCAGCGTCTGCGCCAACTCGATTGCGGCTTCATCGCCTCGTTTGGCACGGCCTTGTTCGCGCGTCGATTGCTCGATCAGGGCGTAGCGCTCGACCAGAATTTTCCGATCCTCGAGGACATGGATTTCTGGATCCAGTGTGCCGCGCTCGGCCGCATGCAGTTTGTCGACGTGGTGACGTATCGCTATCACGCCGCCGACGGTGAATCCGGAATCGGCCTCGGCAACACGCGCGATGCAGCGGGCATCGCCGATGCGCTGCGCCGTCTGCGGATCAAGTGGGCCAGCCTGGCCGCCGAGATCGACGCCAGTCCGGCGCAGCGTCTGATGCAGGCCCAGCAGGCGCTGCGTTCGGGCGCTGACGGCGAGGCCCTGCGGCTGATGCGTGAACTGCTCGATGAGTTGCCGCAGGATGTAAATGTTTTGAATATCGCAGGAGTCGCCGAACTGCGCGCTGGCGATCTCGTGCGCGCCGAAGCCCTGCTGCAGGCCGCGCTGGCGCTTGCACCCGATCAGCCAGGCATCCGCGCCAATCTCGAACTGGTCCGCAACAAGCTGGCCTCGCGGGCTTGAGCTGCCACCCGTTGCCTGTTCAATCGCTGCCGTTGCCGCCATCCGTACTGGCGAAATCGCCGTCGTGGCCGCGCCCGCCCTGCGGCCCCTTGGATGGGGCGTTGCCGAAGTCCCCGGAATAGCCGGAGCCGACCGTGCCGTTTGCTGAATTCCGGCTTGCCGTCTGCGTAGCGACGCGTTTCTGCAGGGTCTGACGGCGCAACTCCTGTACTTCGCGCCCGCCGAGCACGCTGACCTGGGATTGCGCGCTGGCTTCGATCCGCGCCTGGGCGAAGGCGAGCACCGCGATGAAGGCGAACACGAGCATCAACAGCAGGCAGATACCCATCAGCGCCGGGTTGTCGGTATTGAAGGCGGTGCCGGCGCAGAGCAAGGTGAGGATCAGGAACAGCCAGCGCATGGGGGTTTCTCCGTCAGTCGGTGGAGGGCAGGACGTGATTCAAGTTGGCGGGCAGCTCGCTGAGCGCAGCGAGGCGCCGACCGGCAATCATTGCCATTCGCGACAGCCCCAACTCATGCTGCAGATCGAAATATGCGCGCTCCTCGTGTTCCATATCGAGCACGCCATACAACGAATCCTGGTGGACAATGGGCACGGCAAGTTCGGACAGTCGATGCGCGTCATCGCACACATAGCGCGGATCGAGCCGGCTATCGTCGACCCGGACCGCGCGCCGGCTCATCGCCACCGAGCCGACGATGCCCTGATCGACGCGCAAGGTGATCGCGTATTCCAGTGCCTGGCCGAGCTTGATCTTGGCGCCATAGGCGGCGACCTGGGTCAGACTTTGGCCATCGGCATTGACCAGATAGGTCACGCAGTCGGGCAACTGATAGGCCTGGATCGCCGCATCCGTCAGTGCCCAGGCGCATTCGCGCGCCGACATGCACTTCTGCAGTCGCAGGTCGAGCGTTTCGATTGCTGATTCGATCGAGTTGGAGGTGACGGCCATCGCCGGTGCAATGAGTTTTTGATGGCGCGGAGCTTACCCGGATTCGCGTAGCTGGGAACGCGAACGACTGCCCGCTTGTCAGCCAGCTCGGATACTTCGTACTGCTTAGGGAAGCTCTGAACAAGTCACCACTTCGACTTCGCGCAACTGCGTAGTGCTTGCCATACCCCAAAAAACCTGCGGTTTTGACCAGCTCCGCTGTTGAAAGCCGCCCCCTGACTCAGGGGCCTATTGCGGCTCCGAACTTGTTCAGAGGCTCCTTGGCAGCGAGTGCATCGGCGGTCGCAGTAGAACGGGTATGAACTATCAGGGCTGACTACTCGAAGCCGTCCGCATGCAGCAACAGGGGCTGATGCACGTCGCACAATGCGGGTCGCACCAGCAGACTGAAATCACGCAGCCAGCCGGCGTCCGGGGCGGCGTGGTCGCTGATCTCGAGGGTCCACAGGCCGTCGACCGCGCTACCGGCGAAACCCGCCATCGGCTCGCTACCGCGGAAGGAACCGCTGAACGGTTCTGCCGAGGCCAGGGCATCGGCCAATCCGAACATGGCGTCATCGCCCAATCGGGTCTGGCAGAGGTGGTTGCCCGAGTTGTCGCCGGTCCCCACGCGCGGGCGCTGCAGCAGAAGGACCGACGTCGCGTCGGGCGCGCGCAGGCGGATTTCGAGATCGCCGAGATAACTGTGCTGCAGGCCGACGCCGGTCGCGAGCAGATCGGCGCTGCAGCTTGCTCCATCGAAACGCAGGCCGATCTCGGCAGCGCGCACGCCAGCCAAATTGATTGCGAAAGGTATTTGGACACCCATTGGATCGGCGTCGGGGATCGCCACCGCAGGACCCGCGTAAGGGTACTCGCTGAGCGCACCCGCGCTGCCGACTGCAAGCGCGATGGGCGCCAGCTGCAGCGGACTGGTATTCGGTGAACCACCCGAATACTGCACCTCGAGCGCCAGTGCGATCGTGCCTCCGCAGCGAAAATCCGGCGCCAGGGCGATGCGGAAGGGCAGCGCCGATTGACCCGCGGTCGTGCCGGCCAGATCGGGGTACGCGGCACTGGTCCTGATCACGGTGACGCCCGCCGTCGTGCTCGACAGGATCGCAGAGACCGCGCTTGCCGTTGCTGGACCGTCGTTGTGCAGGAGCACGGCAAGATCCAGCGTCTCGCCCGGCTCGGCAATGCCATCGAAGTCGCCGTCGACTTCAACCAGGCTGACCTCGCCCCGGCGCAGTCTGGCCACCGGGCTGGCGCCGAGCGCCGCCAGCGCTGAATCGGCCATCGCGATGCCGGCACCGCTCAGGCTGTCGGGCCCAGGGGCTTCAATGTCCAGTGCCGAACTGGTCAGCGCGGCGCGGATCGACGCGCTGCTGGCGGCGGGCGCTGACTGGCGCAACAGCGTGGCAATCGCGGCAAGATGGGGCGCGGCGGCCGACGTGCCGTAGAACTGCGAAAAGCCTGGCGTTGCCGTGGCCACGCCATCGGCAGCGGCGAGATCCGGCTTGGCGCGCACGACGCCGCCGTCGGAGAGCAGGCTGGGTAGTCCAGGATTGAGCAAGCCGCCGCCCGCATCAAAATACATCCGGCGCGGACCCTCGGCACTGAACGGTTCGACCGGCGTGCCCGGTCCGGCCATGAAGCGGCCGCCATTGGCGACGTTCACATCGACAGCGGCGGCGCTGTAGGCCGCGACAACCGCTGAGTGGCCACGGGTCTGACCCTGGGTGCTGAGATTGAATCGGCTGCCCAACCCACTCAGGTGCAGGAATCGGGACGCGGCGGCGTTGGCCTTCCAGATAACGATCCGGTCGTCAGGCTGCAGACCACCCGTCATCTCGTAGGGATCGTCGTCGCCATCCTGCAGGTCAATGCCGGCATCGACGACGTGCAGCAGATCCGGGCTCATCACAAAGACATCGTAGTCATTGCCGGAGCCGCCCAGAGGATCGGTCCAGAACAGACTGGCCGCCCCGCCGGCATTCAGGACCCGAATCTGATTGCTGCTGCCCAGGCCAGTGCTGAATTGGTTGACGCTGCCGCCGGGCAAGGCGGCCAAGGCGCCGGCATCGACGAAGTCGCCTTCATACACACTGGCCGTGCCATTGAGGGTATTGCCCCAATTGGTTGCCGCCGCGAAGTAGAGCGCGCCATCGGCGGTGACCTCGGCGACGGCCTGCGCGATCGGCCCGTCCTGAAACGGCGATTCGTTGAAGTAGATCAGATCATCGACCAGCACATCGCAGGACGCGTTGTTGCGCAGATCGCGGATGTTCTGTGCGAAGCTGGCGACACCGGTCAGCGCCGCTGCAAAGCCGAGTTGCGCATCGGGCGCGAGGTCGTGGACGATCTCAAGCATCGCCGTACCCTCGCCCAGGAAACCCTGGCCCAGGCCCGACTGACCGGGCAGGATGTCAATGACCGCAGGCAGATCGCCGCTCGACTGCACCGTGCCGAGGTGATCGACACTGTCGGAAAGCACGCATATCTTTTGGCCAAGACCGGTCAGCCCATACTGGCTGCGCGCCGTGTCGACTGCGTGGGCGCGCAATCCCTGGCTGATATTGACGACATCCGGCTCGGCCGAGCCTGACCGGCTCCGACTGGCCGGCATCGCTCGGCGTAACCAGCGCACCTCGGCGCGCGCTGCCAACGCCTCGATTTCCCGCCAGGGCAGCCAGGCGCGCAGTTCCCCATTCACCGCCGATTGCAGCAGCGCACCCGGCATCGCCGCGATATCGCCGCGCACGGAATCCTGGCGCGCTGGGTCGGTGAGCACTACATCAACGTGAAATCGGCCCTCCGCGTCGGGTTGCAGCGTCCGCAGCCGATCCAGGGCAACAGCGGGACCGCGGCCACGCAGCCGCTGCAGGGCCAGTCGGAGACCGGAGTCGAGCTTGCCGCTGAGCGGATCACTGCGCTTGTCGGACAGCAGGGCCTGGATCTCGCCCTGTGCGGAGGGCGTCAAACTCATGGGCGCCTCGACGGCCCCAGCCGACCGAGCTGAGAGGGCCGCGAGAAGAGTTAGAGAAACCAGCAACAGGGCGCGCATTGCGCCAGTATCGCCCACTGGCAATCGCTGCGCGAGCCGCACGGACCTAGCATGGTGCAAAAACCCTACCATGATGCGCCACGCTCGCGCTCCACGAGCCCAGCCTGCACAATAGCTTCCGCGATGAATGTCGATGCCACTGCCATGAATGCCAAGGCGCCGCCCGCCCGCGATCTGCGTCGACCCCTGCGCTATGCGGTGCGGGTGCCGGCGCTCGCCTGGCACATCGGGATTCATTTGCCGCTTGCGCTGTTGCTGATCACGCCACTCGGCGCCGCTGTTCGTCTGCGCTCGGGCGAACGCCTCGATCATCGCGCGGTGCGCTGGTGGCAGGGCGGTCTGATGCGCGTTTTCGGTTTTCGTCTGGTCCGCGTCGGCGAACCCGTGCCAACCGCCGCCCTGATGGTGGCCAATCATTGCTCCTGGCTCGACATCACCTTGCTGCATAGTCAGCGCATGCTGTGCTTTGTCGCCAAGTCCGAGATCGCGCGCTGGCCGCTGATCGGCTGGCTGGCCAGTCGCGCCGGCACGATCTACCACCGTCGCGGCAACAACGAGTCGCTCAATGTGGTGGCCCGGATGATGGTGTCGCATCTGCGCCGGGGCGATGCCGTCGGCGTTTTTCCGGAGGGTGGCGCGGCTGGCAGCGTCGAGCACGTACGCACCTTCCATGCGCGCATCTTTCAGACCTGTTACGACGCCGAAGTCGAGGCTCAGCCCGTCGCGCTGCGCTACGTTCGCGGCAGTGAGCCGGCACGGTCGGTGGCGTTCCGTGACAAGGAAAATTTCTTCCAGAATTTTCTGCGCCTGCTCGGTGACGAGGGCTGCACGGCCGAAGTCCATTTTCTCGAGCCGGTGACGGTGCAGCGTGAAGGCCGTCGACGGATGGCAGATGCTGCTCGCCAGCGCATCATTGCGGCTTTGAACTTCGGTCAGAATGCTGCGCCCGCGGCGGGAACGGCCAGCGAACCGGCCAGTGATGAACTCGACCCCATCGCACAAGACGATGCAGGCCGCTGATTTCCAGCCACGCGGTCTACTGCGCAACCCGCATGTGCAATCGGTGCTGGCCTCCAGCGGCTTGCGGCGGATGGCCTTCAAGGAGCGTGCACGCTTGCTCGCCGAACGCTCGCGCGAATCGGTCTTCGACGTCGCGCCGGATGCGCGTCTGCAAGGCTTTCACGCCCTACCCGACGGCGAGCCGCGCGGCCTCGTGGTGCTGCTGCATGGCTGGGAGGGTAGCGTCAGCAGCAGTTACCTGCTCAGTCTCGGCGCGCGTCTGCTGCAGGCGGGATACGCGGTATTCCGATTGAATTTTCGCGACCACGGCGATACCCATCATCTAAACGAAGGCATTTTTCATTCCTGCCGGATCGAGGAAGTGGCGACCGCCGTGGCGATGGCCGCCGAGCGCTTTGCCCATCGTCCGCTCTATCTTGGCGGCTATTCGCTGGGTGGAAACTTTGCCCTGCGCGTCGCACTGCGCAGCGCCGAATACGGCATCCCGCTCGAGTACGTGTTTGCCGTCTGTCCGGCGATCCATCCGCCGCATGTGCTGCATGCACTGGAGACCGCGCCGCCGTTCTACCACGCCTACTTCATGCGCAAATGGCGGCACTCGCTACTGCGCAAGCAGCGCGCGTTTCCTGAACGCTACAACTTCGATTGGGCGCGGAGTGGCGACATGCGTGCGGTCACCCAGGGCCTGGTCGAACGCCATACCGATTTCGGTACCGTCGAAAACTATCTCAACGGCTACTCGATCGCTGGCGACAAGCTGGCTTTGATGCCGGTCCCCGGTGTGATCCTGAGCGCCGCCGATGATCCGGTTTGTCCGGTCGGTGACTTCACAGGCCTGCAGCTGCCGCCGCATCTGGAATTGCAGATTACCCGCCACGGCGGCCACTGCGGCTTTGTCACCGACGTATCGCTGGAAAGCTTCGCTGAGGCCTTCGTGCTCAATCGTCTGAGCAAGCGTCACAGCGGCTGAGCGGGCGAAAGCGCAACACCCACCCCGGCATGGTGTCGAGCCCGGCGCCGACGTGGTAAATCTTGCCGATGATCGAGATCATCGTCGCCCTGTTCCTGAAATTCTGGATGTTCCTGTTCGGAACCATTCGTGGCGCGATTTCGGCGGTGCCGTTTCTGCGCCGCCTGTTGCTCAGTGGTCATCTCGAATCCGAGATGCAGGAAGGTCAACTCACGCTGCGTGCTGGTCGTCGTGACCTGCTGCTCAAGGACATTCACGTACTCGCACAGCACGGCGCCCGGATCACCGTGGTGGCGAATGGCGAACAGGTGCTGGCTGCGGGCGAAGCGCATGCCTTCATCCTGCCGGCAGGCAGCATCGGCTGTATCCTGATGGCTGAGATCATCGATCTGTCGAATGGACGACGCACCCATATCCATCGCTGCCTGAAGCCTGGCGATGTCATCGAACCGGGCGCCAATACATGAACCGACTGCTCGCTGTGGCCGTACTGGTGACAGCTCCGCTCTTGGCTGGATGCATGGCCGCGCGCCCACACGCCATCACCAGTGCTGCGGCTGCGTTGGACTGCGCTGCAGATGAAATGCCAGCATTGCGTTCCACGCTCTATCTCGGTGCCGGGATTCCGGGCGGGGGCCGGGTCGACGAGGCGGCATGGCAGGATTTTCTTGCCAGCGAGGCGACCAGCCGTTTTCCCCACGGGCTGACCTGGTTCGATGGCCACGGGCAGTGGCGGTCGGAGCGCGAGGGTCTGGTGCTGGAAAGCTCGCGCCTGCTGATACTCCTGCATGCGCCCGATCGCATTGTGCTGGAGCGGGTCGAGGCGATTGCCGATGCCTACAAGAAACGGTTTGGTCAGGAAGCGGTCTTGCTGGAGCGCAGCGCCATCTGCATGGCGCTGCGCTGAGGCGCAGTGAGACCGTGCAGCTAGTGTGGTGTTGCACACTATGCGACACATAAAATCGCGTCTTCGCCCCTGTGCCGTCGTTGCGCATCTTGCCAAGGCCACCAGCCTTGGCGGCGAT
>JAYSZM010000180.1:0-5891 GCA_043738015.1 Lysobacterales bacterium
ACGCGAACTCAATGAGCGGCCACGAAAGACATTGGGCTTCTGGACGCCGGCGCACAAGCTGGAGCACATTGTTGCGACGACCGGTTGAAACCGCCGCCATTCAAGAGAAAGTTACTCGCGCGAAAGCGCGAAAGCTCTTTGTCGTTGCGCAGCGACGACGCGCCCGCTGGGCGCCTGCTGTTGATGTTCGGCCACGACGCGATAGTGTCGCGCGCCTCCCTCATCCGGCGCTACGCGCCACCTTCTCCCGCAAGCGGGAGAAGAGAACAGCATCGTCGCGGGACGCCGTGCATGGAAGCACAAGTGTCGTCGGAGGCAGGATACCGAGAGACGACCGCCGCTCCCCCGTCAGGGTGCCGCAGGAATCAGCGTGTCCGCAATATGCTCCACATAGGCCTCGTACTCTTCGTGATTCATCCGCATCGTCTTCAGCTGCAGCATCATCTGCAGGATGCCGATATAAGCGGCATACGCGAGCCGAGCGCGGTTCATCGCATCACGGCGTGACATGCCGAGCGAACGGTAACCAGTAAGGAGATAGTTCACCCTGCGCGTCGACACCCGCTCCATCAACGGTTGCACCACCGGCTGATCCATCGCCTTGAGCAGGTGGCTGTAGATCACGTGCGAGCGGATCTCGCGACTGGTGCGGCGAAACAAAGCATAGAGGCGCTCACGTGGATCATCGATCGCATCGATCTGATCGAACACGGCTTCCTGATCCTGCTTCTCCCACAACTCCAACGCCGACTTGAGCAGAGCCTCGCGCGACGGAAAATGCCAGTAGAAACTGCCCTTGGTCACCCCGAGACGTCGTGCCAGTGGCTCAACTGCCACCGCAGCGACACCTTGCTCGGCGAGCAGATCAAGCGCCGCCTGCTCCCAGTCCGAGCTGGAAAGTCGCGACTTGTCGGATTTTCCGGGCAGGGGTTCAACCGCGGACATGCAGGTACTCCTTGCCGCGGCGAGGCCGGCAGCGATGGTGATTTGACAATGGGTTCACGGCCGCCATCATGCCAGATTGTCACCATACTGTAGCGTATTGACAAGCCGTCAGGCGTTATCCATACTGATGCGTATGGTAGCCGCGATCCGTCAGACAAGCCACGCCGCAGCATCGATCGGTCCGCAGACCGGCACGATCGCTGCGCATGATGGGCTGCGCCTGCATATTGACGCCTATGGCGAGACGGGGCGCCGGGTGCTGTTGACGCATGGTTTTGGCCAGTCACGGCTGGCCTGGGAACGCTCGGCGGCAAGCCTGGCCGCGCAGGGTTATCAGTGCCTTGCGGCCGACGGCCGCGGCCACGGACTGTCTGGCTGGAATCAGGGCAGCCCATACCATATGGATCAGTTTGTCGAGGATGCGCGCAGCCTGGCACGGCACGGCGCGGGCAAACCGATCTGGGTCGGCGCCTCGATGGGCGGCCTGATCGGGATGGTCGCCGAGGCCGAGACCGACGGTGGTTTGTTCGAAGCCCTGGTCTTGGTCGATGTCACGCCACGTTGGGAAACCGATGGCGTAGGCAGGATCCTGGATTTCATGCGTGCCCACCCCGAGGGGTTTGCCACGCTCGATGATGCCCGCGCAGCCGTTGCCAATTACCTCGCGCATCGCAGCGAAAGCGAGCGCAATGGGCGCAGCAGCAGCGAACGCTTGTCCCGCATGCTGGTCACCATGCCCAATGGCCGACTGCGTTGGCACTGGGATCCGCAATTGCTGATCGATATCGGCGAGCGGATCGACGAGCACTTCGCCCGCCTCAACGCCGCCGCCGCCAAACTGAAATTACCGGTGCTGCTGATCAGTGGCGGCCGCAGCGATGTGGTTTCCGACAGCACCATCGAAGAATTCATGAAGCTCGTCCCCCATGCCGAGCATCAGCGCATCGCTGATGCCACCCATATGGTGGTCGGCGACGATAACCTCCGCTTTACCGATGCGGTCGCATACTTTCTGAAACGTTTGCCTTGAATCCACTTTGCCCAGCAACAACTGTGGTCCTGAAGGGCCACACCCAAGGAGCACGACATGCTGAACCTGGTCCCGATTCTCGCCTTGTTGGCGATCACCGTGTATGCCGCACACATACGCCAACGCCTGCTGACCTGGACCGTACTGGCCGCTATTGTGCTGGCGGCGACCGCACTAATTCCCGGCATTGACCGGCTGGCCGTCCTGATCCCGGCAGGCCTGTTTGCCGCGATCGCCATCGTCGCCAACATCAAGCCGCTGCGACGTGCCCTGATCAGCGGACCTTTTCTGAAGGTCTACAAGCGCATCACGCCGCAGTTGTCGGAAACCGAACAGGTTGCGCTCGAGGCAGGGACGGTGGGCTGGGAAGGCGAACTCTTCAGCGGGCGTCCCGACTGGAACGTGCTTGCCGCGCAGCCGGCTCCCAAGCTCAGTGCCGAAGAACAGGCCTTTCTCGACGGGCCCTGCGAAGAACTCTGTCGACTGCACGATGACTGGGAAGCAACCCATGTCCTCGCCGACCTGTCGCCCCAGGTCTGGGATTTTCTGAAGAAGCACAAGTTCTTCGGAATGATCATTCCCAAGCAGTACGGCGGTCTCGGTTTTTCTGCGCTCGCCCATTCCTACGTAGTGGCCAAGTGCGCCAGCCTGTCGGGAACGCTTTCCTCGACGGTCTGCGTGCCCAATTCGCTCGGACCGGCCGAACTGTTATTGCACTATGGTTCGGAAGAGCACAAGAACCACTATCTGCCGCGACTGGCACGTGGTGAAGACATTCCCTGCTTCGCACTGACCAATCCCTATGCTGGCTCGGACGCAACCTCGATTCCGGATTACGGCACCGTCTGCAAGGGTATCTACAAGGGCGAAGAAGTGCTTGGCATCAAGCTCAACTTCGACAAGCGCTACATCACGCTGGCGCCGATTGCGACGGTCATCGGACTGGCATTCCGGCTGTACGATCCCGATCACCTGGTCGGCAAGGAACGTGACCGCGGTATCACCCTCGCCCTGATTCCGCGCGAAACGCCGGGGCTGGAAGTCGGCCGTCGGCATTTCCCATTGAATGTTCCGTTCCAGAACGGACCGGTGCGCGGCAAGGATGTCTTCATTCCGATGCAGCACCTGATCGGGGGCGAGGCGATGATCGGTCAGGGCTGGCGCATGCTGGTCGAATGCCTCAGTGTCGGTCGTGCGATCTCGCTGCCATCGTCGAGTGCCGGCGGCTGTCGCATGGGCGTCGCGGCGACCGGTGCCTACGCGCGCATCCGCAAACAGTTCCAGATGCCGATCGGCCGCTTTGAAGGCGTCGAAGAGGCCCTCGCCCGCGTCGGCGGATATGCCTATGCCGTAACCGCGCTGTCGCAGATGACGGCTGCGGCTGTCGATCTTGGCGAGAAGCCGGCGGTAGCCTCCGCGATCGCCAAGTATCACGCCACCGAAATGGGCGCTGCCGTGGTCAAGGATGTAATGGACATCCATGGCGGCAAGGGCATCATTCTCGGCCCGCGCAACTATGTGGGACGCGCGTATCAATCGGCACCGATCAGCATTACCGTCGAGGGCGCCAACATCCTGACCCGTAGCATGATCATTTTCGGTCAAGGCGCGATCCGCTGTCATCCCTATGTGCTTAAGGAAATGCAGGCGGCTCAGTTGCCCGACGCCAGCGAGCGTCTGCACAGCTTCGACAAGCTGCTGTTCTCGCATGTCGGATTTGCCATCTCCAATGGTGTGCGTTCGTTCCTGCTTGGTCTGAGCCATTCGCGCTTCGCACGGGCACCACTGGGCAATCATTCAACCGCGCCCTTCTATCGCCGGATTACCCGCTACAGCGCGGTATTGGCCCTGCTCGCCGATACTTCGATGCTGACCCTGGGCGGCAAGCTCAAGGTCAAGGAAAAACTCTCCGGTCGGCTCGGCGACATCCTCTCCAATCTGTACATCATGAGCGCCATGCTCAAGCGCTATGAGGATCAGGGACGGCCTGCCATTGACCATCCGCTGCTGGCCTGGGCGATGTACGACCGCATCCACGCGATGCAGACCGCCATCGATGGTGTGCTGCGCAATTTCCCGATCCGTCCGGTGGCATGGCTGCTGCGTACCCTGGTCTTTCCGATCGGCATGCACGAGAAGACCCCAGGTGATCGATTGGGGCATCGCGTCTGCACCTTGATGCTGTCGCCGAATGAAGCGCGTGACCGCCTGGTCGAAGGCGCCTACCTGAGCCCCAACGCCAATAACCCGGTGGGTCGCATGCATCATGCCCTGTCCAAGGTGATCGCCGCCGAACCGGTTGAGCGCAAGCTGAGCAAGGCGCTGAAATCCGGCCAACTCAAGTCTCTGGATGCCGAGAGCCAGGTCACCGAGGCCGTGCAGACGGGGCTGATCAGCGCGCTTGAAGCCGACCTGGTGCGCGAGGTGCGCGTGCTGACGCACGAGTTCATCAGTGTCGACGACTTCGACCCGGCGGCTCTGCCAGCGGGCGCAGTACAGATATCCGCGCAGAAAATGAAGTCAGCGGCCTAGACATCGAGCGGATTCGACAACCGGAGCGCGGTGATGAACAAAGTGTTGGCGCAATACCGCAAACTGATCCGCTATCCCGGCGGGCGCTGGCTGTTCACACGCGCGGTCTGCCTGCAGGCACCGTATTTCGGATCAATCCATCCGCGCTTTGACGAACTCGACAGCGGGCTCGCCAAGGCGCATATCCGGCGCCGGCGCAGCGTACAGAACCATATCGGCACGATCCATGCGATCGCGCTGTGCAATCTCGCCGAATTGGTCGCCGGCGTCGGCATCGAGGCCACGCTGAGCCCGGATCGGCGCTGGATACCCAAGGGCATGACGGTCCAGTATCTGGCCAAGTGCCGACACGAGGCGCATGCGAGCGCAACGATCAACATACCAGCCAACATCGGCGCAGGCGCCGATTGCATCGTGCCGGTCGAGATTTTCGATCGTGACGGCACCAAGGTCGCGCACGCCGACATCAGCATGTGGGTAACGCCCAAGAAATAGGCGCCCCAACGAATCGCCACGTCTCAGCGGCTGGCGGGGCTACAGCTAGTGTGGTGTTGCACACTTGTCGGCACAAATAAGATCGATGGATTCGGCCATGTGGCGAGGCGCGTATCGCCGCCAAGGCTGGTGGCCTTGGCAAGTTGCGCAACGACGGCACAGCGGCGAAGACGCGATTTTATGTGTCGCATAGTGTGCAACACCACACTAGAACGGCATGCTCAATCCGAAGGTTACGATGGCATCGCCGAAGCCGTCTTCGCCGGGTTGTTCGGTACTGCCGAAGTCATAGCGCACCCGAACATCGGCGCGGAACAGCAACTTGCCACTTTCAACCAGTTCCCAGCTTCCGCCGACGGCAGCCTGGATCATCGGATTGGTTCCGCGCGAAATCTCCGCCGGCGAATCGAACGTGATCACACCGGCGCCGACCAGCAGATAGGGATCCCACAGCGGCTCGCGATTGATCTCAAGATAATTGACGGCAAAGCTGGTGTGCTTGAGTCCATAGTCGATGCCGAAGTCAAGCTGATCTGCGCTGACCTCGAACTCGATGGCGCGCTTGGGCCCCAGGGTCCGCAACAGACTGAGCGTCTCGACATTGCCGTCAAGACTGTAGCTGTCGTCGGTGATCGCTCCGCCAACGCGCAGACCGAACTCCCAGTGGTCTGAGTTGGCTGGCGCGGCCATCGTGAATGGCGCGAATACGAGTGCCGCCGCCATCAGAAAAATTGATTTCATGTTGTCCTATCATCCTGCAATCCGCGCAGGCGCTCAATATTGCGACTCAGATAGACGCCCAGTATGGCAGTTCCAACACAAATCAGTCCCAATTGCATGATGCCCGCACCAGCGTACTTGAGCACCGAGAGGGCCTGGGTCGCCAATA
>JAYSZM010000181.1:0-33093 GCA_043738015.1 Lysobacterales bacterium
CGACGTGCTCGACGACTTGGGTGCGCTGGTCGAAAAGCTGGGCGGCGAGGTCCACGTTCTGTCAGCCGAGTGCATGCCCTCCCGTACCGGCGTGGCAGCGAGCTTTCGTCACTGAACCCGTACGCGTCGCAAGAACCCAAAGGAGAATCTTATGAAAATCCAAGTCAACACCGACGACCGCATCGCCGGAAACGAGGCGCTTGCAGCGCGAGTGACCGCCACCGTCGAACAGGCGCTGGCGCGCTTCAGTGAACACATCACCCGGGTGGAAATTCATCTGAGTGACGAGAACGGCGACAAGAGCGGGCAGCACGATCAGCGTTGCATGCTGGAGGCCCGTCTCGAAGGCCGACAGCCGGTGGTGGTGACGGACGACGCCGCGACGCTGGAGCAGGCCGTGCATGGCGCCGCCCAAAAAATGGCGCGTCTGCTCGACAGCACGCTCGGGCGGCTGCACGACCGTCGCGAGAAGACTTCCGGCCTGCCCATGTCCGGAACAGAGCCCACTCTGTCATAGGTCTCTCCGACTGATGCCGCGCAGCCAGCGGCGTATGTCCATATTTCAATTACTCAGTGTCCCTGACGATGGAGAGCCGCATGCCTAATCTGGATCTACGACTGACGGCGGGCGACGATGTCGCTTCCGCCATGATCAACCTGATTGGTTCGATTGAAGGTATCGAATCAGTCGAGGAAATTGCCGACCTGATGCCACACATGGATGACCCGGACTCGAGTTCTGCGGGACTGTCCGACAACATGGGCCCAGGTACCCATCTGCTCAGGATTGTTGCTGGCAATGACACGGGTATTCGACGCGCGCTGGAAGCCGCGGAAGCCTCAGCGCACGATCAGGGTGCGGCACTCGAAGTGGTCGACAATCACGAGAGATAAAAAGATTGCGCAGTCCATGGGCTGCGCGATTTCTCGCATTCATGCGCTGCGCCGAATGTTGATCGGAAAGGTGCCAGCTCAAGCGCGTGGACCTGCTGGGTGGGTCCCGCATCCTCTTTGCGGCAGCAACACGGCCTACGTCGACGTCAGCAACAACGGTCTGTCGATCAAGGCGGTCGGCGATCTGGTCACGCCTGACCTGACCTGGCCTGGCCTGGGCTGGAGTGCAGTGCAGAGAACGGGATGCTCCGCATCGAATCGTCGGCCTTCAACTCCTGCAGGGCATCTCTGCAAGCTGCCGCGCCAACGCCGCAGCGAATTCAAAACAACAGCTCGCAGCGCTGCCGCAGAAAAGAGATGTCCTGCGGTTTCACTGCGCGCTCCGGCGATGGCAAAATGCACCGCACGCAAGCCGAACGGGAGCGCCCATGGCCAGCAGCGATCCGCGCGTAGACGCCTACATCGAGCGTTCGGCAGATTTCGCCCAGCCCATCCTGCACTTTCTGCGGGAGGCCGTGCACGCGGCCTGCCCAGATGTCGAAGAAACGATCAAGTGGGGCATGCCGATGTTCATGCACCACGGCAATCTGTGTTCGATGGCAGCGTTCAAGCAGCATGCGGCATTTGCGTTCTGGAAGAATTCTGTGGTCGTCGGCTCGACCGCTGATGGGTCAGCAATGGGCCAATTCGGCCGCATCAGCCATTGCCGGGATCTGCCGACCAAGAAAGTACTGAGCGGCTTTGTACGCGCGGCGATGAAATTGAATGTCGCGGGCGTCAAACCCGAGCGGGTGCGCGCCGCGCCCAAGCCTGCCGCCGATCTACCGAATGATCTTGTCGCCGCATTGAGGAAGCAGCGCAAGGCGGGCCGG
This sequence comes from Lysobacterales bacterium, assembly GCA_043738015.1. GTDB lineage: Bacteria > Pseudomonadota > Gammaproteobacteria > Xanthomonadales > Ahniellaceae > 0-14-3-00-62-12. The sequence goes on from JAYSZM010000181.1 coordinate 1,767, forward strand.
GAATTCGCGACGTTTACCGACAGTCAGCGCCGCGAATACATCGAATGGATTGTCGAAGCCAAACGGGCCGAGACCCGGCAACGCCGGCTCGATCAGGCAATCGAATGGATTGCCGAGGGCAAACAGCGCAATTGGAAATACATGAATTGCTGAGCCGAGTGGGATGTATCGCGTACCTGAAAGTAAGTTTTTCTGTAGGCTATCTCTGTGAGATGGCATCCCAACATCCAGACGACTTCAGGACGGCACCTGGTTTGTATGCCCGACCACCTGACAGTCAAAAACTTTCGTGGCAAAGCAGAACCTGATTGGTTCCCGTGCTCAGCCAGCCTGCAGGACAACGACGGCGTTGTGCCTTTGTCACCAAAGGGAATTCATGGAGCGGGGCTTGCCCCCGCTGCCCGTGTTCTCTTCTCCACACGACAGAAAATCAAATGCGGCGGGGCAAGCTCCGCTCTATGAAATCCCCTTGGGGACAACTGCATTCGCAAAACAGCATCGTTGAACACGTCGAATCGGCTGAGAATCAGAACCAGTAAGGAAGCAGAAACGTTTGTGTTTCTACGGCTAGCGCCAATTATTCCCTCCCTGGACAAAGGCACTAACTGCCCGGTTCTGCAGCATACTTGCCAGCGCCCTCAATACCGCCCTCAATTGTCCACGTCGATGGCTGGCTGTATTCCAGCTCTGACCACGATGGTCTTCTCCACATCGGGATCGTCGCGCTCACTGTGCAGCAGACGCGCGGCGAGCCGGAAGTTCTCGAGCCGGCTCTTGCGCACTTCCTCAGCAACTTTGAACACATCGAGCTCGCGGTGACGCAGCTTGAAGTTCTCCAGTAGTGGATGCGATCCGGGCAGGATTTCGATGAACAGCGAATCGGTGGGTACCGTGATCTCATCGCCGTTGCGCAGCGGATCGGCCAACAACTGCTCCAACCAACCTCGCAGCAGCGGCTTGAGCTCGTCGAAGTTCTCCGGCGTTAGCCGTTCGTGCAGGCAGCACACGTAGCGGCCGTAGTCCTGCAGGCTCACATTGCTCAAATCATCCGGGTCCATCGCGCCGAATGCTGAATCGATATAAGGCGCGGCCATGAATTCGGTCAGTGCGTTGTGCTCGTTCAGTGGAAAAATCATGTAGTTGCCCATGCAATCAACCGGACTGTCGAGGCGCGCGACCTGCACCAGTGGTTTGAACCGGGTGACGGGCTTGAGGCGCCCGGTCATGAGCGCCTTGTGCTTGGTGGTGCCTGGCGTGCGGAAGCCCTCGAAAATGTCCGCGATTGGTTCGATCTTCACAAGATAGTGTCGATCCAGCATGGGCGCCCCGGTGGTCGGATCCGTCGTTTCGGCGAGCTCGAGCACCGGCACTTGCACCTTGTGCAGGCGCAGAAAGCGCTGGTCAGGCGGCTCCATACTCCAGATTGCCTGCATGTAGTGGAAGATGTTGTTACGGATATGCACCAGCAGACGCTTTACGCGCGTCTCGTTGTCGAGATGGGTGCGCAGCACCTGGTTGTACTCTGCCGTCAGCGAATGCAGCGCACCCATTTCGCTGCGCAGCGCTACAGCGGCTTTCTCGGCTTTCTCCACCGAATACTGATGCGAGTCCTTGGCGGCAAGTTCACGCGCCTTCGCGGCCTCGGGGTCCTGGCCACCGCCGCCGAAGAAATCTCCGACATCCGAAAACCACCCGTCGGTTTTCTCAGCGGACTCTTCGCCGATGCGCTTCTCGATGGCCGCCTCGAGTGAGCGATAGCGGTTTTCCGCTTCGTGGCTGGCAATTGAAAGCTCGATGCGCAGCGTTTCGACGAGATTGCGTTGTTGCCGCAGGTTTTTGCGCAGCTCGCGCAGCGCGAAGTCGTCGCCGACGCTCTTATTGGCAAGATACTGCAGGCAGCCTCGAAAGCTGTCGTCCAGTAGCACACGGTTGATTATCCAATCGTGCGCAATCACCCAGGCTTCGGTGATCTGGTGCGGCGCGGGCACTTCCTGCGCCACCAGCACCACAGGCATTACTCGATAAAGCTGTTCGGACACGCGATAGCGCCGCTGCAGCTCGTAGAACAAATAGGTCACCGAGAGCTCGTCGTTCGGGTTCACGATCGTGCCGCTCTCGGTGTATTCGGAGCTGTTGGTCTCTTCGGTCTCCACCTCGACCGTCCGTTCCTCCTTGTACTCCTGCACGGCCTTGATCACGGCTTCGCGGAAGTCCTTGCGGCTCTCGCTGCTCTCCTGCTGCGCTTCGACGCCAAAGGTGGTAGTCGACTTGCCCTTCGAGATCCCGATGTTGTAGGAGCCGTCGGCGCTCAAGCCGAAGTTGGTCTTGTTCTGCGCCTTCTGCATGATCTCGGTTTCAGCACGTGATGTGGACGACTGCTCATTGGTCAGCGAGGAATTGTTTTTCTGCGCTTCCTTGCGCGCCTGTTTCACGTTGCGCGTGATCTTGAGCGAGTATTTTCTCTCCTCCTTCGGAGACATCGGAATGGTTTTCACCAACCTGCCTGCCTGGTAGTTGATGGGCGCCATCTGCATGCGATAGGTGTTCAACAGACCAAAATTCACCGCCTGCGTGTTCTGATCGGCCGCGAACACGGTGAACTCATACTTGCCATTGACGCGGTCGTGCAGATCGCGAAGCGTCTTGTGCAAAGTGTAGTAATCGTCGTGGCGGACCGAATCGATCAGGCGTTCACCCTGCTCGCGCAGGTCCTGGCGTCGGCGCTCGCAATTGAGTGTTCCCATCTTTCCGGCCATCACCGAGAAGCTGCCGACCCCGCTGATGGACAGCTTGACCTTTCCGTCACAGCCTTTTTCAAGTTCGCGCGCAATGCCGACCAGCTTCGACTGACGCGTCGGACTCATGTCGGTCCACTCCTCGCGCGTAATGTCGAACTGCGCCGCCACTTCCGCCGGAATGTCCTGCGGGATGGCCATGGTGAGGTCGATGGACGAGACCAGATCCGACCAGTGGTGCGGAAAAGCCGCGGAAAGCCGCACACCGGTTTTCTGGCGGAACTTGGTATCGACGGCATGGCCCGCGGTCACCAGATCTTCATCGATCAGGATTTTCCAGACATGATCGAAGGCGATTTGCAATGAGTTGAAATCGTAGAAGGCCGGTGTATCGGCTGGACCTTTGCGCAGCGAAAAGGCATCGACAGCGTCTTCCACAGTCGAACGATCCGGGCGTTGATTGGCGAAGGCTGGGCTCAATACTTCATCCGGCGAACGCGCATCGGCAAGCAGCTTGGCGGTGTACAGGAGCAGGGTTTCATCGGTCAGCCCGGTGCTCGTTCCAGTCCCCGGATCAGCACCACCGGTCCCATTGTCGCCGCCATCATGGTCGTGGTCAGTCTGCGGCGTCATGCCAGTGTGGACCTTCGCGCAGGTCTCCTCGAAGGTGTGTTCGGTGCAGAACTTTGTGATCGGGTTCTGGTGGAAGATCAACGCGCCCGCACTGTTCGCGCTTTTCGAGCGGAACAGGATGGGCTGAATCAGTCGCTCCGGAATCGTCGCGACGCCACCGACGGCGTTCTGGAAGAAAGGCTCCAGCGCCGCGCGATCCTCGGGCGTGAGGTAAAGATTGACCGGCACACCGCGGCCATCTTCGAGCTTTTCGTTCGCGTTGCTGACCCCCTTGGCGATCACGGCATCGAGCTTTGGTTTGATCGCCTCGCCTTCGCTGGCGACTTCGCCGGGTAGATTGGCAATGGCGATGTTGGTCATCAACTTGGCTTTGAGCTCGACGCGCATCGCCGCGCGCTCAGCTGTGCCCGCCTGCACTTCGGCCTTGTGGAAATCTGACACGCCCGTGCCGAACTCGCGCTCGAACAGCCGGCCTTCGCGATAGGTCTCGATACTGTCCTTGGCCGTGGTGTCAGCGCTCAAGTTGAACTTGTCGAGCGTCGCGCGCTGCAAGCCAATCTGGAAATGTTCCTGTCGGCTCGCCCCCATGCGTGGCGGGTCGCTGAAGTACAGCACCTTGTTGGCTGCACCTTTTTCGTCATCCGGCGCGGAGACCACGATCAGCACATTGAGCTGCGTCCGCGTTGCGGTGACGGTGAAGTCCTGCATATCGATCTCGATGGCGAAGTTGCCTGTGGTCTCCTGGGTCGCCACAACGCCGAGACGCACTGCACCCTTGAGCATTCGGTCGAGTTCGCCACTGCCACTGGTTACGTGATAGAGCGTCACGGTGAGCCCTGCGATGCCGCGCTTGGATCCGGCCTCGAACACCTTTCCGGAGACATGCCACGTCGGTGCTGGAGTCGGGCTGGGATCGGCCACAGCAGCGGCGCGTGCGTTGACGCTGGAAGCTTTCGCGGAATTCGCTCCGCTGGATCTGCGCGTGGCCATAAATGCTCCTTATGTGCTCTTAGAAATCGAAGTCGGGATCGACGCCGGGTTCGCGTGTGGGGCCGCGCGTTCGCGGGCCGTCGAAGTCGATGCCGAATCGGATCGGACGGTCCATTTGAGGCGGGACAAAACCCTCCCAGTCCGGGGTCGGCTTTCTGCGTGTCGAACTCAGTCCACGGGCCGCGTCGTCCACTGCATCCCGTGACTCGCGCGGATAGCGGTCGGTTACGCTGGCGCGGTAGTCGGTATAGGTAAGCCAGGGATTCTTGTCCCTGTTGTAGTGAGCCGATGGATTGTTGGTGACCAACGACTGCTCGAGCGCGTGGGCCGCGTGCGGATCGCCGTAGTGTCCGACAACGCGAAACTCCGCGGCGTCGGCGACGAACTCGCCGTGCTTGGTGTTGAGGTGTTCCTGCAAGCGATTGACCGCCTGGCGCGCCTCGGTTTTCTTGGAGATGCCAACGTAGATGACATTGCCGGTGGCATCGTGCACCGTGTAGACCACGGTGTCGCCGACCGGGATGTTGTCGTAGGCTGCGCGGGATTCGGGCTTCACGGCGATCCGGTATTCGATGCCATCGCGGGTGAAGCTGATGGTCTCCTCACCGGTGCCGCGCCCGCCTCCGCCTCCGCCGCCTCGGCGTCCACCGCCGCCGCCACCACGCCTGCCACCGCCGCCGCCACCGCCGCTTCCACCGCCGCCGTCACCACCGCGTCCACCGCCGCGATCGTCGGTGCTGCGCTGGCGTCCATCGATGCCGCGTTTTGTGCCGGGTGCGTTTGGACGACGTTTGCGGCGCTGACCCGGAGCGCCGCGCATGCGCGTCGGCGCACCGCCCCCGGCGGCGGCGACATCGATGTCAACGTCGACGTGCTCGTCCACATGTTCATCGACGTGTTCCACCGCCTGCGCGTCGGCGTCGGTGTCGCGCTGCTTGGCAGAGTTGGCACGATCGGCGTCTGCGGTGCCGCGACGTGGCGGCCCATCTGCCGCAGCATCGTATTTGCGCTGAGACTTGGCAGGAATATCGCCGGCCGACTCGGGTGGCTTTCTGGGCGGATCAGCCGCGATGTCAGGCGGCTTTGCCAGCTGATCGCCGGCCTGGGTCGGCGCCCGTGGCGGCGTGGCATCGACAGCGGGCGTGGGGTCGGTGCGAATGACGGCCGCAGCACCCGGATCGGCGACGGCAACGGGCATGTCCGCCCGACGCGGCGGCTTGATTGGCGTGGTGACGGCGCCCGTGGGCAGCTTGGTCGCAACGGTGGGCGCTGCGTCCGGCGTCAGCGTCCCCGACTTCGCGCCGGCTCCGAACGGCGCTCCGAACGGCACGTTCGGCGCGATGGCGGCGTCACCCACATGAGCGCCCGCGCTGAGCAGTTTGATCTCGCCATTGCCAGCGGCGAGCTGCGCGCCCGAAGGTAGTTTGATGACCTTCGGCGTCGAGAACATGAGCACGCTGAGGAACATTTCGACCCAGGTATCGGCGCCGCCAAAATCCTCCGAATATTTGTCCCAACCGCCAGAGAGGATCACATTGGCGCCCTGGTCCAGCGCAAGATTGCCGAGCACGGTGAGTGGCTTGGTGCGTACCACCACGAGCAATTCTTTGCATACGGCGACAGGTGCGCGGATCAGTCGGACCAGGCTCGCGACGATCGCCGGCCCCTCGACGAGCACCAGCGCCAGGGCGATCATCATGTACGCGACCGCGACCATGCCAGCCGCTGCGAGCACGCCCTGCCGGAATGCTTCGATCATGGCCTCGCGCTCGTTCACCGCGTAAAGCCGGGCGTCGCGCGTCATCCAGATCTGATCGCCGGCAAACATGCCGTCGGCGACGTAGAACATCTGGTTGCCTTCGTAAAAGTGGCCAGGCTTCGGACGCCGGTTTTCCGGGTCGTAGAGCACCAGCGCGTCGTTCATGCGCTTCCACGCCCACTGCACACGCTCCCGTCGCGTATTGTTGGGGTAGAGCTCCTGCCACAGCGGGCGCGGCTCCCTTTTCCTGATGTCGACGCCGGGCTCGAGAAGATTGATGGTTTTCATCGGCACGTCGCCGCCGGTGATGTCGTCAAGGGCCATCAGAAATGAGAGCCCGACTTCGAATCTGAACTCGGCAGTCGTGAACAGCTTCTTGAAACTCGCCGGGTCGTTCGCGTACACCACACCGCGCGGCGAGCCGCCGCCGCGGCGCAACATCTCGCGCGCCGTGGTGTCGTAGTAGTCTTCCTTCTGCTTATGCTTCAAAACCTGCGCGATGACAGCCGCCAGCACGGCCGCCCTACCGTCGTCCGAATCCATCGACATTTCGGGCGTCTTCAGCAACTGGTATTGAATGCGCGCGTCATCACCGCCGGGGCGAATCACGGCGTACATGCCTTCGGGCAATTCGATGTATCCGACGCCACGCCGCATGCCCGGGCGTGGCCTGCGATCTTCGATCAACCTGATCTTTGGCTGCCGCACGCCTGACCAGGCTCGCCTCGGGTTGTATTCTGGCGGCGGTCCGAGCGCGACAATTTCGTTCCACATCGCGAGCGCTCGCGTACCGAATTCCGGCAGGTCCTCCACGCGCCTGATTCCATCCTTCGACCAGGGGATCACGGCTTCCAGCTGACCCCGGGTGAGCAGCGCGCCGTCGCGACCGCGTAGGCTCGTACGCGCGCGGTCGAGCAGATGCGTATAGAGGGTGAGCAGGTTTACCGCACTTGCATATTGGGTACGCGGACCAAAGCCGCCCTTGACTCGGTCCACCGCCTGGCGCGCGTAGATGAGCAACGTTGAAATATCCTGCGTAGCGAGGTCTGCGTCCGTGTACACCGAGATCATTCCGGCGCGATAGGCATCGAGATAGTCCGCGCGCCTTGCTTGCGCGTCGGACATTTCGCTACCGACATTTGCGATGCGATTGTCCTTGCCGGGATCGGCAAGACCGCGCGCCCTCGCGTCGAGAATGTCAGCGCCACCAAGGGTGCCGGTCGGTCCGCTCATTCGGCGGATGGTATTTTCAATCGGACCAAATTACTACTGCAAGAATAATTAACAAAATACTAATGAAAGAGCAAGTCAGAGTTCAATGACTTCCGTCCGCGTAATATGTGACAGACCCTGAAGTATCCAGAGTTGCTGCTTGATACGGTTATGAATCAGGTCATCGCCTCCGAGAAACTTCAGGGCACGAATGGCTCAGGTCTCGCCTCGCCAGTCTGCTGGCTTTTCAGGCATGGCAGCATTTGTCGCGCCGATCTCCAGCCAGATTGTCGCCGCGAGGTTCTCCCCCGCCGTCAAACACCAACCCGCTCGGAAGGCAGAGTTATCCCTCGGCGCACGACTTCACGTGATATCCCTACCCCGGACCATGATGGATTCTGCATCGGCATTTCACCGAGCTTGGCCGCGGAACGCGCTACGACTCAGCGCGCAAACCAGCGCGCGCCGCGAGGATGGCGGCGATCACGTCGGGGGCGTATTCGAAACTGTCGTAGTGCAGGCGATGTTCGGGCAGGCCGCGCTCAACGAATCGATGGCGCGCGGCCTCGATCATCGCTGGCGGTCCACTCATGTAAAGATCGTGACCGGAAAGATCGTTGTGGTCATCGAGTACGGCCTGATGCACCTGACCGGCGCGCCAGACGCCCTGTGTCCCCGGCTCGGGTTCCGACAGCACCGCATCAAAGCGGAATCCGCGTCGCTGCCGCTGCCAACCGAGCGGCAGATCGGCCAGATAAAGGTCTTCCTGGCGACGCGCACCCCAGTACAGATGCATCGGTCGGGTGGAGCCGAGATGCAGGAAGTGTTCGATCAGGGCCTTGATTGGCGCAAAACCGGTGCCGCCAGCCATGAAGATGATCGGTCGCTCGGAATCCTCGCGCGGCACGAAGGTGCCGAGCGGTCCCTCGATGCGCCACAGCGTGCCCACCGGCGTCGCGTCGAATACGGTCTGGGTGAACCCGCCGCCGGGCACGCGGCGCACATGCAGTTCGATGTGATCGCCCTCATGCGGCGCATTGCCGATCGAGAATGCGCGTCGCTTGCCCTCGGCCAGCAGCACATCGATGTATTGGCCAGCCAACCAACGCAGCGGCTGAGTCGATGGGGTCTGCAGCACGATCCGCATCACGTCTTCGGCGAGCAGGGTTTTCTCGATCACCTTGGCCGGCAATACGCGGCGCGGCAACTCGGCCACACTCGGTACCTCGCGTGCGCTGATCACCAGATCGCAGGCCGGCACCGCTTGACAGAGCAGCACATCGCCATGCGCGCGCTCGGCCGCAGTGAGTGCCTGCGGTGGCTGGTTCGGGTATTCGCAGGCGCCGCTGATCAAGCTCGCCTTGCAACTGCCACAGACACCGCCGAGGCAGGAATAAGGCAACGCCAATCCGGCCCGACGCGCCGCATCGAGCACCGTCTCGCCGGCCTCGACGCTGAAGGATTTGTTTCCGGGAACGATGTCGACGCGATACGGCAAGGTTCAGGGCTCGGCGCGGGAGAGTCCGCAGTATCCCATTGCCGGCCGGCAAGGAGGCAAGTCCAGAGGGCGATTCGGCATCATTCAACACAGGCGCGGCGCCCTCACCCTAGCCCTCTCCCGCAAGCGGGAGAGGGGCAATCGGCGCGCTCCCGTCTGTGGGTGAGAACGGCAGGCGCCAGTCGTTGGGGTCAGTTGGCGTAGACTGCCGTCAAACCCTACACGGAATCTTCAATGACCCGCATCTTCAAGAAAGAATTTGACGTCGAGACACTCAACAGCCGCAACGAGGGCTGCATGGTCGGCACCCTCGGCATCCGGATCACCGAGGCCGGTGACGACTTCTTGCGCGGCACGATGCCGGTCGATCATCGTACGCTTCAGCCTTTCGGTCTGCTGCATGGTGGTGCCTCGGTCGCCTTGGCGGAGACGTTGGGCTCGCTGGCGGGTTGGTTGTGCCGACCCGATGATGGCTCGAACGTGGTCGGCATCGAGATCAATGCCAATCATCTGCGCGGCATGCGCGAGGGCGAAGTCACTGGCACCGTGCGGGCCCTGCATCTCGGCGGCTCGACCCAGGTCTGGGAGATCCGCATTGAAAATGCCGAAGGTGGCCTGGTGTGCATATCGCGACTGACGTTAGCGGTGGTTGCACGTCGGTGAGTGCGGCGCAGCCCTATGCCGGCCTCTCGCCCGATACCGTACTCGATGCAGTCGAGCGTGTTGGCTTCGAGCCCGATGGCCGCATGCTGGCGCTGAACAGTTTCGAGAACCGCGTGTATCAGGTCGGACTTGAGGACGCCGCTCCATTGATTGCGAAGTTTTACCGACCAGCACGCTGGACTGATGCAGCGATACTGGAAGAACATCAATTTTCAGCGGAACTGGCCGAGGCCGAACTGCCCGTCGTCGCGCCGATTGCACGCGATGGTCAGACCCTGTTCCTGCACGATGGCTTTCGCTTTGCGGTGTTTCCACGCAAGGGCGGTCGTGCGCCCGATCTCGAGGGCATCGAGGTATCGAAGTGGCTGGGTCGCCTGCTTGCGCGCATCCATCTGGTTGGTGCACGTCAGCCATTCGCGCATCGTCAGCGCGTCGATGCCGACACCCTGGTCTGGACGCCGCATCTGGCTGCGCGCGCTTCCGAATTGATGCCCGATGCGATCCGCGACCGCTATGAGGATCTGGTCGGCGATGCCGCCGATGCCATCGATGATGCTTTCGAACGGGTGCAGCCGACGACGCTGCGCCTGCATGGCGACTGCCATCCCGGCAATGTGCTGTGGACCGATGCCGGCCCTCATTTTGTTGATCTCGATGATTGCCGCACCGGCCCGGCTATCCAGGATCTGTGGATGCTGATGACCGGCGGCGAAGCGCAACACGAAGCCATCATCGAGGGCTACGAACAGTTCCGTCCCTTCGATCGCAATGAGTTGTCATTGATCGAACCTCTGCGCCTGATGCGGCAGATTCATTACGCCGGGTGGATTGCCGAACGCTGGGCCGATCCCGCCTTCCCTGCCGCGTTTCCGCATGTGGCGCTGGCACCCTGGTGGGAACAGCACTGCCGGGATATTGCCGAGGGCATCGAATTGCTTTGAGTTCGCGTTTTCTTCTGTGATCCACGCAGTCCGTGGCAGCGAGGAAGCAACGAAAACACCAATGGTCTGCTGCGCCAGTACTTCCCGAAAGGAACCGACCTCTCGTCGCTGACGCAGCGTCAGCTTGATCGGGTGGCACGCGAACTCAATGAGCGGCCGCGAAAGACATTGGGCTTCTTGACGCCGGCGCACAAGCTGGAGCACATTGTTGCGACGACCGGTTGAAACCGTCTGGCGCAAGAGAAAGTCACCAACGGAGAACGCCACCCCACAGCGACGCCTTTCGGGCATCCATGCCCTCAAGGTACGTGCTCGGTGCTCGCTGGTCTACGATTGTACGTTCGGCAACTGCTCCTGCGTTGCCCTACCTCGGGCATCCATGCCCTCGCCATGCCCTCGCCGTGTACAAGCGTTGACAGGCCGACATCCTGTCGGCCTCCCTTCGGGCTTTCCGCGCCCAGCGATCACCGCCGCTCAGGGGCCCCATTGAAAAGAAGCGCGCTCCAAGCGCGCAGAAGCAACAGCCAAAGCTCCCGCGCCAGCGCACCTGGATCGCCAAGTTGATGCCGAGAAGCAGTTGGTCGCACCGAGTGACCGCTTTCGGCGTACTGTGTTGAAAAACTCAGGTGCTGCGACAGACGCCTGAAAAGTGAACCACGAGAAGGCGATTTCGCGGCTAAAAACGTAAAAAATCCCAGTTGAGCGCCCTGTTTCGGCATCACTTTTTGATGCGTCCGAGTTTTTCAACGGAATAGGCGAAGAGCGGCCCTTCGTATTGGTACACTGACCCCGGTTTTTCACACTTTGCCTGTGGCATCACTGGTAGTCATCTGGCATCGACAGTGAGGAGTCCTCTTTAGGCGGAGATAGTGGTTGCATCTTGTCCTCATGCCAGTAGACGCGCGCCGTGTTCTGGTCGGGGCTAATGTAGAATCTCAGCTCAAGATCGCTCTTGTATATATGACCGTTGATGTCCACGCCGCTGTTGCGGATGCTGTCGAGCATCTCAGGCGGCGGCATTTCGATTACAAAGGGGAGCTCAAACTTCTGGCCGTTCTTCTCCCACGACAGGACTAACGACTTCGGAACCTTCTGCGGGTCGACATTGGAGTAGGCTGCAGAGCCACCTTCGCCTAACCCGCCCCACTCCCAGTAGAAGGGAATGTCGACGAAGCGCACGGCAACGTGATCGATGTCCGACCCGCCAGTAATTTGCGCCACCACGTCATACACAATCTCGTCGTGGTCTTGACTGGCTACAGCCGCGCTAAGCGCGAGCAGGGGTACGAGCGCAAGCGTTGTCAGATATCGATGGGCACCGCACACAAACCATTTCACTTGCACCGAAGTCCTCCCTCACACTTCGCCTGTGGCATCACTCGTCGTCATCTGGCATCGACAGTGAGGAGTCCTCTTTAGGCGGAGAGAGCGGTGGAAACTTGCTCTCGTGCCAGTAGACACGGGCACTGTTTTGATCTGGACTTATCTCGAACATCAATTTGAGCGTACTGTGGTCAACGTGACCATTCACCTCGACGCCGCTGTTGCGGATGCTTTCGAGCATCTCTGGCGGAGGCATTTCAATTGCAAAGGGCATCTCGAATTTTTCACCGCTCTTTTGCCAGGACAGCACCAACGACTGAGGCACCTTGCGTGGCTCAATGTCGGAATAGCTTGCCCAGCCACCTTCTGCTAACCCACCCCATTCCCAATAGAATGGAATGTCAACGAAACGCACAGCGACATGTTCGATGGCAGAGCCGCCGGAGATTTTTGCCACCATGTTGTAAGCGATTTCGTCACGCCCTTGGCTGCAAGCAACGGTGCTGAGCGTCAGCAAGGAAATGAGGGCTAGGTGAAACCGCTGAGAGAGTAAACGGCGCATGGGTTAGTTCGCCTCCGTGGCTTTCTGACCGTCATCGCCTTCGACAACGCGTTCGGACATGCCTTGCTGTCTGCGCCAACGACGGTATTGCTCTTCGACACCTATTGTTTCCGACGATCCGTCGCCGTAATAGATGGTTCTCTTGGTTCGGTCCATGCCGAGATCAACGATGCCGGTCTCTAAATGGCGACGCGAGTCGTGGATGTACGGTGCTAGCTGATCTTCGCTCAGCTTGAATGGATCAACGCCTGTGCGGTCATCAAGACTTGGCAAGCTGAGCGGCACACCACGTTCCCTGGCTTCCTTCCACATAAGGGCAAGAGTGTACTTGTCGATGCCGTCTCGCTTCTCAACTCCACCCTGCTGTTCGCTCGGGCCATAGCTGCCGCCGATGTCGCTGTGCGCGCCGGGTATGAAATATTCTTGAATATTGGGCGCGCAAGACGTTGCGCTCTGACAGGCTGAGACGCTATCGAAGTTCGTTCTGTACTCGTTTGCTGCGACAAGATGGACGGTATTGCGCACGAACGTAGGGTCGATTGAAAGGTCGCTCTGTGGGGTGGAGACAAATGGCACTCCGCGCGCATCCACAGTGTCGTAGATACCCATATGGACCGGTCCCGCTTTCACGGACACCCGCGTTTGGGTCGTGGGCTTAATCATGACGCACTACGCATCGCTTGTTGAGGGGTCTTGAAACCGTTGCGGGTATGCATGCGCTGGTGGTTGTAGAACGACTCGATGTAGTCGGCCACAGAGCGCCTGGCTTCGTCGCGGGTGCGCAGGCGACGGCGATACAGACACTCGACTTTCAGCGTCTTGAAGAAGCTCTCCATCGGCGCATTGTCGTAGCAATTGGCACGACGACTCATCGAGCAGATCAGGCCATGTTGCCTGAGCACGTCCTGATAGGCCCGGCTGGCGTACTGCACGCCGCGATCACTGTGGCAGATCGTATCGGCTGGCTTGAAGCGCCAGGCTGCCATCGACAAGGCCCAGATAATCAGCTCGCTGTCGATACGCTCGGACGTCGCCCAGCCGACGATGCGGCGGCTGTACAGATCCAGCACGCAGGCCAGGAACAGCCAGCCTTGGTCGGTCCTGATGTAGGTAATGTCCGACAGCCACACCTGATGCGGTGCGGTCGCGACAAACTTCTGCTGGAGCAGGTTCTCTGCCACCGGCAAGGCATGATTCGAGTCGGTGGTAACTTGGAACGCCCGCCGTGCCGCCGCTCGCAGCCCGCCTTCACGCATGACCCGACGCACCCGATGGCGGCCAACTTTGCGACCGGCATCGTGCAAGGAGCGCTGCACGCGCACCGATCCATACGTCTCACGCGAGGCAGAAAAGATCGCCTTCACCTCTTCGGACAGCACCGCATTGCCTTGCGCCCGCAGGCTCGGCGATCGCCCGCGCCAGACATAGAATCCCGAGCGCGATACCCGCAGCAGCCGGCACATGCGCTGCACCGGAAACTCCGGATCGTGCGCCTTGATCCAGGCGTACCTCACGACGATTCCTTCGCGAAGTACGCCGCCGCTTTTTTTAAAATGTCTCGATCGAGCTTCAAGCTCGCGTTCTCCGTGCGGAGCCGCGCCAGTTCCTTCTGCATCGCCTCAGCTGACATCCCAGTTACCGGATCGGGCTTCAGTTTGCCTTGTCGCCGCACCCAATTGCCCACCGTCTGCTGCGGCATATCCAAACGCCGGCCGACCTCAGAATGCGTCAGGCCCTCCTCGACGACGAGGCGTATCACCTCATCCCGAAAGTCGTCGGGGTACGCCTTACCTTGCTTCGTCTTCATGGACTTCTCCTGTCAGGGTCGATTCAATACGACCCAATGTCAGGTGTCCACTGAAACGGGACTGGTCCAGAGTGTTCCCCACGCGTGTGGGGATGAACCGTCATCGCGCCCGAGCTGCCGGTGCTGCAGGACGTGTTCCCCACGCGTGTGGGGATGAACCGGGTTAGCTGGCACATTCGACCTCCCGCGCTTTGTGTTCCCCACGCGTGTGGGGATGAACCGGAGTTCGGCCACGAGACCCGGCCTGCGGCATCGTGTTCCCCACATATGTGGGGATGGAGCTTGATCTATACAAGCGGATCAAAGTCTCCTTTCTTGCGAGGGTCGGTTTGTCTAGGTTGACATGAAGCCCAACAAATACGGCATGCCCCAACCCACCAGCTACTTATTAGTAACTGGTGGGTGGGGGCCTTGAGTGTGACCGCAGTTCCTGATGTTTTGTTGAGCCTCTGTTTGTCGTTTAGTAAAACGCGCTTCATGGTTTTCCATTCTCTCCAAGTCGGCCGAAGATCTCAGCATGTTCCCGGTGCCAGCAGCGCAGTTTCTATGGGCTTCCGCTAGCCTTTGGCGGCATACTATGGCCTTCCGACAGGGGGGGCGATGAACAATTCGACCGTAAACGTGGATGCTCCGACTCGTTGGCCTCGTTCGTACGGGGCCAAACGAGGCCTCCTCGTCGCCGCTGCGAGCTTCCTCGCCGTTTTCGCGCTGGCGAGTTCTGTTGATGCCCAAGCTCCATATAGCCACTCGCAACGGTTCGCGCTTGACGGCAATGGAAATCGAACTACTGTTGTCGATGCTGCCGGAATTTTCACTCAGCAAACGTTCGACGAGTTGAACCGGCTGACAAGCATCGCCAACATCGAAGGCACCACTACCTATACGTGGACGCGGAGCGGCCAGCTGAGCACCATCTCGCGCGCAAATGGGGTTCACTCGGCGTACCAGTACGATTCCGCCAAGCGGATCACGAGTCTCACGCATAGCCGAGGCGGGGCGACGACTTCTAGTTTCGTCTACACCTACGATGCGAATGGCAACAGAACCAGGGAAGTCTTGACCGTTGCTGCCATGGAAGGCCAGGCCGGAAGCATCACGACTTCTGACTTCACCTTCGACGATGACGACCGCTTGATTTCATCCGAGCTGAACCACCAACCAGCCAGTACGACGATTCCGAATGAGCGCAAAGACTGGGTGCTCGACGGCGGGGGAAATCGATTGTCTGAAACCGTGACGCGACTATCCGACAGCACGATCACGTCCAGCAAGATTTACGTGTACGGTATGCGTGATCAGTTGCTCCAAGTGATTGATGGCACAAACGGGCTTACAGTGCAGTACGGTTACGCCGACAATGGCAATCGTACTTCGCGCACTCTGTTCAAGCAGGGGCAGGCTCCACAGAGTGTCAACTACATCTTCGATGCGCGGGACTTAATGATCAGGGTGGAGCCGGAAGCTCCAAACTTGGCAGGAGTGCCCACTGTCGAATATGCGTATGACGCAGAGGGTAAAAGAATTGAGCGGATTGAGACGCCCGCGACTGGTGGAGCATCCGCAGTCACCTTGTTTATCTACAGCGATCAGACGCTTCTGCACGAAGCATTGCCCGCGAACGAGGTCAATGGATTGCGAATCACTGACACGTATCGCCAGGGCGCAAATCTTGATCGCCATGTGGCGCGTGTGTCCGACGGCGCATACGTCTTGCGCCACTATCAGCTGGATGGACTCGGGACGCCAGTCGGGATGACCGACAGTACGGGCGCAACCGTTTCGCGGACTGTCTATGACGCATGGGGCAACATTCGCGAGCAAGTCGCAAACGGGATTGTGCAATCACCGTGGCAATTGCCGAACTACAATCCAGACAGCACGGGCCAATCGGCGCTACTGTCTGCCGACGGTCAATCAATCGGATTCACGGGGTACCAGAAAGACGAGTCCACTGGCCTCTACTTCGCTGGTGCGCGTTGGTATGACCCGCTTGTTGGAGGATTCAACGCCATGGACCCGGCGAATGGAGTCCCCAGCCGACCGGTCACGTTCAATAAGTACCTCTACGGCAACGCAAATCCGCTGCTTTATGTCGACCCGGATGGGCGCTATGGCGTCTTCTTTGACGGCACCGGCAACAACCAAAACAGCCCAGAGTTTGGAAACATTACCAATGTTGCAAAGCTATACAATTTGTATGACCCAAGCGCCGGAGCGGACTACAAAATCGGAGTCGGCACAGGTACTTATGAGTCGGCGATTACGCATGGTTCGACTGGAAAAGGAATGCAGGCCCGCGTAGATGCTGCTTATGAGAGGCTCGTGAAGTTTTACAACAGCGACGCGGCCCGCGAGATGCGTGTAGACGATCCAAAGCGTTGGGAGGAAGTAAAGCAGATCGATGTTTTCGGGTTTAGTCGCGGTTCTGCTGAAGCGCGCGTCTTTGGCAACAAACTGAAAACGAATGGCATCCCGGACTACGAGAATACCTATGAGAAGTCAGTCCTGGTCGGCTACGGCCGCAACCTTCGCATGGAAAAGCGGACGTTTGCGCGGAAATTCAAGGGCGTCGACATACGCTTCATGGGGCTCTACGACACGGTGGATGCGCGTGGCGTGCCGTTCGTCTCAACGCCTCAAAGCGATCTCGCAATTGATCCCAAGTTCGTCCGCAACACAGTGCACCTTGTCGCGGCAAACGAGTACCGAACAAACTTCGACAGCGTCTCAGCCTGTCAAAGCGCGAAGATCTGCGCACCCAAAATTCAAGAATATTTCATCCCCGGCGCTCACAGCGACATCGGCGGAAGCTATGGTCCCAGAGAAATGCAAGGCGGTGTCGAAAAGCGGCATGGCATCGACAAGTACACTCTGGCCCTGATGTGGAAGGAAGCCAGAGAGCGTGGTGTCCCATTGGATTTACCAACTCTGGAGGACCGAACAGGCGTAGACCCTTTCAAGATGAGTGAAGGGCAGATGAGGCGCTATGTTCATGACTCGCGCCGTCATTTGAAGACTGGGATCGTCGACCTAGGGATGGATCGCACCGATCGCACCATCTACTACGGCGATGGCTCCACCGAGACGCTCAGTGTCGAAGAGCAGTATCGTCGCTGGCGATCGCAGCAAGGAATGTCCGAGCGCGTAACAGAAAGCTCGACTGGTCAGAAAGCCTTGGAGCCAAACTAGCCCATGCGCCGCAAGTTCGCTCAATGGGTGCGGTACGCCATGATCTCATTGCTGGTGCTGTGCAGCACCGCATGCGGTCAAGATCGTGACGAAATTGCCTACGACATGGTGGCGCAAATCACCACTGGTTCGGCGATCAAGCATGTCGCGGTGCGTTTCGTTGACATACCATTCTACTGGGAATGGGGCGGTTTGGCAGAAGGCGGGTGGAAGAGCCACTCCGACACGGAGCCGCGTCGCGTGCCGAAGGCGCTTCTGTTGTCCTGGGAAAAAGACGGAAAAAAATTTGAAAGGTCCTTTGCGATTGAAATGCCGCGGCCGGAGATGCTCGAACGCATCCGCAATAGCGGCGTCAACGT
This sequence comes from Lysobacterales bacterium, assembly GCA_043738015.1. Classification (GTDB taxonomy): domain Bacteria; phylum Pseudomonadota; class Gammaproteobacteria; order Xanthomonadales; family Ahniellaceae; genus 0-14-3-00-62-12. The sequence goes on from JAYSZM010000181.1 coordinate 19,438, forward strand.
CAATGGGCACACATTCAAGAGCAATCTTGAACTGCGTTTTGAGATCAGTCCGGACGAGAACACAGCGCGTGTCTATTGGCACGAGAGCAAGTTCCCGCCTCTGTCTCGGCCAAAGGACGATTCCACAGGCTCGACGTCGGAACCGCGATATGATCGCGCTTCGGCGGGTGGTGAAAGGCGTTCCCCACGCGTGTGGGGACAACTGCCCTGGACTTAAGCACGGCCAACGAGCATTGCTCTACAGCTGCACCATCGCTCGAAAATCAGGATCATGGTTTGGGAATACGCAGTGTCTTGCTGATCATCAACGAGCCCGACAGCGCGTACATCAGCACCAGCGGGTGCAACTGCCAGGGCCCCAGGCGCACGCTGCCGAACCAGAGTTCGTCGCCGATGCTGCCTTGCCATGCGGCAATGGCCAGCACGATCACCAGGGTGAGGCTGGTCGGAATGGGGGTGCCTTCGAAATACTTCACCTTTTCGCCGCCTTCGGACAATGCCTCGGCAGTGACGTTGAACCTCGCCAACCGGCTGACTCCGCAACAGACGAAGTACGAAAGAATCAACCAATCCCAGCCACCGTGCATCCCGCAGGCATAGGCCAATGCGGCGGGCGCTACGCCGAAGGAAATGACATCGGCCAGCGAATCGAGTTCGCGCCCTAGAATCGACTGCTGCCGCCGCCAACGCGCGACATTGCCGTCGAGCGCATCCAGCACGAACGCGATGGGTATCAGCGCCATGCCGATCAGAAGGTCGCGGGTGCCACCCTCCTGCAGATAGCGCATCGCGGCAAAGACTGCACCGGTACCGCAAAAGGCATTGCCCAGGGTCAGCCAATCGGCGAGGTGAAACTGGCGGATCATCGTGAAATGCTGCTTTGCCATGCGCGCCTCCTCTACCAGAGCGGTAGTTTCAAGCGATTATCGCGCGGACTCGATGCGCTGGCGCACACAAGCGCGCTTCAACCCGTTCGGCAGTCGGCGCAATGGCCTTCGGTTATTACGCCCCGAGGATCAGGTCGCAGGCCTTCTCGGCGATCGCGACCGTGGGCGCATTGGTATTGCCGGAGACGATCTTGGGCATGATCGAGGCGTCGACGACCCGCAGGCCGGTGATGCCGTGTACGCGCAGGGTTGGATCCACTACAGCGCGGGCATCGCTGCCCATCCGGCAGGTGCCGACCGGGTGGTAGACGGTTTCGCTTTTGCGCCGCAAGAAGGCAGTGATGGCGGCGTCGGAATCATCGTTGTCACCGGGGAAGAGTTCTACGCCGCGGAAGGCATCGAAGGCGCGCGCATTGAAGATTTTGCGCGATGTGCGTACGGCTTCGACCAGTACACGGCGATCCAGATCCTCGGCATCGCTGAGATAGTTGGCGTAGATCCGTGCAGGCGCTTCGGGATCAGCTGAAGCCAGTTCGAGATGACCGCGACTGCGTGGCTGCAGATGACAGGCATGCATCGTCATGCCATCGCCGGGCACGCGGTTGCGGCCATGATCATCGAGGATCGCCGGGACGAAATGGAATTGCAGATCGGGGCGCTCGTCGGGCGCCAATGCCGATCGCGCGAAGCCGCCGGCCTCGGCGACATTGGAGGTGCCCGGGCCTTGACGGAACAGGAAGTAGCGCAGGCCGGTGAGTACTTCGCTGATGCGGTCGTAGGTGATCGGCTGGGTGCACCGGTAGACGGTGCAAGAATCCAGATGATCATGCAGATTCTGACCGACACCGGCGGCATCGTGACGCACCTCGATGCCATGCGTGCGCAGATGATCGGCGGGGCCGACACCGGAGAGCATAAGCAACTGCGGTGAATTGATGGCGCCACCGCAGAGGATGACTTCGCGCGCGGCTTCGGCGCGCTGGCGCTGGCCTTTGATCCGATACTCGACAGCGACCGCTCGACCGTTCTCGATCTGCACGCGATCGACCATCGCATGCGTCACGATCTTCAAATTGTCGCGATCGCGCGCGCTGTTGAGGTAGCCGGCGGCGGTACTCCAGCGCTGCCCGTTTTTCTGGGTGACCTGGTAGAAGCCGAAGCCTTCCATGTCGGCGTCATTGAAATCGGCGTTGCGCGGGAATCCCGACTCGACCGCAGCCTCGATGAACTGGCTTGACAGCGGATTGGTATAGCGCAGATCGGCCACATTGAGCGGGCCGCCGGTGCCATGAAAGGCGTCGCCGCCGCGCTCGTTGTTCTCGCTGCGGCGGAAATACGGCAGCATTGAATCGAAGTCCCAACCTGCATTGCCCGCCGCGGCCCAGTCGTCGTAATCACGCCGGTGGCCGCGGATGTAGCACATCGCATTGATCGAACTGGAGCCACCGAGCACCTTGCCGCGTGGCCACCAGAGTCGGCGGCCATTGAGCGCCGGCACGGGCTCCGTGTTGTAGTTCCAGTTGACGCCCTTGCGCGCGACCAGCTTGGAAATGCCGGCGGGCATATGGATAAACGGATGCCAGTCGCGTGGTCCTGCCTCGAGCAGCAGCACCCGGTGATTGGGATTGGCCGACAAGCGATTGGCCAGTACACAGCCGGCGGAACCGGCACCCACGATGATGTAGTCGAACATGTTTTCCTGCCGCCGCGCCTGGGCATTATGGGGTGCGCGCCTTCGCGTACCCGAGGTGCGGCGTCTGCCGCTTCGATGGTTGCTTCAGGACGGTAGGCCGCTGGCTTAGAGCAAATGCTCGGGCAAAGAAGGCTGCTACGGCAGCTCGGCCGGGCTCGATCAGCGCAGTTCCAGTATTTCCAGCGGATCACCCACGCGCAGCGTGCCCAGCGCGCGCGGAATGAGGTTTTGCCCGAAGATGATGCCTTTGGGGCTGCGTCGAAAGGTCTTCAAGGTGCGCAGTGGCTCGCCGTCTTCGGCCTTGACTCCGGTGTCCGGGTCGACGGTGGTGAGTATGCAGCGCACACAGGGTTTGCAGACATCGAGTTCCACACGGCCGATCCGGATGCGCCGCCAGCTGTCTTCGACGAAGGGCAGTTCAGTGCGTACGACCAGATTGGGCCGGAACTGCAGCATGCGGATCGCGCGCGGGATGCGCCGATTGAGCTCTTCCAGCGAGGCCGTGCCGATCAGCAGCAGCGGATAGCCATCGGCGAAACTGACGATATCGCCCGGCTGCGCATGCGTTGGCGACACCGCGCGCAGGCAGTCGTCGGCCTGATGCACGAGTCGGCAATCCTGTTGCAGCACGCTGCTGATCCAGCGGCAGGCGGCGGCATCGGCCACGCGCGCGGGACTGAGCGAATCCCAGACATCGACCTCGATCGCTGCAGTATCGACTGCGGGCAAGGTGATCGTGATCGGTGCGTGACCGGGCGCGCTCAGTCGCAGTGTTCCGTCATCAGCGACGGGCACGCACTCGATCAGCAGCATCGAAGGCAGACTGCGCGCACTGATGAATTTGCCGCGCTCATCGACAACCATCCAGCGCCGATCACCGGCCAGTCCACGTGCTTGTACATCAGCCTTCGCGAGCGAAATTCCGCACGCTGATTTCAGCGGATGGACATGGATTGACTGCAGTGAATGCGCATTCATGACGACCACCAGATCAGCACGGCGACGACGAGCACGCACAATGCAAACAGCAGGGCTGCGCGCCGATTGCCAGCTAGTCTTGGTGGGGCGACCTCAAGCGCGCGGCGCCCATGGAGCATCGACGCGGTCAGGTTCTCGCGCTTGTAGACAAAGTACTGCAAGACTGCAACTACATGCAGGGCGACGAGTGCGAGGATGACCGGTTCAAGCCGGTGATGCAGCCAGTTCGCGCGTTCGACCCAGAGATCGGGCAGGCGGTCGTAGAGCGGGCCAAACCACTCGATGTCATCACTGGCCGCCAGCCCGGTGATCGTCTGCACGAGCAGCACAAGGATGATCAGTAGTGAAGCCCAGCCACCGAACGGATTATGGCCGACAAGTTGGCTGACCGGCGTTTGCCGCCATTCACGAAAATAGGTCAGGAGTTTGCGCGGTCCTGCCATGAGTGCAGCAAAGCGGAGATTGTCGCTACCGGCAATTCCCCAGAGCATTCGGAACAGCAGCAGCGCCAGCAGGGCGTAGCCGAACCGGAAGTGCCACTGCATGTCCAGCCAGCCAAACTTGGCGGTGCCAAATTGCAGCAGCACCAGAACGGCGAGCGACCAGTGGAACAGTCGGATCGGAAGATCCCAGATCGGCTTGGTCTGCGCATGATTCGGCGCGTTCATGAGATTCCCAGGCCCGGTATGCCGGTAATTTGGTCCGGATCGAATCCCGCCAGCTCGGCGAAGTGTCGGCCGCGTTCCACATAGTCGGAAAACTGGCCAAAACTCGGTGCACCCGGCGCCAGCAAGAGCACGCTGTCAGGGCGCGTTGCGGATTGGGCGAGCGCAAAGGCCGAGTCAAAATCGTCTGCGCGAGCGAGTACGGCACGCAACGAGGGTTCCGCTTCAAGCAGGGCATGTACGCGCGGGCCCACGGCGCCGGTACAGACGATCCGCAGCGGCGGCGCCGCGATCAGCGCGGTGCACAGTGGCGCCCAGTCGAGTCCGCGATCCTGCCCACCCAGGATCAAAACGATGTCGCGGTCGCTGAATCTTTCGAGTGCCGCGATGCTGGCCTGCGGCGTGGTCGCTATGCTGTCGTTGATGTACTCGACTTCGCCGCGCACACCCAGTGACTGCTGACGATGCGGCAGCGGTTGGAAACTGGTCAGCGCCGTCGCCGCGGCGCGTGCATCGTAGCCAGCGGCTGCGATCGCGGTCAGCGCGGCGCAGGCATTGGATGCGTTGTGGATGCCGGCCATGGCCAGACTGCTCAGCGCGATCACCGATTCATCGCCGAGGCAAAGTTGGCCTCTATGTGCATGCCAGCCAGTGTCCGCATTGAACCATTGCGTCCCGGCGTGGCCGGCGCGTTGCCTAGATATCGGGTCATCGGCGTTCAGCACGCGAATCGTCGCCGGATCGGTGCCGAGGATGCCGAGTTTGTCGTCGCAGTAGCGCTCGACACTGCCGTGCCAGTCGAGGTGTTCCTCGATCAGATTGGTGATCACCGCGATGGTCGGTGCGCCGGCAAAGTCGCGGGTCTGAAAGCTTGATAACTCGATCACCCAGCAGTCAGCCAGTGGCGATGCGTCGAGAAGCTCCAACAGGGGCAAGCCGATATTGCCGCAGAGCGCGGTGCGCACGCCGAGCGAGCGCAGCAGATGTGCGGTCAGCGCGCTCGTCGTGCTCTTGCCCTTGGTGCCGGTGATGCAGATCGTGCGGGCCTCGGGATGTTCGACGAACCAGATCGCGCTGCCGGAAATCATCCGAACTCCCGCTGCGATCAGTTCGGGTATCGGCGCGCGGTAAGGGCTGATGCCGGGCGACTTGATCGCCACATCGAAACCGGCGAGATCTGTTGCGCTATAGGCGCCGGCATGGATGCGCAGGTTCTGATCGCCCAGTTGCCGCGCGGCCTGTGCCTCGGAGTCGCTGCAGAACAGGTTCAGCGTCTGTGCGGATTGTCGTCGCCGCAATGCCTGCAAAGCGGCGCGCCCCTCGCGACCGAAGCCGAGGATGGCGACGCGAAGACCTGACAGCTCAGCCAGCCGCATGCAGGATCGGCAGCAGGCGATCGGGAAGATGATGCGGGCCGCTGGCGCGCAGTTGTGCGGCGAGGTCGAGTTCAGCCGGATCGATTCGACTCAGACTCTGCCGGGCGAAGCGCGAGACCAGGGCGTCCTCGCTCCATTCGGCGCGCGCCGACAAAGCCGCCATCGCAGCGCGCGATTCGCGTCCTTCGCCCACGCATTCGAAAGGCTTGTGCGCGTCAAGCTCGAGCAAGGCGTCGAACGCAGACGCCAGTGCGGCATCGTCGAGCAGATTGCGACCGAAGATCGACAGCAGACGCGCCTTGGGCAGGAACGGCGCCAGCGCCAGAAAGACAAAGTGGCACTTTGGGCATTCGCCGCACCAGCGTGAAGTCGGGCGTTCGCCCAGGATTTTGAAATTGCGGTTGCAGCTGGAAAATACCGTGTGGTACTGCTCCAGGCGGGCAAAGCGCTCGGTGACTGCGAGTTCGGAGAATGCACGCAGTACAGAAAAATAGTCGAGGTCGCTGGCGACCGCGCGCTGCAGATGGGCACGGAACAACTGCTCGAAGCGCAGGCCCTTGCTCCATTGGTGATTGACCGCGAAGCCATCACGGACCAGGTTGGCGCTGGATGCCGAGCGCTCATTGGAAAACGCGATCGCGTCGAAGTCGTAGAGAATGGCCGCGCAGCTGAGGATGGCCGAATTGATCGCGGTGACCGGAATATGCCCGTTGTAGGCGCCATTGCGGTTCATCTCGAACAGCAGCGGAGAAATCTCGCGGCGAATATTGAGCATGGCGAGCCCGGTGCGCTCAGCGGTCGCCTGGATCAGGGCCGAGCTGCCGACCCACGCGGCCGTCATCGGCTCGCCCTGCGCGCGCAACAGTTCGACCGTGACCAGGGAATCCTTGCCGCCACCAATCGGAACCAGGGTGCGTCGGCTCAGTCCAGCTGCAGCCGGCACGGCGTTGGCCCCTGCGTCGGCCGGAAAGCGGATGCGGTCCTGCAGATCCAATCCGTTTTGGTGCGCAAACTCACCCAGCCCGTGCAGATAAATCTCATCGAGCATGGCCGCGGTCGCGGCGTCGATCGGCGCGGCTTCATTGCAGATCTCGGCCGGAACGGCGGCCTTGTAATAGCTGATGCCGGCGATCAGGTGCAAGCTTGCGAGCGCGCGCGCCAGCGCCGCCGAGCGCGCCGGGTCGAGCTGGCTGGGTGCGTCGGGAAAACTGATCTGCTCGATCAGTTCCGGTCCCTGATCGAAGGCATAGACCAGCTGTGCCACAGCCGTGGCGGCATCGAAGTCGACCCGCACAAAACGAAAACAACGGGCGGATCGGGGTTCGGACAGACTCAAAGCATCACCTCGTCGGCAGGCGCGCGCCGATTGTAATTGGAGGCCATCACCGCACCATAGGCGCCGGCCTGTGCAATCAGCACGACATCACCCGGTTCGGATGGTGGAAACCGCCGATCGACGCCGAGCACATCGCCGCTCTCGCAGATCGGCCCGACCAGTTGCACGGTTTCGCTGGCGGCCTGATCGATCCGGCTCAGATTGCAGATCGGATGCCAGGCATCATAGAGCGCGGGGCGCAGCAGATTGTGCATGCCGGCATTGACGCCAACGTAGTGCACATCGCCTTTGCGTTTGCGCTGGGTAACGCGCGCCAGCAATACACCCGCCTCGGCAACCAGAAAGCGTCCCGGCTCCATCCACAGCTGGAACTGCGGATAGGCGGCCTTGACCTCGGTCAGCGCACGCCCCAGTTCGTCCAGATCGACGGCGCTTTCCTCGGGCCTTGCCGGCACACCGATGCCACCCCCGATGTCGAGTATCGACACGCTCGGTATCGATTCGGCAATTGCGGCGAGCTCGGCATAGACCTCGCGAAAATGCGCGACCGAAAGAATGCCGGACCCCAGATGGGCATGCAGGCCGATGACGCGAGCGCCGGCTGCTTGAGCGGCTTTGCGTGCCTCACCGAGATCGGCCAGGGCGATACCGAACTTGCTGCTGGCGCCGCCGGTCTTGACCTTGTCGTGATGGCCGCGGCCGACACCGAGATCGACCCGCAGCAGTAATTCGCGACCGCTGAATACCGCGCCATGACGCTGCAGGAGTTCGTGATTGTCGATCGTGATGGCGGCGCGCGTGGGCACGATGCGCTGCCATTCGGCGATATCGGCAAAGTTGGATGTGTACAACTTGGCCGCCGCCGGCGCGATGGCTTCGGCATGCGCCAGTTCGCCTTCGGAAACGCATTCGAGTCCAAAGCCGAGCTCGGCGAGTTCCGCAAGAATGGCCGGATGATCATTCGCCTTGGTCGCGTAGAACCACTGGTCGACGGCATCGATGCGTAGCAACTGCCTAGCCCGTTCGCGCAGAGTGTCGCGCTCATATACATAGCGCGGACTGCGCTCGCTGGCGAGGGCGAGCAGTTCATCGCGGCGGCGCAGCCACCAGGGCTCGGCCCGCGATTCACGTGCGCTCTGGTAAAGACTGCTCCAGCTCGGCCCGAATACCGAGTCGTCTTCGGCGCGCAGCGCGCGGGTGCGCACCAGGCTGTCATGCACGCGCGCGACCAGGCCTTCGGCGGCACTTTCATCGACGACAAAGGTGAGGTTGAGATTGTTTGCGCTCTGGCTGATCAGATGCACCGGCATCGGGCCGAACTCGGACCAGACTCCGGAAAGTTTCGGCAACAGCGCGCGCATGCCGCGACCAACCAGGGTGACGGCGGCGCAGGGGCCGATCAGTTTGACCCGGCAGACCTTGGCCAGATCGCTGCAGAGTGCCTCCAGTACATTGCTGTTGACCAGGTTCTCGCTGGGATCGAGCGAGACGGTGACATTGGTCTCGGCCGAGCTGATCAGGTCGACCGACAGTCCATGCAGTTTGAACGCGGCGAACACATCGGCGAGAAAGCCGACCTGCTGCCACATGCCGAGCGATTCCATCGCCACCAGCATGACGCCGCGACGCGCACTGATCGCCTTGACCGAAGCATGGCCACCCGGCACGCGGGCCTCGATGACGGTGCCGTCGAGTTCGGGGCGGTTGGTGTCCTTGATCCACATCGGCACGCCGGCATCACGCACCGGCGCCAGCGAACGCGGATGCAGCACCTTGGCGCCGGTGGTCGCAATCTCCTGAGCTTCCTCGAAGTCCAGCCGCGACAACAAGCGGGCATCGGGCACCTGGCGCGGGTCGGCAGAAAACATGCCGGCGACATCGGTCCATATTTCGACACGTTCGGCGCCCAGAATCGCGCCAAGGTAGGCCGCCGTGGTATCCGAGCCGCCGCGACCGAGAATGGTGGTGCAGCCACGACCATCGCGCGCAATGAATCCAGGCGCCACAAAGACATCGGCCTGCCTGGCGAGTTCGCTGGCGCGCACCGCATCGGGCGTGGCATCGCAGTTGACCGACAACCAGCGCGACCATTCGCTCTGGTGCGCCGGTTCAAGTGCGCACAGCCACTGGCGCGAATCCAGCCAGGCAGCATGCACGTTCTGCTGGCCGAAAAATGCAGCGCCCAGCGTGCTGCTGCAGAGTTCGCCGATGGCGAGTACTTCGGCCTGCCAGTCGAGCGCGCGTGTGGCCGCGCGTGGATCGGCGGCCAATGCGCCAAGGCGGTCCAGCCACTGGCCCGTTGCTTCGGGCAGGTCGATGCCGAGTGCGCGCACAAGCGACTGATGCCGTTCGCGCACTTCGGCGACCAAGGTCTGCGTCATTTCCTGATCGCCGGAGGATTCGATCAGGGTAAGCAGGAGATTGGTGACGCCGCCCAATGCCGACACCACGATCACCGGGCGCAGGCCGGCATCGATACGTTTTTTAGCCAGCATCAGGATCGCCTGCCAACGCGGCGCCGTGGCCACACTGGTACCACCGAACTTCAACACGACCCAAGGTCGCGTGCCTGTGCTGGCGATGGAATCGATCGACATGGAGCGGGTTCCGGTTCAACGAGGCCGGCAGGTCGCGGCATCCCCGATCATGCGCAATCTGATGCGATGCATCAAACAACTTTTCGGTATGCCTGCAAAAACGCCCTTCGGAGCGGCGACTCGGGGCCTGCGCTGAGCGCCAGATCGGCTCAGCCGATCGATTCGAGACGGCTGTCCTGTGCGCTGCTTGCGCGCAGAAGTCGATCGGCAACGGCATGCCAGGCGCGGTCGTCCGGCGTGCGCTCGACCAGGATGCGGTCTGCGCCTTCGGCATCGAGGCTGCGCAGCGCGGCATAAAGATGATGCGCGAATTCTTCCGGCTGATCGGGTAGTGCCAGTCCGGGCAGGTTGGCCGGTGCCGCGCCGATCGACAGCACCACCGCGGTTTCGCCTTCGTCCTGACAGGCCTTCCAGCGGCTGGCCAGCTGAGCGCGTGGCACGCTCTCGGTCGGCGTGCGCGGCGCATAATGCGAAGCCAACGCACCGGAAACCCGCGGGCTGTCGGCCCTGCCGCCCTCGTCGACGGCGCCGACGACGCGGATGATTTCGCTGCGACCGATTTGCCCTGGCCGCAGTATGCGCACACTCGGCCCAGTCAGATCGATGATCGTTGATTCGATGCCGATTGCGCAGGCGCCGCCATCGAGTACGCAGGGCAGCGCCGCGCCAAACTCATCGTGCACGTGCTGCGCCGTGGTCGGACTGATATGGCCGAAGCGATTGGCCGAGGGCGCAGCCACTCCATCTCCAAATGCGCGCAGCAGACGCAGAGCGAGCGGGTGTTGCGGGATGCGAATGCCGATGCTGTCTTGACCACCGGTGACGAGCGCGCTGATACCGGCTGCCTTGCCGAGGATCAGGGTCATCGGCCCGGGCCAGAAGGCCTCGGCCAGGGCGAGTGCAGTGGCCGGCACGTGATCGACCCAGTCCGACAGTTGATCGGTGTGCGCCAGGTGCACGATCAAGGGATGATCGGCGGGACGCCCCTTCAGCGCAAAGATCCGCCGTACCGCCGAATCGTTGCGCGCATCGCCGGCCAGGCCGTAGACCGTTTCGGTCGGCATGCCGACCAACTCGCCGCGCCGCAAAGTGGCCACGGCATCGGCAATATCCTGCTCATCGGGAACAAAAAGGCTCATGTGCCATTGTAGGACAAGTTACGGAATTGCCAGCCAAAAGCGCGCTTTTGGAGGGTTTCTCTGTGAGATGCTGGCTTGATGGAGGGCGCCGCTCCTGCGGCGCCTGGTGATTGCCGGCAGGCCTTGGTGTTGATGGCGTAGGTCGTGATTGGAAGCGAAGGGCCAGAGCAGCCGCGCGGGAGCGCGGCCCCCCACCGGGCACAAGCCAGAGCAGCCGCGCGGGAGCGCGGCCCTCCATGGGGCGGGAGCGCGCTGTTGAATCGCGGGCTTTTTGGAGGGCGCCGCTCCTGCGGCGCTTGGTGATTACCGGCAGGCGCTGGTGTCGATGGTGGAGGTCGTGATTGGAAGAGAAGGGCCAGAGCAGCCGCGCGGGAGCGCGGCTCTCCATTGGGCATAAGCCAGAGCAGCCGCGCGGGAGCGCGGCCCTCCAGATGGACGGCGGCGTTGGGAAGGCATCTGACAGAGATGCCCTACAGGTGCCGGGCAGTGTTGTGATACGCGCTCAGCGCGAGTCGATCAGGCGCCGCAAGTCCATGATCTCGCGACGTTGCCAGGCGGGTGTTCCGGGCCAGGGGTCGAGGATGTCGCGGGCTTCCTTCAAACGCCGACGCGCTGTGTCGCGGTCACCGGACGCCTGCGCGAGCCAGCCGCGCGCCAGTGCAATCGCGCCGATTCTGGGATGTCCGGCGGCGAGACCATCCTTCGCGCGCAGTGCCAGGTCTTCCAACTGGACGCGCGCCTGTTCGAGCTTCCCCTGGCGTCGCCAGCAATCGGCAGCAGCCTGTTCGATGCCGAGTCGATTCTGATCAGCGGGCGGCAGGCCGACGCTGGATTTCGCACCGCGCTCGAACTCGACACAGGCGGCGTTGATCTCGCCATCGAGCAAACGGAGCTGTCCCGCAATCGGCGGCACGGCATAGGCTTCGATGCTGGGTGCGAGTTCGGCCAGTACACGTTTGGCGCGCTGGATGGCAGTAAGTGCCCGTCGTGATTTGCCCTGATCGAGATAGAGCGCAGCGAGGGTGCGCTGCAGGATGCCGTAGTTGACGGTACGCAGCTGTCCGGCTGTCTGCATCGCGCTGACCACGGCCGACAATTCCTGCTCGGCCAGTGCGTATTGGCCGGCAGCGCGCGCCACCGTGCCGAGGTCGCCACGTGCGCGTAGCGTCTCCGGATGCGCGGCGCCGAGCAGTTCGCTGCGGATGGCGACCACGCGTTGGAAAATCGGAATGGCCAGATCGGGGCGGCCGCCGTGACTGGATTGCCGCGCCGCCAGCCAGCCCGCGATATCGGCGCTGGTCAGATTGGGCTCCGGCGCGATGCTGTCGGCCAATTCCAGTGCGCGCTGCAGCGTGCTGCCGGCTTCCGGCTGATTGGCGTGGACTTGCGCGATTCCCAATGTACGCAGAGCTTCCACGGTGTCCCAGTGGGCTTCACCGTGGGCGCGGATACGCAGTTCAAGCACCTCGCGCAGATCGCGCAGACCTGGATCGGTGCGACGAAGTTTGGCTAATAGCGACCCGCGCCCAGCCAGCACATCGGCCAGAGCCTCCGGACGCGCATTGGCGCTGCCACGCAACAGCTGCACGGCGCGATCAAAATCGGCCAAGGCCGTTTCGGTGTCGCCGGCGTGATCACTCAGATTGGCCAGGGCCGCGAGCAGTCGTGCGCGGTCGGAATCGGGCAGGCGTGGGTTGGACTGCTCCAGCAAGCTGCCCAGCCGCTGCCGCTGTGCTTCGCCGACCTTCGGCAGTTGGGCGACCTCGGCGGCGGTGAGTGCGAGTGCGGCATCGACGATCCGCGGGTCGCCCGCTGGTAGATGGTGCTGGCGCAAGACGTAGGCACGCTCAAGCATCGGAATCGCGGATTCGAAGCGCTCGGTGCGCGCCAGCACACGCCCGATAAGGGCCAGCATTCGTGCCTCGCCCTCCGGGTCCTCGTCAAATGCCGCAGCGGTACTGCGCGCGCCACGCTCCAGCAGGGTCGCCGTATCTGGCAGGGTGCCACGCGGCCGGGTTCGGTCCTCATTCAACAGCAGGCTCTCAACGAAGCTCAGCGATTGTTCGGCACGCAGGCGCTGAACTTCGGCGAGTGCCGCTTGACGCTCAGCCCGCTGGGCCTGCCAGAGCGCCGCACCTGCGCCTGCGAAGATCGCCAGGATCAGGGCCGAAGCTGCAATCGCCGCGCGGCGGTGGCGGGCCAGAAAGCGACCCATCCGATAACCCGCCGTCGGTGCCCGTGCGCGCACCACGCGATGGTCTTGCCAGCGTTCGATGTCATCGATGAGCTCACCCACGCTCGCATAGCGTTGCTGTGGCTCGGGAGCGAGGCACTTCAGCACAATGGCATCGATGTCTCCGCGCAGAAGATGTCGAGCGCCGGCATCTGCCAGCACTGGCCCGAGCAGCGGCTTTGTGTGGGCACGCGAAGGCGCCGTGGGTAGTTCATGCAGATCGGAGGCATCGCTGCGCGGTGGGCGACCGACCAGCAGGTGATAGAGCAGGGCACCCAGACCGTAGACGTCCATACTGGTCGCGGCGGGTGCGCCGGAGAATTGTTCGGGCGCGGCGTAGTGCGGAGACAGAGCGCGCCATTGCGTCAGTGTCGGTGCCTCGCTCAGGGCATCGGACTGACGGGCAATACCGAAATCAAGCAAGCGCACATGTGCTTCGCGATCGACCAGTACATTGGATGGCTTGAGGTCGCGATGGATCACCAGGTTGGCGTGGGCATAGGCGACGGCGCGGCAGACATCAAGGAACAGGCGCATCCGTCCGCTCAGATCCAGCGCTTGCTGGCGACACCAGTCATCGATCCGTATGCCATCGACCAGGGCCATTGCCAGCCAGGGCGTTCCATCGGCCGCGGTGCCGGCTTCGTACAAGGACGCAATATGCGGATGGTTGAGCCGCGCCAGAATGGCCTGCTCCTGACGAAATCGTTCGAATCCGCCCGCGCCGAGCGCAGCAATGCTGAGCAGCTTGA
>JAYSZM010000182.1:0-2716 GCA_043738015.1 Lysobacterales bacterium
AACCGGTACGCAAGAACGACCAAAGCCGCCAGAAGATGGCGGCTTTGATCGAAATCACTTGCTTGGCGGATCGCGATTCCATTCGATCAAGGTCAATTCGGTTCAAAAAACGCGCCTACGCACGATAGCTGTTGGGTTGGGACGTTGGGACGTGACACGCTGGGACGTGACATGTGGCCGCACCTACGGCTGTGCCCGCACCTCCTGCCAGATGTCGTCAATCTCCGGTGGCGGCGTCTCGCCGAAGTGCGTATACGTCGCCTTTATCGATTCGAAAATCGTATCCAACACAAGATCGTTCTTCCCGCGGATCGAAAGCTGCTGGAAGTGTTTCATCGGAATGCGATTCTCGACAACGAATGATGGCCCCTCAATGCCGACAACTGTTCTTCCCGCATCAACATGACCAATGATCAATCGAGCATCAATCGCAGAAACAAGTGGGAATGCGAGTTCTCGCAACTTCTCTGATGCAACCTTCCATCTAGCCAAGAACAGTCGCTCACGGAAGCCAACGCCTAGTTCCTCATAGGTACTGTAACTGACGATCATTGAAACCTCAGCGATTCGTTCGATTGCCACCAGGCAGCGTTTCGCCCGGATACTCACCATAGAGGCGCTTGAAGCGCTCAAGGAATACATTCTCGTAGTCGAGTGCATCTGATCGATTCTCAAACTCCCTTCGTACTCGATATCGAACATTCGTCTCGGGCCCGTACAACTTGCGAAGCTTCTGCACCTGCCCCGATGGTCGCGAGTAATTGCCAGATGCCGTCGGTGGCACAGAGGATATTCCCGCGTGTCTTCCCACGCCGTCAACGTCCACGCGATAAAATATGGTCGGCTCTTGCGTCGAGCGCGCATTGCGATTTCCGCTCGGCGGCTTGGCCTCAGGGCGCACCGCGTTCGGATCCGCCGCGAAGCGTCCGCGCACATCGCGCAAGCGTGCTGTGCTCGCGGGCGCAGAGTGCACATCCACTGTCGCTGCCACAGGCTCGCCTGGATTCTCAACCGCCACCTCGCCATGCGAACGTCCCGCATCATCTCCGATTGTATCCGGCGGATTAGTCTTGGGCGCTGAACTCCGTGCGCTTGGGCCAGGGGCCTTCGGGGAATGAGTTCCGACAGACAACGTCTTCTGCACCCTGAACAAAGGCGACAGTGCATACACGAATGGCGCGACAAGACGTCCACGCTGTCGATTCGTACCTTCCTTGTCTCCCATCGCCTGGAGCTCGCCGAATCGATCAAGCTGTCCGCCATAGTCCGCTACCGCTCGATCATAGGTCCGGATCGGGTGGCGTGCTGCATCAAATATTGCCACCCCCTGCTGTGCTTGCTCCATTATTGCCGTGCCGTCACCATTTCGCGCTCGATAGCCAAGCGCCAATTGCTCCGCCGTCCCCACGAGCCCCTCGACACCAAATTCTCCGATACCGATAAAGAACGCTCCGTTCTCATCACGGAACTGCTCGTACTCACCAGCGGCGGACAAGAGCACCTGTCGCGAAGCTTCATCCGGTGCGGCGGCAGCTGCCGCGTAGTACTGCTCCAGTTGAGTCTCCATACCGGCACGCCCAGTCGGATCGACAAAGCGAAGTGGGTTGGCATTGGCATACAGATACTTATTGAACGTCACCGGCGACGAAGCATCACCAAACGCCGGATCCATCCCATTGAACCCACCCACCAGCGGGTCATACCAACGCGCCTGTGCGTAGTAGAGCCCGGTGTCTTCGTCTTTGCGGTAGCCGGTAAACCCGATGCTCTGACCGTCATTGCTGAGCAGCGCGGCTTGCCCGGTCTCATCGGGCGCATAACTCGGCAACTGCCACGGCGCTTGCGCCGCACCATCAGCAACCTGTTCCTCGATCTCACCCCACGCCGAGTAAGCTGTGCGGTTGATCGTGTCGCCGTTGCCATCCGTCATCGCAACCGGCGTGTCCAGGGCATCGAGTTGGTAGTGGCGCAGGATGCTGCTGCCATTGCCGGCGATGGCGAGGTGACGATCGAGTCTTGCGCTGTGACGGTAGGTGCCCGATAGCCTCAGGCCGGTCGCAGTGTTGGCGGGTTCGGCTTCGTGCAGCAGCGTGGTGCCGTTGTAGAGGTAGAGCGTCGCGCCCGTGGGCGCTCCCACACCAGCCGGAGTCTCGAGGCGTTCGATCTGGCGGCCGTCGGCGTCGTACTGGTATTCGATGGTTGCGGCGTTGGCGGTGTTGGGCGCATTGGGCTGTGCGCCGATCATGCGATCTCTTGCATCGAAGACGTACGTGGTGGTCTGTGCCGGTTGGCCCTGCTGGGTGACCGTGCGGCTGGTGCGGTTGCCGTTGTTGTCGTAGCCATAGGCGACGGTCAGTTGATTGACGCTATCGATCATCAGCTCCAACTGATCTCGATCGCTGTAGCTGTAGGTCTTGTTGCTGGTGATCGTGTCGGCACCTGGGCAGCGGACGATGCTGGTCGCGAGACAGGTCACCACTTCGCTCAATCGATTGCCAACCGCATCGAGGATCCAGTCGGTGCGCTCATCGGGTGTGGTGGCGCTCGGCGGTTGATGGCGGACTTCGGTGCCGGTCAGTCGATCATCATCGTCGTAGCTGTATTGCGTGCTGGTGATGCTGCCGCCCTGCCCGTTGATCGCCGATTGTGTGCGGGTCTCGGATTCTCGATTGCCGTTCGGGTCGTAGCTGTATTCAAAGGCCAGCGTGGTCGCGCC
>JAYSZM010000183.1:0-2712 GCA_043738015.1 Lysobacterales bacterium
CGACAAGCGGTGCGATGAGATTGATACCGTCGAGGGTTTGCCCTCATCCGGCCTGCGGCCTGTCTCCCGCTCGCGGGAGCAGGGGTCAAGCCTTGGCCGGACGTGCCGACGCGCGCTGGGAACAGACTTGCATCCCATAGCGTGCAGGCGGCCGTTACACTGCGCTGATGAACGCTGCTGCCGATACACCCTCACCGAAAGCCTATCTGGGCGCCATGCTCGAGGCCTTGCTCAATCAAGCTGTGACGCTCGATCCAGACCTGCCCGCTGAGCTCAAGGCGCTCGACGGACGCTCGATCACCCTGACCTGGAGCGGGCCCGAGTGGGCCATGCGCATCCGCGTCGAGGGCGAGCAGTTGCGCGTCGGACCGGCCGAGGGCGCGGCGAGCGATGTCAGTCTGCGCACCACGTTGAGCGGGCTGATCGGGCTGCTACGACCCTCGGCATCGGACAGTCTGCCGGCTGGGCGCGTGCAGATTTCCGGCGATGCCGAACTGATGCGCCACGTCGAGAAACTGAGCCGTCGCTTTGATCCGGATTGGGAGAGCGCGTTCGCGGCTCGGCTCGGCCCGATCTTTGGGCCACAGGTCGCGCGCCATCTGCGCCAGGGCTTTACCTGGCTGCGCGAGAGCGCCGTCGGTCTGGCCGAGTCCGGCGCCGAATACGTGCAGGAAGAAAGTCGTGATGTCGTTGCCGGTCACGAGATCGATAGTTTTGCCGAGGATGTCGATCGCCTGCGCGATGATGTCGAGCGTGTCGAAGCGCGGCTGCAGCGTCTGGCCCGTCAGCAGGGAGTCACCTGATGCTTGGCATCCGACCGATGATGCGGCTGATCAGCATCGGCGCGGCGCTGGCCCGCTACCGGCTCGACGAACTGCTGTTGCTGTTGCCCGGGCTGCGTCTGCTGCGCTGGTTGCGCGGCATCCTGCCAGCGCCGCGTGGCGATATCGGCAATCTTCCGCGCGGTGCGCGGCTGCGCCTGTGCTTGCAGGCACTCGGTCCCTTGTTCGTCAAGTTCGGCCAGATCCTGTCGACCCGGCGCGATCTGCTGCCGGCCGATATCGCCGATGAGCTGACCCTGTTGCAGGATCGTGTGGCGCCGTTTCCCGGCATCGAGGCCGAGCGCGAGATCGAGCTATCGCTGGGCGCGCCGATCACGCAGTTGTTCAAGACCTTTGAGCGCGTGCCGCTGGCATCGGCATCGATTGCCCAGGTGCATCTGGCCCTGTTGCCAGATGACACCGAGGTCGTGGTCAAGGTACTGCGACCGAATGTCGAGAAGCAGATCAGCAATGACCTCGGCCTGCTCAAGCTGGTCGCCCGCATTGCCGAGCGGCATCTGCCCAATGCCGACAAGATCCAGCCACGCGAGATCGTCGCCGAGATCGAACGCACCTTGAAGAACGAGGTCGATCTGCAGCGCGAGGGCGCCAACGCCAGCCAGTTGCGGCGCAATTTTGCCAACTCGCCGGACTTGCGCGTGCCCAAGGTGTACTGGGACTGGAGCGGCGAACGGGTGCTGACGCTGGAGCGCATCCGCGGCATTCCATCGAATGATCTGGAAGCGATCGATGCCGCCGGTATCGACCGCGTCGCGCTTGCCGAGAAGGGCGTGCGCCTGTTCTACCAGCAGGTCTTCCGCGACAATTTTTTCCATGCCGATGCCCACCCCGGCAATATCTGGGTGGATACCGAGCCGAGCGAGACGCCGCGCTTCATCGCGCTGGATTTCGGCATCATGGGCGCCTTGCCGGAAGCCGACCAGTACTATCTGGCGGAGAATTTCCGCGCGATGTTTGCCAGCAATTACCGGCGCATTGCCGAGCTGCACATCGAGGCCGGCTGGATGCCGGCGCATCTGCGCGTCGATGAACTTGAGGCCGCGGTGCGCAGTGTCTGCGAACCCTACTTCACCAAACCGATCGCCGAGATTTCGCTCGGTGAGGTGCTGGCGAAAATTTTCCGCCTGGCGCAGCGTTACGAGCTGACTGTGCAACCGCAATTGATGCTGCTGCAAAAGACCCTGCTCAATATCGAGGGCGTTGGTCGCCTGCTGCATCCCAAGCTCGATCTTTTTGCGGTCGCCAAACCGGTACTCGAAGAGATCGTGCAGAAGCGCTATTCGGTGGCCGCGCTGCGCCAGGCGATGACCGATCGCCTGCCCGAACTGATGCGCCATGCGCCGGATATGCCGAGACTGCTGCATACCTATCTGCGTCAGGCCGCCACCGGCCAGACCTCGATGGAAATACGCTCGCGCGAGATGCAGGCCCTGGTCGAGGAATCCCGCGAGGGTCAACGCCGCACCGTGTTTGCCGTGCTCGGTGCCGGCCTGCTGGTGGCCGCCGCCCTGCTCTATGCACTCGATGCTGAAGGCCCGCGCTGGATTGGCCTGCCGTTGGCACTTTGGGTGGCCCTGGCCGGATCGGTGGCAGCCTTCCTCGCCGCCCTGCATCGGCGCCTCTGACGAGTCTTTGGATGAGTGCGCGCCCGGACATCGCCGCGCGGTTCGCTCAGGGTGTCGCAGCGCGTGCGGGCTGGCAGCTGGACGATGCCGCTGCGATCTTTCGCTCGCTCTGCGCCGACCGGCACGCACGGCCGCGTGCGCTCACCGAACTGGCGGTCAGTCTGGCGTTGCAAGGGCGCGCCGACGAGGCACTGGCCTGCGTCGCCGAAGCCGTGGCACTGGCGCCGATGGATGCAACGATCCGG
>JAYSZM010000184.1:0-2710 GCA_043738015.1 Lysobacterales bacterium
AACATCGAACCGCTCCACGACACCAACACCGGCTCGCCGCCGACGCTGGTCAGCAGGCGACCCAGGGAGAACCAGCTTTCCTGTGGCAACTGGCCCTGGGCGATGGCGACAAAGGTACACAGCCTGGCTTCGGAGGCGAGCAGGTCATAGAAGCTGTTGTCACGGCGAAAATCGTCGACGTTGTAGCCGATCGCCAGCAAGTGACTGCTGCGTTGGTACAGGAACTCGAACTGCATCGTCGCCAGTTCATCGGCGCGCGCCGCCAACTGCTCGCATGTCGCGATGTGCTCAGCAGCCCGCGCGCCGGCCTCGACAATCAAGTGGCGCAGCGTCACCAAAGCCGAGGACTGGGCCGAGGCCACGGTGTCCTTCCCGTGCTCGTTCGCGCGTGCGTCGATGGCGCGCAAGGCCTCGGCGCTGTGCTCGGAAAATTCGCGCGGACTCTGCATCGAGCTGAGTCGCGCCGGCAGGACGAAATGCGCTATCGCCGAGAGCGATGCGGCAAGGTGATCAGAGCCGGAGTCATCGGCGGTCACCAGCCAGGGTGCGAAATGGCGGATCCCGGCGATGGCCTGCCGGCCTTGTTGGGTGAAGGCCGCGATCCTGAGTGCGTTGGCGCTCTCGGGCAGCGGTGCGGCGCCGGGTGCTGTGCTGGAGGCTGCGTCCAGCACAGCTTCCAGACGCTGGATGGTTTCGCGCAAGGAATCCGTTTTTGATTCGGCGCCCGCCGCCAACAAGCTGCGCAGCCGTGCCTGCCATTGCGGTCCCGGTTCCGTTGCCGCCGCATCGAGCAGATCCAGGGTGTCGATCAGCCCTTCAAAGATTCGCGCTCCGGAAATCGCCTGGTCGGGAAGCCCGAGCAGCCCGGCACGCAAAGTCAGCAGATGCCCGGCAAGATTGCCGCTGTCGACCGATGAGACATAGCGCGGTGGCAGCGGCTGCAGGGTGCGGGTGTCGTACCAATTGTAGAAGTGGCCTTGATGACGCTCCAACTTCGACAGCGTGTCAAAGGTATGCGTGGTGCGACTGAGCAAGGCTGCCGTGCCGATGTAGCCAAAATCATGGGCAGCCAGATTGGCCAGCAAGGCCAGGCCGATATTGGTCGGCGAAGTGCGATGCGCGATGATCGGACCGGGATCCTCCTGGTAGTTGTCAGGCGGTAGCCAGTTGTCCTCTGCCACGACGAAGCGCTCGAAGAAGGCCCAGTTCTTGCGCGCGATGCGTCGCAGAAACGCGGTCTGCTCCGCGCTCAACCGAGCTGGGCGACGCACGATCGGTCGACTCAACCACCAGGCGCCGGCGGGCGCCGCAAACCAGAGCAACAACA
The DNA here is from genome assembly GCA_043738015.1 of Lysobacterales bacterium. Classification (GTDB taxonomy): domain Bacteria; phylum Pseudomonadota; class Gammaproteobacteria; order Xanthomonadales; family Ahniellaceae; genus 0-14-3-00-62-12. The sequence continues at coordinate 1,328 of JAYSZM010000184.1, forward strand.
CCGGCAAGGCTGCCCATAGGGTTTCGCCACGCACAAGCCAGAGCACGCCGGCAATCGCCACGGCGGCAAGGGGCGCGATCACCATCTTGCGATATTCAGCACGAAGACTCTGCAAACGAAGAGACAGGGAAGCGGGCGCCGAGGTCAGGTCCGACGTGTCCGGCGCGCCAGCGGGCGATACCCGCCACTCCAGCAAACGCTTTTTCGAGACCAGCATCCGCCATAGCGCGCGCGCGATGGCGGTCGCACTGAACTGCACCTTGTAGGGCAGACAGGCGAAGCGGAATCCAGCCAGAACCAGGCTGCGCGCCGCCGAGCGCAGCACCGTGTCCAGATGTTGGCGCGGACGTACCTCGCTCGGCCAACGCAGCAGATCGACGCCAATCGCCAAGATCGGTTGCAGCAGCACGACAACGAACACGGCCGCCGTCCACAGCCCCGGCCGCGCTAAAAGTATCCAGCCACTGATGAGCAGGGTGAACAAAAACAAGGGCATCAAGCTGCGCCGCAGATTGTCGAAGATCTTCCAGCGCGACAGTGCCGACAGCGGATTTTCAAGCGCGATGTTGCCCGGCCCTGGAACGCTGGACAACAACCAGTGCGCAATCTGCCAGTCACCGCGCATCCAGCGCTGCTGGCGGGCAACATCGGCTTGATAGCTCGGTGGATAGTCCTCGTAGAGCGGCACATCGCTGAGCAGGCCCGAACGCGCATAGCAGCCCTCGAGCAGATCGTGGCTGAGGATGCGGTTTTCCGGGAAGCGATCCTTCAGCGTGAACTCGAATGCATCGACGTCGTAGATGCCCTTGCCGATGAATGAGCCTTCGTTGAACAGATCCTGATAGGCATCCGAAACCGTGCGGGTATAAGGATCGATACCAGGCTCGCTGCCACTCAATTGTGCGTAGAGTGAGCGCCCCGCGCTGGACAGGCTCGAGGCCATGCGTGGTTGCAGAATGCCGTAGCCGGCGACGACACGTTTGCGTGCTTCGTCGTAGCGCGGCCGGTTCAACGGGTGCGCCATCGCGCCGACCAGTCGGCGCGCAGAGTCGCGCGGCAGTTGGGTATCGGTGTCGAGGGTGATGACGTACCTGGCACCAACCAGCGCCGAGACATCACCACTGGTCAGCGAAAATTCCTGCCAACCGCCGCCGCGCAACGCGGCGTTGAGGTCGCTAAGCTTGCCGCGCTTGCGTTCGTAGCCCATCCACAGCCGATCATTCGCATTCCAGCGGCGTGGCCGGTGCAGTAAAAAGAAATTGTCCGCCGCCGACCCGGGATACTTCAGATTGAGCCGTTCAATCCCGACGCGCGCGGCATGGCAGAGCAGATCATCTTCGGCCAGATGCGCATGGCTGGCGTCGCCAAAATCAGTCAGCAGCG
>JAYSZM010000185.1:0-32923 GCA_043738015.1 Lysobacterales bacterium
CGCGCGGCGAAAAATTCCGCCAGTCGCTCGTGGTCGGCGTGCTTCTCGGCCGGGCTGGCGAAACTTGCCTCGATGCTGTTGGCAGCCAGCTGGCGTGCATGGCTGGCGCCCATGTCCAGCGCTGAGAAGGTCTCGACAAAATTCTGGTTGATGTAGCCGCCGAAATAGGCCGGGTCATCCGAGTTGATGGTGGCGACCAGTCCGGCATCCAGCATGGCGCGGATATTGTGCTGCTCCAGGCTATTGAACACACAGAGCTTGAGATTCGATAGCGGGCATACGGTCAGTGGGATGCGGTCGCGGACCAGTCGCTCGACCAGAATGGGGTCCTTCAGGGACTGCACGCCATGATCGATGCGCTCGACCTTGAGCACATCCAGTGCGCTCCAGATGTACGCCGGCGGCCCTTCCTCACCAGCGTGGGCAACAGCGCGAAGATCGAGGTGCCTGGCCTCGGCAAAGACACGCGCAAACTTTTCCGGTGGATGACCGAGCTCACTGGAATCGAGCCCGACGCCGATGAACTTGCCGATATGCGGCCGCGCCTGTTCCAAAGTCGCCAGCGCATCGTCCTCGCTGAGATGACGCAGAAAACAGAGGATCAGTTCAGCACGGATGCCGAGTTCCACGCGCGCACGATCGGCGGCCCGGCGCAATCCGTTGATCACCGTCGCGAAGGCGACGCCACGTTCGGTATGGGTCTGCGGATCGAAGAACAGTTCCGCGTGAATCACATTGTCGGCCTTGGCACGCAGAAAATAGGCCCAGGCCATATCGAAGAAATCCTGCTCGGTGAGCAGTACGCTGGCACCGGCGTAGTAGATATCAAGGAAACTCTGCAGGTTGCTGAATGCGTAGGCCGCGCGCAGTGCGTCCACATCCGGATACGGGAGTGCAAGGCCATTGCGCTCGGCCATCGCGAAAATCAACTCGGGTTCGAGCGATCCCTCGATATGGATGTGCAGTTCCGTCTTCGGCATCGTGCATAGAAGATCGGCCAGTTGAGGATCAATCGCAGTGGACATGAGGTGTTCCCGAGCCAGCAATAGCTGCAGTCTGCCCGAATCGAACGATCAGGCATAGCCGACCGCGCGGCCGGAGCAGCGCCGCGCTTCCGACCGCGCGGTGCCCGCGCTAACCTTGGCGGATGACGAATAACACAGCTTTCAATTTGAACGGGCACGAAGTCGAGCTCGCCGGTACGACGCCGACCGAGTCCCTGTTGCGCTGGCTCAATCGCCGTGGCATGAGTGGAACCAAGGAAGGCTGCGCCGATGGCGACTGTGGCGCCTGTACCGTAGCGGTGATTGAGCAGGATGCGGACGGTCGTGCACGCTTCAATGCCTGCAACAGCTGCCTGATGCCAATGGGCGCGCTGCCCGGCCGAGAGGTGATCACCGTTGAAGCACTGGCCGATGCGTCGGGCCTGCACCCGGTGCAGACTGCCCTGGTCGCCTGCTCTGGCTCGCAGTGTGGCTATTGCACACCGGGATTCGTCATGAGTCTGTTTGCTGGCTACTACGGCAGTGAATTGAACGACCTCACCACCGAAGGCAATCTCTGTCGCTGCACCGGCTATCGCCCGATCCGCGAGGCCACGCGCCAACTCACGCTGACTCCGCAGCCGCGCGACCGCTTCCACGATCTGCTCGCCGAGCCACGCGCGCCGCTGCCGGCTGCCGCGCTCGGCACCTTCCATAGTCCGACTATGATCGACGAGGCACTGCGCCTCAAACAGGCGCAGCCCGAATGGGCATGGATCAGCGGGGCGACCGATCTCGGCGTCAGCCTCAGTCATGGCCAGAGCGTGGCCCCCGGCTTTATCGGCCTGGACCGGATCGTCGAGTTGCGCGAGATCAAGGTCGACGAGGACCAGATTCGTATTGGCGCGGGGATTGTGCTTAGCGAACTCGAAGAACATCTGAGCGGGCTGCTGCCCGCGCTGGACCAGATGCTGCCCTGGTTCGCCGCACGCCAGGTCCGCAACCGCGCGACGCTGGGCGGCAACCTCGGCAGCGCCTCACCGATCGGAGACCTGCTGCCGATCCTGCTCGCACTCGATGGCAGTATCCATTGCCGCAGCCTGCGCGGCAGCCGTGTGATCGCTGCTGCGGATTTCTTCCTCGATTACCGGAAGACTGCGCGTTCACCCGATGAGCTGATCACGGCGGTCAGTGTGCCCCGGCATCCGGACCTGATGACGGCGGCCTACAAGGTAGCCAAACGGCAAACCGACGACATCAGCATCGTGGCTGCGGTCTATGCGATCGAACGCGACGCCGACGGGCGCGTGCGCTACGCACGCCTCGCCTATGGTGGTGTTGCCGCGGTCCCCTTGCGGGCCCGCGCCACGGAGGATTTTTTGCTGGGCAGGACGCTTGATGCCGACTGCGTCGATCAGGCCTGTCGGCTGCTGCGCGACGAATTCCAGCCGCTCAGCGATCATCGCGCCAGTGCCGACTATCGCAATGAACTCTGCGCCAACTTGTTCCAGCGATTCATCGCGGAGCACGCGCCATGAGCCGCCTGCACGAAAGCGCGATTGGCCATGTCACCGGTCGTGCGATCTATACCGATGAGCAGCATGAGCCGGTCGGCCTGCTCAGCCTGTATCCGGTGCAGTCGCCGCATGCTCATGCGCGCATACTCGGCATCGACAGCGCGGCCGCACGCGCGCTCGACGGCGTGGTCGCGGTACTCACCGCCAGCGATATACCTGGCGAAAACGATACCGGCCCGATCATCCACGACGAGCCGCTGATCCCCGCCGATACCGTGCAATTCCATGGCCAGGCGGTCGCCTGGGTCCTGGCCCGGGACGCACGCACGGCCGCCGCCGCTGCGCGGCTGGTGCAGGTCGAATACGAACCGCTGCCGGCCCTGCTGGACATTGAACAGGCGATCGCGGCCGGGTCCTTCCATCTGCCGCCAGCCAGAGTGGAGCGCGGCGATGCGCGCGCGGCGTTGACGTCGGCCGAGCACCGTATCGAGGGCGAACTCGCCGTCGGTGGTCAGGATCATTTCTATCTTGAGACCCAAGCCAGCTGGGTCAGCATCGATGCCGAGGGCACGGTCCAGATCTGCTCGTCCACGCAACATCCGACCGAGACCCAGATCATCGTCGCTCGCGTACTCGGCATCCCCGCACACCGCGTGGTCTGCCGTTGCCTGCGCATGGGCGGTGGCTTTGGCGGCAAGGAAACCCAGGCCAATCCCTACGCCGCGGTGGCTGCATTGGCGGCGTGGAAATCCGGCCTGCCGGTGCGCATCAAGTTGCCGCGCGGCATCGATATGCAGATGACCGGCAAACGCCATCCGTTCTTCGCGCGCTACCAGGCCGGCTTCGATGCCGAGGGTCGCTTGCAGGTGATCGATCTGGACCTCTATGCCGATGGCGGTTGGAGCGTGGACTTGTCACCGCCGGTACTGATGCGCGCGATGGTCCACGTCGACAATGCGTATTTCATTCCGCACATCGCGATCCGCGGACTGATCTGCAAGACGCATCTGGCTTCCAATACCGCGTTCCGCGGCTTTGGCGGGCCCCAGGGCATGATCGTCGGCGAGGAAATCATCGATCGCATCGCGCGCCATCTGGGGCTCGATCCGGTCGTGGTGCGTGAGCGCAATTTTTATCGCGCTGGCCAGACTCCCGACCGCAATCAGACCCACTATGGCCAGCCCGTGGTCGATAACCAGATCGACCGACTCTGGCGCCAGCTCCTCGAGCGCAGCGATTTCCATGCACGTCGTGCGGACATCCAGGCCTTCAACAGCACGCATGCCCATTGCAAGCGCGGCATCGCGATCACGCCCGTGAAATTCGGCATCAGCTTCAACAAGACCGAATACAACCAGGCCGGTGCCCTGGTCCACATCTATACCGATGGCAGCATACAGCTCAACCATGGCGGCACCGAGATGGGCCAGGGACTGCATACCAAGATGCTGGCGGTGGCAAGTCGCGTGCTCGGTGTGCCCGACAGCAGCATCCGGATCATGGCGACCAGCACCGACAAGGTGCCCAATACTTCGGCAACCGCAGCGAGCAGTGGCTCTGATCTCAACGGCCAGGCCGTCAAAGCCGCTTGCGAAACCCTGCGCGCGCGCCTGACTCCTATAGCCGCTCAACTGCTCGGTGGGCAGCCCGAAGATGTGATCTTCGAAAACGGCCGTGTTCATCTCGCCAGCGCGCCCGTGCAAACTTTGGGCTTCGGCGAAGTCGTTGCAGCGGCCTATCGCTCACGCATCAGCCTGTCGTCGACCGGGTACTACCGCACACCCGGCCTGAGCTGGGACCCGGTGCTCGGCCAGGGCCACCCGTTCTACTACTTTGCCTTTGGTGCCGGAGTCAGCGAAGTCGAGGTCTGCGGCTACACGGGCATCCATAGTCTGCGCCGCGTCGACCTTCTGCATGATGCCGGCGACACTCTGGTCGAGGCCATCGACCGCGGCCAGATCGAAGGCGGGTTCGTCCAGGGCATGGGCTGGCTGACCTGCGAGGAACTGCGTTGGAATAGCGCTGGCCGCCTGCTCACCGATGCACCGAGCACCTACAAGATTCCGACCATTGGCGATGTCCCGGTTGAATTCAATGTCGATTTCTACCAGCGCGACGGGGCCCCAAGTACCGACGTGATTTTCCACAGCAAGGGTGTCGGCGAGCCTCCGCTGATGCTTGCGCTGAGCGTGCGCGAGGCATTGCGCGAGGCCGTCGCCGCTTTTGGCGACGCGCGCCGCGTTGATCTTGCCGCGCCGTCGACACCGGAAGCGATCTTCCGTGCGATCGCCTGCGTCCGTGCGCAGGCGCGTTGATGGCCGCGCTGCCTCCTCATGGATGAACGAGTGTTTGGCCGACTGGCGCGTTTGCTGGAAGGCGGCCCCTGCGTGCTCGCCTCGGTGATTGAGACCCGCGGCGCGACGCCACGCAAATCTGGCAGTCGCATGCTGATTACCGCGGCACATTCCGAATTCAGCATCGGGGGCGGTGCCGCCGAGGCGCGCGTACTGGTCGCCGCACGCGAGTTGCTGCAGGCAGGCGCTGAACGCCATCAGCTCGACATCGATCTGAGCGGCCGTGCCGGTGCGGCCGGGATCTGCGGCGGACTGATGCGGCTCGCTCTGCGCCGCTGGCAGGGTGCGGAGGACCTCGGCCGTGCCCAGACCATCGCTGCGCAATTGGCCGCCGGCCAGCGCATCCAACTCAATGAGATAGATCTCGGAAATCCGGCCGAGGAATGGGCCCTGCCCAACCCGCGCCTGCTGATCGTCGGCGCGGGCCACTGCGCGGCTGCGCTTTGTGATCTCGCCGCCCATCTCGACTATGACGTCTGGGTGCACGACGCACGTGCCGACATGCTGGCCGCGCCAGAATTCGCACGGGTCAGCCGGATCTGCGGTCCCAGTATTGAACTGGTCCGTGCCTTTGCCAGCGAACGCGCGCTCCTGGTGGTTCTGCTCAACCGCGATTTTGGACAGGATGTCGCTGCGCTCAGAGTGCTCGCCGGACAGCCATGTCGCTACCTTGGCATGATGGGCAGCCAACGAAGAATCGCCGAGGTGCACGCCGCCCTGGGTGCCCAGAGCGAACGACTGTCCGTTCTGACCGCACCGGTAGGTCTGGAGATCGGTGCGCATACGCCACATGAGATCGCGGTCAGCATCCTCGCGCAACTGATCCACACGCTGCGGCACTGACGCTGCACCGACCACTATGCGCCGGGCGCAGGCGCATCCGGTATCCGGGTCTTGTGGCAGCGCCTGGCATTGTCGACGGCCAGGCGGAACTCCTCAGGTGGCATGGTCTCTGCGATCGCTGGCGATGCAAGCCCTTCGATCCAGACCACGACATTGCCCGGTTGCTGCGAGAGCGCCGTCAGCAGACTGCGCATGCGTGAACGGCCAAACCCGAGCCGTTGCAGGCCCATACGCCAGTCCGTGGTGATGAAACTGCCGTCGGCAAACTGCAGACCCTGACTGGCCAGGCGCGCATCGAAAGTCGCCGCTACACCCGGCAATTCGGCTATTCGGACATCCCCGTCCACTTCGATAAACAGGTACGGACCCTCGTCATCGATGTCGACGACCAGGCGCAGTTCGGTCGAACCGAGCTCGGGCTCGAAGAACAGTAGTGGCTCGGAACTGAATCCGCAGCCAGCCGGAAGTCGCGCGCCCGACTGGACTTCGGTGGGCTGCTCGGCGCGCCCGCCATCCATCCTGGGCAGTCCAGCCCGCGAACAGGGCTGATCACGAAAGACGGGCTCGCCATGCCGGCCCAGGCAACGGAAGATGCGATCGCCTGTCGCGGCCTCGGCGGCCGCGCACAGGCCGAGCCCCAGGGCCAATCCTTGCAGGCACCGCACGCTGATTTGAGTTTGCTTCTGACGCATCAGTACCCCGCTGCCTGCATGATGCCATGCATGCGCGCTGTCGCAGGCGCGATCCGGTCGCAGCGCGCCGTCGCCAGGCCGCGCGCGTTCAGGCAGATGGCTGGCATCGGGTACGCGCAACAGGCATCACTGCGATAATCTGCATATGCACGACAGTTGCCGTGCATGACTGGCTGACTGATCGCCCGCAGACTGGCGTTCAGGCAAGGCATTGAAGCTGCTGCGGCGCATCCCCATGGAGTAGTGATGAGCATATTGTCCGGTGGTCTTCCCCACTTTTTCGCGCGACTGCGTTCGCCCATCCTGTTCACCTTCATCGCCGCGCTGTTCGTCCTCGATGTGCTGATCCCCGACTTCATCCCCTTCGTCGACGAAATCCTGCTCGCCGCCGGTACCGTGATGCTGGCACGCTGGCGCAAACCCGAGCCTGTCGCGCCGCTCGCCAAGCATGGCGACTGAGCGCACATGCTGATCGACAGTCATTGTCATCTCGACGCGGCCGAGTTCGATGCCGATCGAGACCAGGTGCTGGCACGGAGCCGGGCAGCGGGTGTTGACGGCGTCCTGGTTCCCGCGGTCGATCGCGGCAGTTGGCAGGCGATCGCCGACCTCGCCGCGCGTGACGCCGAAATCTATCCGGCCTACGGACTGCATCCGATGTTTCTCGACCAGCACCTGGACACCGACCTTGCCGCATTGCCGGACTGGCTCGAGCACAATCGCTGCCTCGCCATCGGCGAATGCGGGCTGGATTTCCATGTCGAGGGGCTCGACCGCGATCGTCAACTCGCGATATTGCGTCCGCAACTGCAGCTCGCTGCGGAGCGCGATCTACCGGTGATCCTGCATGGGCGTCGAGCACTCGACCCGCTGTGGGCCGAAGTCCGCCGCTATCCCGGGCTACGCGGCATAGTCCATAGTTTTTCTGGCAGCGCGGAACAGGCCAGGCAGTGGACGACACGAGGTTTTCTGCTCGGGATCGGCGGTCCGGTGACCTACCCACGCGCGGCGCGATTGCGCCGGATCGTTGCCGACTTGGCGATCGAGCATCTGGTGCTCGAGACCGATGCACCGGATCAGCCGCTTTGTGGACATCAGGGCGAGCGAAATTCACCCGAACGTCTGCTCGATGTGGCCCATGAAGTCGCCACGCTGCGCAATACGAGCGTCGAGGCACTCGCCGCCGCGACATCGAAGAATGTGCTTGATCTGCTGAACGTCTGAGTCCTGGCGCCGCGCGGGCGGACAATCGCTGGCGGCGGTCTCAGTCGACGACAAATCGCTCGGCAAGCCCAAGGCGCGCGCGTCCATGCTCGGCAACAATCTGATCGACCACAGCCTGATCGGATTTCCATTCGGCGGTCTGTGCCGCGTGCTCGAGCGTGCGCGCAAGTTGCGCGAGGGTGTTGGCGCCAACGTTCGCCGACGTGGATTTGATGCTGTGCGCCGCGCGCCGCACAGCCTCGGCATCGGCGCCGTCCATCGCCGTCTGCAATTCGCCAAGCAGTCGCTGCGAATTTTCGAGGTACATGTGCACCAGCCGCGCGGCCAGCCCGGGCATGCCTTCGGCCTCCATTCGACGCATCTCATCCAGGCGTCCCCAGTCGATCGCCGGCCCAGCATCCTTATCCTGGCTCATCATTCGATCTCCGTCGCCACAAGGCCGTTCGATTCCTGCACCTGCCGCTGCGCGGATTTCTTCGGCGCGTCCGCGGTCGATGGAACCGGATCGGCCAGCAGGCGTTCGATACCGCGTGCGACCGCCGCCATCGCAAAGGCCGCGGTGATATGCATCGCCGCGCCGAGCCCTCCGCCGCAATCGAGCTTGCCGGCCTCGCCCTCGGGTCTGGTGCCACAAACGCTGCCGTCCGCCTGCGGATAACGGACGTTTTCCAGCGAGTAAACTGCTGGAATCCCGAAATAGCGGTCGCGATTGCGCGGAAAGCCAAACTCGCCGCGCAGCTTCTTGCGGACCAGACTGAGCATCGCGTCGTGCTCGGTGCGACTGAGATCGCGCACCTGGATCCGGGTTGGATCGGTTCGACCACCGGCCGAGCCGCAAACGATCAGCGCCTGCTTGCGGCGCCGACACCAGGCGATCATTTCTACCTTGGTGCGGAAGGCATCGCAGGCATCGATGACCAGATCACATTCCCGATCAAGCAGTCGTTCCATGTTCGAGAGCGTCAGGAACTCGACAATCTCGTCGACCTGCAGCCCGGGATTGATTGCGCGCAGGCGCTCAGCCATGGCGCGCACTTTGGATCGGCCAAAATTCCCTTCCAGCGCCGGCAGCTGACGGTTGGTGTTCGATACACAGATATCGTCGGCATCAATCAGACTGATCCGGCCGACTGCGGAACGCGCCAAGGCCTCGGCAATCCACGAACCGACCCCACCTATACCCACCACGGCAACGTGCGCCGCGCCAAGACGCGCCTGACTGCCGCGTCCATAAAGCCGATCGATACCGGAAAATCTTTCGTCAGCCTTCATCTATCATCGACCTGGTTCATGGACCTGCGCTGGATTCTCTGGATTGCGCGCTGGCTAGCGTCCGCCCGCCGGCTGACCGGCGCCGACCAGAGCGGGGCTGATCTTGCGCATTGGATTGCAGCAACTCAGCTGGCAATCGCGTCGCTGCGAGCGCAAAAGTATCCCGCCATTGCGGTGCACTACGGAGCGTCCAGTGTATCGTCGCTGGCACTAGAATGCGCGCCGCGGCGCGGCCTCCACTTGGCAGGCACGCCCGTGCAATCGCCAAGGACTCACCATGCGTATGCTGCTCCTGCTCCTGCTCGGACTCGTTGTCGGCGCCCTCGGCGGCAGCATGGCCGCACGCAGTATCGCGATGGGCCATGCCTACCCGCGCGGCGTGATGGCTGTGCTTCAGGTACGGCTAGGCAACGCGCGGCGCGCGCTCGAGACCCGGCCTTTGTGTGATCTCGCCCGCGGTCGGATGGAGCTGGCTGCCATTGCGCGCTTCAGTTCTGAGACCACACCTGCACTGAATGCCGAGGCCGAGCCGCGCTTGCTGCAGCTATCCAGGCAGATGCAGGCGACGGCCGACCGAGCCGTCGAGGCGGAGGCCGCGACGTCATGCGACGCCCTGGGCAGCTGGATAAGCAAGATTGACGAGGCCTGCACGGCCTGCCATAGGGAGTATCGCTAGCCAGCCATTGGGATCGCCGGCCGGACACTGCGCACTCCATCACGCCGCACGCCGATCTCGCCAGACACCGCGACGCACTCCCCTGCTAAGCTCGAAAGACCTATGCGTTGGCCCGTCCCGTACGCCGTGGACAGCGCCCTGAACAGCTGCGCCTTGCACATCAAAACGAGAATACCTAGTCCATGAAATGGCTGTCCTTCCTGTCGAAACCTGCTTGGGAAAGCGCTGACCCCGCCAAGCGCGCCGCCGCGGTCGCGAGCGAAACGAATCCGGACCTTCTGGGCAAGATCCCGGACCTGGCCCGGCACGACAGCGATGCTGAAGTGCGCAAGGCGGCCGTGCGCCGGCTCGATGATCTTTCCCTGCTCGCCGATCGCGGCCGACTCGACCCCAGCGCCGAGGTCCGCGAGGCCGCCCGGCAGCGATTGCGCCATTTCATGCTGGATTCCAAGACGCCGTTCGAACAACGCCAACGCCAGGCCCTGGCAACCGAAGACCATGAATTGCTGGAGGCACTGGCCGTGCAATCGGTCGAGACCGATATGCGTCGCGCGGCCCTCGAACGCATCCAGCGCACCGGCTTTCTGCTCGAGCGCTGTCTGAAGGACAGCGATCCGCAATTGCGCATCGAACTGCTCGACCGGATCGAAGATCCGGCTGCGCTGGAGCGCATTGCCGAGGGTGCCCGCAAGTCGGACAAGCGACTCTCTCGCCTTGCCCGCGATCGACTCAGCGCTGCCCGGCTGCGCAATGGCGACCCGACTGCGATCCGCGAACGCGCCGACAGCATCTGCAGCGCGCTCGAGGGCTTCCTGCGCCAGCGCCCGCTCGATCTGACCGAACGCATGGCCGATCTTGCCCGCGATTGGCAGCAACTGGCACCAGCGCCCGATGAGGCGATGACGCGGCGCTATCAGGGCCTGATCGATACTTTGCGCCATATGCTCGAAGTCGCGGCACGCCCGGATGAACCGCCGGTGCCGGTCTTGGCTGAACCAGCCGAGGTGATCGCGGAGCTCGAGCCCGCGACAGAATTTTCGAGCGCAGCTGTCGATCAGGAAGACCCTGATCTACGCGCATTGGTTGAGGGATTCGAGCAAAGTGCCGGCATGTCGGCGGCGGCGCTAGAAGAAATGCAGCAGCGCTTCCGCAGCCTGTTCGCCAGGGCCACCCCCGGTCAGGCCAATGGGGCACTGCAGGTTCGCCACGAGCACCATCTGCAGTCGCTCCGCTCTACCTTGCTCGAACAGAATCGCCAGGCCGAACAGGCCCGGCGTGCTGCGCAGACGGCCCTGGCCGACTACAGTCATGCCCTCGACGCCGGACGCCTGTCGGAGGCCCGCGCCGCGCGTCAACGCGCGCATGCACTCGAGGCCGCCTTGCCTTCGATGGATCGCGATGGCAAACGGCTCGAACACTGCGATGCCGAATTTGACAAGTTGCAGCGCTGGCAGCGCTGGTCCAACGACAGTCAACGCAAACGACTCTGCGACGAGATCGAGTCGAGCATGGGCAGTGGCGAGCATCCCGACGCCCTGCTCACCCGAATCAAGAATGCGCAGGCAGAATGGCAGCGACTGGACGACTCCGAGCGCGAGCCCGGCCAACCCGAAGCTCCAGCGAGTGGACTCGGCAAACGCTTTCGTGTGCTTTGCTCGAAAGCCATCGCGCCGGCACGGCCCTACCTCGAAAAACGCAGCGCGCTGCGTTCGCAAAAGCGCGATGAAGTCAGCCAGTTGATCGAGGAAGTCGAACAGACCTTGGCCAACTCTGCGATGACCTTCGACGCGCAGGCTCTGCGCAAGCGCGTCATCGAAGGACTTCGTCAGCTCGATGAAGTACCACCGCAGGAACGCCGCAAGCTCTCGGAGCGCCTGCGTGCGGCCAAGGAATCCCTGGACAACCGGATCAACCAGAGCCGTGCCGATGCTGAAGCCGACAAGCGCAAGTTCATCAGCCAGTTGCGTCGCCGCCTGGGCCAAAGCGAATCGGCCGATGCGATCAATGCCGCCAAGGATGCGATGGCGCGCTGGAAAACCCTGCCGCGCGGTGACCGCAAGACCGAGGACCAACTCTGGGCCGAACTGCGTGCCGTGGTTGATCCGGTGTTCGAGAAATCCAAACTCGAGCGTGGCGAGCAAGTCGCCGCCCAGGATGCCGAACGCGGCGCGATTGCCGAATTGCTGGCCGAGGCCGGCGCGCTGGCCGGCAGCGAGCACGAGGCGCATGCGCTGGAGACCCGTATGGGCGCGCTGCAGCAGCGCTGGCGCGTACTCGCCAATCGCGGTCGCGACGACGAGCGCGAGTTCGATCGACTGCTCGATGCCATCCGCCTTGCCCAGCGTGGCAAACTGGTCGAGGCCGCGCGCCGCTCACGTGGCGAAGCGCAGCGCCTGCGCAATGCGCTGATCGCCTGCAGTATCGAAAGTGATCCCGTCGAGACGCAGACCGCCCTGCGCAGCGAGATTTCCTCTGCCGCGCTGGCCGCTGCTGATCGTGCGGCCCTCGGGGCCCACCTCGCGGCCCTGCAAGCGTCCAATACCGTCGATATCGATGAGGCACTGGCCGAGCTTGAATGGGATGCGGTGCTGGCGGAACTCCTGGCTGGTATCGATTCGCCCGCCGACGCCCAGGCTCTGCGCAAGCAGGTGCAGATGCATCGTCTCGCCGAGAAACTCGGCGGCGCCGCCTCGGGTGTCGTCAGTGAAGAAGCCGCAGCGCTTTGGTTGCGCTGGCTGACCCATTCGGGCCTCGCGCCAGCGGAACGAATATCGCTCGATGCGCGGATTGCGCTTGCGCTCGATCGTCTGCTTGATCAGGCCTGAGCAGCGATTAGACTCATGCGACGCAACGACAGCATTGTCCACGCACCCCCGGCAACGGGATCAGCTGGATGAAGCTGCTGGTCGTCGAAGACAATCCACATCTGGTCGCGAATCTCTTCGAATATTTCGAGGAACGCGGCCACGTGCTGGACGCGGCACCCGATGGGCTGACCGGCTTGCACCTTGCCGTGGCCAACAGCTACGACGCGATCATCGTTGACTGGATGCTGCCGCGGCTGGATGGCCCGACCCTCGTCGAGCGCTTGCGTCGTGACTCCGGCATACGCACGCCCATCATCATGCTGACTGCGCGCGACGAATTGCCCGACAAGCTCACCGGATTCCACGCCGGTGCCGATGACTATCTGACCAAGCCGTTCGACCTGGCCGAACTCGAAGTGCGCCTGCACGCCCTGCTCGCCCGCTCGCACCCGCAGGCGCACCTGCGTCGCGAACTGGTCGTCGACGGACTGAGCCTCAATCTCGACACACTGGAAGTGGTGCGTGATGGCACCGCATTGAAGCTTTATCCCGCCTGCCGGAAATTGCTGGAGGCGCTGATGCGTGCCTCGCCGGCAGTCGTGACGCGCGAACGCCTCGAAGAGGTTGTCTGGGGCGATTCGCCGCCCGACACCGACATGCTGCGCTCGCATATGTATGAACTTCGCCGCGCGATCGACGGCGGGCGCACGCCCAAACTCATCCACACCATTCCGCGCAGCGGCTACCGCATCAGTGCCGGAGGCACGGGTGAACAAGCGTAGTCTGCGCAGCCGCATCGCGCTCGGCCTGTCGGCTTATTCCTTGCTGCTTGCGGTAACGATTATCGTCGCCGGCTACTCAGTACATGAATCCTTGGAATGGATGGTCTGGCATGCCCAGCTCGATGCCGAGATGACCAGCTTTCTGCAACAGCGCTCGCTGCAGCCGGGCACCGAACTTCCGCGCAGCGGCAAGCTGAGCGGCTATGTCGAGACTCCGGGGACGGCAGAGGCCGAACAGGTGCCAGCGCAGTTGCGCGCACTGGCGGTAGGGCTGCACGACGAGATTCTGGTGGCTGGCCAAGAGAGTGCCGTGATGGTGCGCGAGCACGACGGTCAGCGCATTTATATCGTCATCGATATCAGCGCGCTGGAGAACGACGAGCGTGTGATTGGCGAGGTGCTGCTGGTGCTGGGCGCGACTGGGCTGGTGGTCCTCGTGCTTGCCATCTGGTGGTTGTCCGGTCGTCTGCTGGCCCCGGTGACCAAGCTCGCGGCCTCGGTGGATCGGCTGGAACCCGGCAGCGGTGCCTGGCGCATCCAGGTCGAGCCCAGTGCCGCCTTCGAGTTGCAGGCCATCGGCGGCGCGATGAACCGCCTGCTCGATCGCATGGACGAACTGGTCGAACGCGAACGCGGCTTCGTGCACACAGCAAGTCATGAGTTGCGCACGCCGATCGCCGCGATCGCCGGCGCTGCCAGCATCGCACTCCGCCAGGAGGGACTGCCTCTGACGGCGCGCAAACCGCTGCAGCGGATCAGCCACAGCGCAATCGAAATGGAGCAGCTGATCCATATGCTGCTGGTGCTGGCCAAGTCGCCCGAGCGATTGGAGGAGAGCGCCGAGGATTTCCGCCTCGATGAACTCTTGCCGGAAATAATTGACGATCACCTGCATCTGGTCGGCAGCAAGGAAGTGCGGATCGAGCAGAGCGATCTGGCCGAAACGACCCTGCACGCTCCGTTGCGCATCGCCCAGATCGCCATTGCCAACCTGCTGCGCAATGCCATCGAGAACACCGCGCGCGGCAGCATAGCCATCGACATCCAGCCGGCCGGCGTGCTTCGCATCCAGGACAGTGGACAGGGCATGAACCCGGAAGAGATCAGCGCCCACTTCGCTGCTTCGGCCCGCGCTGAGCGCGCCCACGGCCATGGTATCGGCCTCGACCTGATCGCCCGCATCTGCGATCACCTCGACTGGACCTTGAGTCTGACCTCCCCGGAAACCGGCGGAACGCTTGCCGTGCTGGATTTGCGTGCGAGTCTGCTGGACGCTGGAGCGTCGAACTCCGCGCCTTGAGCGCGTGACCGGCTTGCTTCGCGCTGCTCCACGCAGAAGCTATCTGCCGGACGTCTCGCGATCCGGATTGCGCTAGAGACGCGCCTTACGGCACGCCCCCCGCACAGCTCCCGGCGGGCGTGATTGACGCACCGGGCTCCCACCTGGGGTGATTGGCGGCAAAGCGCACGCTCGGCCACGGATGGCTGATGCGCGCGGCGGGCAGGAAGTCATTGGCGACTTGAGTCATGCGATTCCAAGTGGTGTTGGCTTTCTGACTGCGTCGATTCAAAGTGCATCGCCAGAGATCGACGACGTAGTGCCGGAACGAGTTCAGCGCCCGGAAGTTGGTGGGCACCGTGTGATAGCCGAACCAGCCGCGCACGACCTGCGCCAGACAACGCCCTTGCTCAGGGATCGACCAGTGCATGCGCCGCTTGAGCAGCAACTTGATCCGCGCCAGCGTCGCCCGCAGGCGATCCCGACGTGAGTGTCGTTGCAGCTGGAAGCGCCCAGCCCGGTCCACAGCACTGATGTGCGTAAAACCGAGGAAGGTGAACGTGTGGGGCCTGCCTAGACCCTGCATCGCGCGGCTCTTGATCGCATGGCGACCAAATTCGAGGATGCGGGTCTACGTTTGCGAGATCGAAAAGACGCTGGGCACATGCGAGAAAGCACTATGATTCACCGCAAAACCGCGCGACCACCGCACACTACGCGCTCGGCGACATGATCAACCGCCAGCGGTCGACCATCCACAGCAGAAGCGGGAGACAGGCATGTACGAATCACGCAAGCGTCGACCTTTGTCACGGCGAGCGTTTGTGTCGCGACTGCTGATCCATCTGGCCGCGACCCTGGTTCTGCTCGCGATATCACTGCTCGCGGGTATGTTCGGCTACATGCGGCTCGAGCAGCTCGCGCCCATTGATGCCTTTCTGAATTCGGCAATGCTGCTCGGTGGCATGGGGCCGGTCGATATGCCAACCACGGACGCCGGAAAGTTGTTTGCTGGCGCCTATGCGATCTACGCAGGATTGTTCTTTCTGGTCTGCGCGGCACTGATCCTGACTCCGATTGTGCATCGGATGCTGCACAGGTTTCATTGGGACACGCCACTCTAGGAAGACCTACATGCCGCACGTGCAAGCGCGGACGTCTGTGGCGTCTCGATGCAAACGGCTGCATCGACTACCGCAGCGCAACATCGAAAGTCCTTCCGTATTCGCGAAACTGCCACTACTTTCCGCACACCGCTGGATCAGGCGGCAACCGTCTTCACCTCTTTGGGGAATTTCGATGACTCGTACCACTCAGGCCTTATTCGGCCTCTCTGCTCTTGTGCTTGCGATGGGTTCGGCTCTAGCTGCTCCGACGTCGGGCAGTCCGGTGAGTGTGGTGCTTACGCCTTCGTACGAGAAATCCCTGCAAGACGTTGGCTCGGCGGTTCGATTCACGATGCGCAATGACTCCGATCGCGCAGTACGCATTCTCAAGTGGCAGACGCCGTTCTATGGCCTCAACCACAACATCTTCCAGGTCTCCGTAGGCGGTCAGGAGGTCGAATACAACGGCGCCTGGTACAAGCGCAGTGGGACACCCGACAAGAGTGACTGGATGGTGCTCAAGGCCGGCGAATCGCGCTCGATCGATCTCGATCTCTCGGTCGCCTATCCGTTCGAAGTCAGCGGCCAGTACGACATGCAGTACTCGGCGATGGTCAACAGCAGCGACGAGAAGTCGACTGTGGGCGCGGCTTCCGAGCTGCAGTCATTCCCGATGACGCGCTGGGTCGATGGCAGCGACCAGTTCATGCAGTCGCCAGCGCTCGACGAGATCAGCTACGGCGTCAAGGCACTGAATCCAACGCCGACCTTCGAGAGCTGCTCAACCACACGCCAGGGCCAGATCAATACCGCACTGGGTTCGGCACGCAGCTATGGCATCAATGCCGAAAACTACTACGCGGGCAAGACCTGGTCGTCGGTAACCGCGCGCTACACGACCTGGTTTGGCGCGGCCAGTTCGACGCGGTTCACGACCACCCAGACCAATTTCGACAAGATCGAGCGCGCGCTGGCCAATAGCCAGATCACCTTCAATTGCGGCTGCACGCAAAACTATTACGCCTACGTCTATCCGACCCAGCCGTACCGCATCTACCTCTGCAATGCGTTCTGGTCGGCGCCCAATACCGGTACCGATTCACGTGCCGGCACCATCATTCATGAACTCAGCCACTTCGACATAGTCGCCAACACCGACGACCTGGCCTACGGGCATACCGCAGCCAAGAGGCTCGCGACCAAGAGTCCTACCAAGGCCGTGAAGAACGCCGACAGCCACGAGTATTTCTCGGAAAATACGCCGGCGCAGAACTGATCCCATCCAACGCTGAAAAAAAAACGCCGGGCAAGCCCGGCGTTTTTCTTTTCTGCCCCGGTAACTCAGGCGGGGACTACTTCATCCGCTTGCAGTCCCTTCTGTCCCTGTACAACCTTGAAGCTCACCTTCTGCCCTTCCTGCAGCGAGCGAAAGCCATTGCCCTGGATAGCACGGAAATGCACAAACACATCCGCGCCACCTTCACGGGCGATGAATCCGAAGCCCTTGGCATCGTTGAACCACTTGACGGTACCCACCTCACGATCCGACATTGATCAACCTCCGAGTGAAGATAACTTCAGACATCCCGACAACGGATGTCCACTTACTGGGAATGCAGGAGCGGAGTGATCAAATCGAACTTCGGATGCCCCCCAAGGCGCTCCGAAGCCAATCGCAGCTGAGGCTATCGCCTCGTCAGGTCACAGGCCACATGACCGGCAATCTCAGTGAGGCGGAAATTAGCACGACTTATTTTTGAAAAAAAGTCAAAACGGACTGGCAATTGGGCGATGCGCGAATCGATCCAATGTCACCCGACCGCGCACTGGCGATCCTGCTCGACGCGTGGCAATGATCCACGAACCGGTCGCAACGAAGTGCAGGTCGCCACTGCTCAGCCGCCGGGGCTTGCTTCCAGCGCCTCCCAGCGCGCGTAGCATTCGGCCAATTCCTGCTGCCGGCCGGTGATTTGCTGGTTGTGCGCGGCGATTTCCGCTGCGCTGCGCCGATAGAATTCGGCCTCCAGACTCTGCGCAATCAGGCTGGCGATTTCGCCTTCCAGTTGCTCGATGCGCAGCGGCAGCGTGTCGAGTTCGCGCTGTTCCTTGTAGCTGAGTTTGCGCCGCGGCTTGGCGCTGGTCTCCGCGCTCGCAACCGGTGTCGGCAATACACCGCCGGACGCTGGCGCCGGGCGCCCGCCAGCTTCCGGATTCCGGCGCTGGGCCACCCAGTCGGTGTAACCGCCGACATATTCGGAGACCTTGCCCTCGCCTTCCAGCACCAGAGTACTGGTAACGACATTGTCGATGAAGGCGCGGTCATGCGAGACCAGGATCAGGGTGCCCGGATATTGCTCGAGCAACTCCTCAAGCAGATCCAGGGTTTCAATATCCAGATCGTTGGTCGGTTCATCCATCACCAGCAGATTGGACGGACGCGCCAATAATTTGGCCAGCAGCAGG
Organism: Lysobacterales bacterium; assembly: GCA_043738015.1. GTDB lineage: Bacteria > Pseudomonadota > Gammaproteobacteria > Xanthomonadales > Ahniellaceae > 0-14-3-00-62-12. The sequence goes on from JAYSZM010000185.1 coordinate 17,999, forward strand.
CGATTGCGCTCACCACCCGATAGCGCGGAGATCGGCGCACGGGCGCGATCGGGCGTGAACAGAAAATCCTGCAGATAGCCGATCGCGTGCTTGCGAACGCCATTGATCTCGATGCTCTCACTGCCGCCGGCAACATTTTCCAGCGCGCTCCAGTCGTCGCGCAGTTCCTCACGGTGCTGATCGAAAAACACCACCTGCAACTGTGTACCGATCTTGACCTCACCCGACTGCGGCTGCAGTTGACCAAGCAGCAATTTGATCAGGGTCGTCTTGCCCGATCCGTTCGGCCCGATGATGCCGATGCGATCGCCGCGCTGGATCAGGGTGGAAAAATCGCGCACGATGGTCTTGCCGGCAAAACCGAAACTGATGTCCTTGGCCTCGATGACCCGCTTGCCCGAGGTGCCAGCCTGGGCCGCCTCCATCTTGACCGTGCCCGCCTCACTACGCCGTGCGGCATACTGCCTGCGCAGTTCCTTGAGCGCGCGCACGCGACCCTCATTGCGCGTGCGCCTGGCCTTGATACCCTGCCGGATCCAGACTTCCTCCTGCGCCAGCTTCTTGTCGAAGCGCGCGATCGCCTCGGATTCTGCATGCAGGCGCTCTTCGCGGCGACGCAGATAGTTGTCGTAGTCGCCCGGCCAACTGGTCACCTGGCCGCGATCGATCTCGACGATGCGTGTGGCCAGGGCGCGCAGGAAGCTACGGTCATGGGTGACGAAGACGACGCAGCCGGTGAACTGGCGCAACGCATCTTCGAGCCAGGCAATCGCCTCGATATCGAGATGGTTGGTCGGCTCATCGAGCAGGAGGACATGCGGATCCAGTACCAGGGCCTGGGCCAGCAGCACACGCCGCTTCATGCCGCCGGACTGCGCCTGGAATTCTGCCTCAGCGGGAAGATCGAGGCGTTCGAGCACGCGAGTGACGCGCTCATCGAGCGCCCAGGCATTGGCCGTTTCGATCTGCTCCTGTACCTCGGAAAGACGATCGCTGTCGAGCTCTGCGGCATGCGCCAGATGATGGTATTCGGCAAGCAGATGACCAAGATCGCCCAGTGCCTCGGCGACCACATCGAACACCGTGCCAGCGGTGCCGGCCGGAACTTCCTGCGCGAGCCGGGCCACGCGGATGCCGGTCTGCAGGCGCAATTCGCCATCATCGGGGCGCAGTTCGCCCGCCAGCAATTTCATCAGCGTCGACTTGCCGGCGCCATTGCGACCGACGATACAGACACGTTCGCCGCTATCCAGCGTAAGGTTGACTTTTTCGAGCAGCAACGGCCCGCCGACGCTGAAGTCGACTTGGTTCAGGGTAATCAGACTCATGGGGATCGCGCAGAAACAGGGCGCGCATTGTCACTCAAGCCTGCGCGCATTGACACCATCGCGTATCTGCGGCCACTCAGCGGGCGCTCAGCGCCGGCGGGACTTCTTGCCAGCGGGCTTGCGCGCAGCGGCCGGCGGATCGGGTTGATAGTCGCCGATCACCGATTTTACCGGGCAAACCGCAAAGATCGGACATTTCTTGCAACCCACGGCGAGCGCGATCGGACAAACGGTCATGACGGTTTCCTCGGTTCTGTGGCGCCAGTGTACGCCGACAGCACCGACAGCGTTTAAGATCGACGATCAGCCACCAGGAATCCCCCAGCATGGATCTGCGCTATCGCGCCTGCCCGCTCTGCGAGGCGATTTGTGGTTTGGAGCTGCGCTACCTCGATGGCCAGCTCAGCGCCATCCATGGTGACCAGGCCGATCCGTTCAGCCGTGGCCATATCTGCCCCAAGGGCAACGCCATCATCGATCTCGAGTCCGATCCGGATCGTCTGCGTCAGCCGATGCAGCGCATCGATGGAAAGTTTGTGCCCATTGCCTGGGATGAAGCGCTGACACGCGCCGGCGCGCGACTCGCTGAAATCCAGCAGGCGCATGGCAATAATGCGGTCGCCGCCTATCTCGGCAACCCGAACGTGCATCACTACGGCCATACCGCTTACCTGCCGCCCGTACTGCGTCTGCTGCGCAGCCACAACGTATTCAGCGCCTCGTCGGTCGACCAGTGGCCGCATCAACTGGTCGCTTATTTGATGTTCGGCCATCAATTTCTGATTCCGGTGCCCGATGTCGATCACAGCGACTGCATCCTGATGCTGGGTGCCAATCCGATCGCATCCAACGGCAGTCTGATGACCGCACCCGGCATCGACAAGCGACTCAAAGCCTTGACCCGGCGCGGTCGGCTGATCGTGATCGACCCGCGGCGCAGCGAAACCGCAGCCATCGCAACCGACTATCACGCCATTGCACCCGGCAGCGACGCGGTCCTGCTGATCCATCTGCTGCACAGTCTGCGCAGGCTCGGACCGGCACGCCTCACGCATTACGCGGACAAGCTCAGCGGCTGGGATGCGGCGATGCAGGCGATCGATGCGCTGCCGATCCTGCCGGCCGAGGCGATCAGCGGCATCGCGCCAGCCACCATCGAGGAAATCGCCAACTCCTTGTGGAATGCGGAGCGCCCGCTGGTCTACGGCCGCATGGGCGTATCCACGCAGGCATTTGGCACACTCTGCCAGTGGCTGATCCAGCTGATCAATATCCATCTCGGCCAACTCGATCGGGTCGGTGGTGTTCTGCCCAACCAGCCCGCCATTCCGGTCACCGGACCGGGAACGGCCAAGGGACACTACGCGCGCTGGCATAGCCGCGTGCGCGGCCTGGCCGAATTCGCTGGTGAATTGCCGGTCGCTGTGCTGCGCGAAGAGATCGCAACGCCAGGACCGGGCCAGGTCCGCGCCCTGCTCACCTGCGCCGGCAATCCTGTGCTGTCGACACCCGATGGCCGGGCGCTGGATCAGGCACTGTCCGGGCTCGATTTCATGGTGAGCATCGATATCTATATCAACGAGACTACGCGACATGCCGACCTGATCCTGCCGCCGACTTCATTCCTGAGCCAGGACCACTACGATCTGATCTTCAACGTGTTCGCTGTACGCCACGTCGCCCGGCTCAGCACGCCGGTGATTGCGGTCGCGGAAGGCGAACGCGCGGATTGGCAGATCCTTGATGGACTAGGCGCTGCCATCGCCGCGGCGCAGGGCAAGCCTTGGACTGCGCTGGCGCCGCCGCGCCAACTGATTGCCGATGGCCTCGCCCGCGGCGATAGCGGCCTTGGCATCGATGAACTCCTCGCCGCGCCGCATGGACTCGACCTCGGCCCGCTGGCGCCTTCCCTGCTCGGCCGACTTGAAACCGCGAGTGGCAAAATCGAATGTGCTCCTGAGCTGCTGATCGCCGATCTGCAGCGGCTGGCGCTTCGGCATTCGGCACAGGCGCCCGCGCTCGCTGCCGGCAGCCTGGCCCTGATCGGCAGGCGCGATCTGCGCAGCAACAATTCCTGGATGCACAATGCCGCACGCCTGATCAAGGGCAAGCCGCGCCACCAGCTGCTGATGCATCCGGATGATTTGGCCGCACGCGGTATCGCCGACGCCAGCCGGGTCCGCGTGCGCTCGCGAGTAGGCGAGATCGAGACCGAGGTACGCGCCAGCACCGACATGAAACCGGGCGTGGTCTCCCTGCCGCACGGCTACGGTCATCAACTCGATGGCGTGCAACTGGCCCGCGCCCGTACTCTGGCCGGAGTCAGCATCAATGATCTGACCGACGCCAGCGCCTTGGACGCCCCGAGCGGCAATGCCGCGTTCAGCGGCACACCGGTTTGGGTCGAGCCTGCGCCGTCCACTGGTGCAACCACAGCAATGACGCATTGAGCAAGTCGTCCGCAGCAGCGATACTGGCGAAATGGAAGAGAACACAGCAATACCCGCGCAACTCAAAGACGTCGAAGCCCGTGTTCTGGGCTGCCTGATCGAGAAACAGCGCACCACACCCGAGCAGTATCCGCTCAGCGTCAATGCCCTGGTTCTGGCCTGCAATCAGAAAACCAACCGCGAACCGGTGATGGATCTGAGCGTCGGCGAGGTCGGCCACTGTCTACGCGAACTCGAAAACCGCGAGTTGGTCGAACGCGCCTTCGGCGGCCGGGTCGAACGTTTCGAGCATCGCTTCGACAAAGCCTATGGGCTGACCCTGCGCAAGCAGGGCCTGCTCGCCATGCTGATGCTGCGTGGCCCGCAGACGGTGAACGAACTGCTCACCCGCTGCGAACGCCTCGCCGATTTCGGCAATGCCGAGGACGTCCGCCACACCCTGTTGCGGATGGCCGAGCAGTCGCCTGCCCTGGTCGTCAATATGGGGCGCGGTGGTGGCCAGCGCGAAGATCGCTATATGCACCTGTTGTCTGGGACACCTTCGCCCGAGGCCCTGCTCGCCGCAGATTCATCGCGTCGTGGCACCAGCAGCAGCGCCCTGGAAGAACGCGTCGCCATCCTCGAACTGGAAGTCGGCGAATTGCGTGCCGAACTGGCCGCGTTGAAAGCGGCGAGTGGCGGCGCCAACCCCGATGCGCTGCCGTAGGATGCGCTGAGCGCAGCGATACGCATCGTCAGTGCCGTAGGATGCGTTGAGCGCAGCGATACGCATCGTCGGCGATCCCGCATGACCTTGGCGTCGCATCTGGAACTTGCGAGCACGATGATGATCGGGAGTGGTCGAGTCGAGTCGTCGAGTCGTCGAGTCGCGTCGAGTCGTCGAGTCGTTGCGAAAATCAGGGGCCAGCATGCTCTGCATGCGTCATCGCTGCGCGATGCCACAAGGCTTTCACTCGCTTACGCGAGCGAGTTACTTTCTCTTGATGTGGCCAAGAGAAAGCTAACCAAAGAGAAGGCCACCCCACAGCGCCGCCCTCCAGGCATCCTGCCTTCCGGGTTCGTGCTCGGTGGCCGCGGTCGACGATTGCACATCCATGTGCAAACGTCGCCTGAGCGACATCCTGTCGCTCACCCTTCGGGCTATTCCGCCCACCGATCACCGGCGCTGAGGGGCCCCGTTTAAGAGCGCGCGCTTCCGGCGCGCAGACGCAAGAGCAGCGCTGCACAGCGCAGAGTTCAAACTTACGGCGTGGGGCACTCATTGCTGAATCGTCGAGAGGCCGCACAGACTTTCTCGAGTATGCATTGAACGCTTGGCAATGATTGCCGCGTTGCCGCAGCAATGCTGCTGGCCGCTGTGGCTTCTGCGCGCCGGGAGCGCGCGCTCTTAAACGGGGCCCCTCAGCGACGGTGATCGGTGGGCGCGATCAGCCCGAAGGGTGGCCGCATGGATGCGGCCAGTCGGCGAACGCACATGGATGTGCGCCCGCCGACCAGCGAGCACCGAGCACGTACCTGGAGGGCAGGATGCCCGGAAGGCGGCGCTGTGGGGCGGCCTTCTTTTGGGTTACCTTTTCTTGGCCGTCAAGAAAAGGTGACTCGCTCGCGTAAGCGAGTGAAAGCTCTTTGGCATCGCAGAGCGATGACGATTGCGCAGCAAGCTGGCCCTTGATGTTCGTGACCAGTTCGACAGGTTCGACAGGTTCGACAGGTTCGAACGATATCGATTCTGTTTGAATGGATGCGCTTCGGCCTTTGGCCTCAGCACATCTTAAGGTTCTGGCGACGACCGGGCGGTATCGCAGTGTTTCCCTCATGCCCTGCCCTTCTCCCGCGAGCGGGAGAAGGGGGCAAAGCGCGTAAGCGAGTGAAAGCTCTGTGTCGGCGCGCAGCGACAGCGCATGCGCAGCATGCTGGCCCTTGATCTCCGTGACCAGTTCGACCAATTCGACCGATTCGAGCGCGAACGATCCCATTGAGATTGATGGGCTTCGGCCTTTGGCCTCAGCGCATCCTGCGGTTCTGGCGACGACCGGGCGGTATCGCAGTGCCTCCCTCATCCCCGACCCTTCTCCCGCTTGCGGGAGAAGGGAGCAAAGCGCGAAAGCAAGTGAACGCGTTGAGGCATCTCGCAGAGATGCCCTACAGATGAGAGATCGCCGAGGTACACCCACTCAGCCGGGCAATTCAAACACCCCGACGCGCATACAGATCATCAATCCGCAGGCGACGCGGATCGCGGTAGAGCAGCGAACGCCAGGGCCCGCGGCGGTCGAAGGCGCGCCATTCGCCCTCCGGTTGCGCCAGACGCTCAGCGATCATCCACAGCACCAGCGGGTTGACGCCGAGTCCGAGGTGGGTGGCACTGACCTCGATGCTCTCCGAGCGTGCGCAGGGCGGCAGCATGCTGGCACGCCAATGCACGATGCCATCACTCTTGCTCAGGATATTGGTGGTCGGCACCTTGGGTGCCTGACCCATCAGATTACGCAATTGCTTGGCGTCGGCGCGCATGCCGCTGACGGCTTCGAACAGGCGCCAGGCGTTGCTGGCATGAGGATGGCCATCGAGCGGCGAGCCTAGGGTAATTACGCTGCGAATCGATTGGGGCATATGCTGGCCGAGCGCATGCGCCATCGCGCCACCGAGCGACCAGCCGACCAGACTCACCGTGCGCTGATGCTCGCGTTCCACCGACTCGATGCGATCGATCAGGCGCGGGACGGTTTCGCCTACCGGGCCGCGATTCAGGCCCTGTTTCCAGGGCAGGGCGACAAAGCCGGCACGATTGAGAAAGGTACGCAGCGGCCAGGTGCTGGCATCTCCCGCCATCAGGCCGGGCAGGACCATGACAGGATGCCCATCGCCGCCCGCACCGCGACTGAGAAAGGGCCAGGTCAACGCCAATGCCGACCATTCAAGAAACGCACGCCCTTCCATGGCCAGCAACCATGGCGAGGGCGGCGTGCGCTGTTGATTGCGTGCGGTCTTGCGAAGATCGGCGCTGCGTGAACTCATGCGAACCGGCTATGGCCAAATTCTATCGAGCTTAGCGCAAGTTGCCAGCACGTCATGCTGCAAGGCAGTACGAAATGGGACGCCTGATTGAACACGAAAAGCGACTGGATAGCACTGTGGTCAAGCACCTTGCAAGCGCCGCCCCGAGTGCGGAGCCGAGACTTCGAGCCAGGACAGACCGGTGCAAATACAACAATTTACAATCACAGTGTGTGCGCAATCCGCAATGCTTCCCAAATGAATCGAGACGCGTACAATCGATGGAACGATTATTGCTTCTCACGCCGCCCACCGCGGCAGGATCATAAGACTTGATCAAAACATCGCTCCAGATCGGATTGAACCAGAGCCTCAAGCTGACGCCTCAGCTGACTCAGGCCATCCGGCTCCTGGCGATGTCCACCCTTGATCTGGAGACCGAACTCAACCAGATCCTCGAATCCAATCCTCTGCTGGAGCGTCCGGAAGACAGCTTGCCCGACGATGTGCCGGAGGCGCTTGGCCCGGATGAAACCGTCAGCGCCAAGGAAGATCAACCCGCCGAGGTCGGCGACGGTATCGACGACAGCCTCGATCTGGACGGCTTCGAGGAAATGGCCGACTGGAGCGAGCCGCGCAGCGGCGGCGACAAGTCCGGCGATGGCGAGGAGAGCAGTTGGGAGTCACGCACCGCCCTGCGTACCGATCTGCGCGATGAATTGCGCAGCCAGGTCGATCTGATGCGGATGAGCGCCCGCGATCGGGCGATCGCCGAAGCGATCATTGATGCCATCGATGCCGATGGCTATCTGCGCGAGCCCTTTGATTCGCTGCGCATTGCCGTGCAGCCGGAGTGGCAGGTCGAGGACGGCGAAATCGAAGCGGTACTTCGTGCCGTGCAACAGTGCGAGCCGGTCGGCGTCGGTGCGCGCAGTCTTCAGGAATGCCTGCTGCGCCAGATCGATGAACAGGCCGATGATGCCGCCTGCGCCCTCGCCCGTATCCTGGTCGAGCGTCATCTCGAAGACCTGCCCAAGACTGAGCCCGAGCGACTCGCCGGACGCCTGCAGGTCAGTCTGGAGGAGTACAACGATGCACTCAGCCTGGTCCGCTCGCTCAATCCGCGGCCGGGCGAGAATTCAGCGAATGTCCAGGACGACTATATTGTCCCGGATCTGATCGCCCGAAAGATCAACGGACGCTGGCGCGTGCAGCTGTCCAACTCCACGGTGCCGACGATCGGTATCAATCGCCACTACGAGCGACTCGCCAGCGAGAGCAAGGGCGAGACCGGGCAGTATCTCAAGGGCCATCTGCAGGAAGCGCGCTGGCTGATCAAGAGCCTGGCCCAGCGTGGCGATACCCTGCTGCGGGTCGGCGAGTCGATTATCCGCGAACAGGGCGCGTTCCTGGACTATGGACCCGAAGCGCTCAGACCACTGACCCTGCGTCAGGTCGCCGAAGAAGTCGGCCTGCACGAATCCACGATATCGCGCGCCACCACGCGCAAGTACATGGCAACACCGCGCGGCCTGTTCGAACTCAAACGCTTCTTCTCCAGTGGCGTAGCCACCACCGAGGGCGGCGAAGCGTCGGCGATCGCGATCCAGTCGATGATTCGCAAGCTGATCGATGCGGAGAACATAAAAAAGCCGTTAAGCGACCAGGCTTTGGCCGATCAACTCAAACGCGACGGCATAGCCGTTGCGCGTCGCACCGTGGCAAAATACCGCGAGGCGATCAATATCCCCTCTTCCAGCGATCGCTGTCGATTGGCCTAGGAGACGAACCCAACTCATCCTTGATTCAACGCCAATCCACCCCACGTATTTTTTGCCAGGCCCTGCATTCTGGTTCGGGCCGGCTCCTTGGGTGCCCAGCGCACTCTCTCAGCAAGTGGAGGTTCTGCATGCAAATCGATATCACTGGCCATGGCGTTGACGTGACTCCAGCACTGCGCGACTACACGAACGAGAAGATTGGGCGCATCGTGCGCCACTTCGATCACCTCATCGGCACCCACGTCGTGATGCACCTGGACAAACTCAGCCACTGTATCGAGGCGACTGTCACCGCCTCGCACAAGAAATTTCACGCGCAAGCCGCCGCCAGCGACATGTATGCAGCCATCGATATGCTGACCGACAAGCTCGACGGCCAGGTCCGCAAGCACAAGGACAAGATCACCGATCATCACCGCGCCGATGGACTGGAGCGCAAGACCGCAATGTGAAGCGCCCTGGGAGCGGCCGCTGCGGCCGCTCCCTTCCAACGATGCGGTTGTCAGCGGATGCGCCGCATCCCCTCGCCGAAACAATCCGCTTGCGGTTAGCATTGCCCCTACGACGATCTCCCGGCAGTCGGCAACGGAACCTGCATGCGCCTCAGCAATATCCTTCGACCTGAGCGTGTGTTCCTCGATCTGCCTCTGGCCGACGCGGATGCGCTGCTGCGCCATCTCGCCGAACAATTCCATGCCGCGCATCCCGGTCTCGCCAGCGAGACTATCCTGGCCAAACTGCGGCTGCGCGAGCGCACCGGTTCGACCGGACTCGGCGAAGGCGTGGCCATCCCGCACGCCCGACTGGAATCCGAAGCGCCCGCCTGTGCCATCGTCGTGCGCACCAGCGAGCCGCTGATGTTCAATGCGCCGGATGGTCGCCCGGTCGACCTGTTCTTTGCGCTGGCGGTTCCCGAGCATCAGACCGACCTGCACCTCGAATTACTCGCCGAACTGGCCGAGCTGCTCAGTTCAGATGCCGCCTGCAAGGAATTGCGCGCAGCCCGCAAAGTGAATGCGGTGCTCGCTATCCTGTCGACACGCCTGCAGGAGATAGCAGCATCATGATCCGCAAGATCAATGCCCGCGAATTGTTCGAGCAACTCAGCGAACGCCTCAAATTGCGCTGGGTCGCCGGCCAGCGTGGCGAAGCGCGGATGATCGAGCCGGGCGAGGATCTGCAACGCCGGCCCTCCCTGGTCGGCTATCTCAACATCATCTATCCGAACAAAGTGCAGCTGATCGGCATCGATGAGCTGAACTATCTCGACGCGCTCGATTCGCGCCAGCGCTGGGACACCATCGCCAAGATCATCGGCTATCGCCCGACCGCCATCGTGATCTCACGCGACCAGTCGATCCCCGCCGATCTGCGCGAGGCGGCCGAGGAATCCAGCACACCGGTCTGGGTTTCATCCAAACCGGGCCATGAGCTGCTGACCTATATCCAGTACCACCTATCGCGTGCATTGGCGCGCAACACTTCGTTGCATGGCGTGTTCATGGAGGTCTATTCGATTGGCATATTGATCACCGGCGAAGCCGGCGCCGGCAAAAGCGAACTGGCTCTGGAGCTGATCACGCGCGGACACCGGCTGATCGCCGATGATGCGCCGGAATTCACCCTGATCGCGCCCGACGTGATCGACGGCACCTGCCCCGAGATGCTGCAGGACCTGCTCGAAGTACGCGGTCTGGGTATCCTCAACGTGCGCAATATGTTTGGCGACACCTCGATCAAGCGCAACAAGTACCTGCGCCTGGTCGTGCATCTGGGCAAACTCGAAGACATCCACTCGAACGACGGCATGGCCCGCCTGCAGGGCGTGACCAGCACGCGCACCGTACTTGATGTCGAGGTGCCGCAAATCACGATTCCGGTCGGACCCGGTCGCAACCTTGCCGTGCTGGTCGAGGCGGCAACGCGCAGCTTCATTCTGCGCGGCAAGGGGATCGATCCGGCGCAGACCTTCATCGATCGCCAGGCCCACCAATTGCGCCGGCAGACGCCATGGTAGACACGCCCAATCCACCTTTGCGCTTCACACCGCCACCGCCTTCGCGCACGGGCGCCTCCAGCGCTGACCGCCTGGTCGTGCTGTCCGGACTTTCCGGCTCGGGCAAGACCGTGGCATTGCGCATGCTGGAGGACCTCGACTTCTACTGCGTCGACAATCTGCCAACCGCACTGATTCCGGCCCTGGTTGACGCCGTGCATACCGGGCAACCTGGACGCTATCCGCGTATTGCCGTCGGTGTCGATGTACGCAATCGCCCCGAAGACCTGCTCCGCCTGCCCCAGGTGTTGGCACAAATCGCGCACCGTGGACTCAACTACGAGATGGTGTTTCTGGACACCCGCGATGAAGTGCTGCTCAAGCGCTTCTCCGATACCCGGCGACGTCATCCACTGAGCCACGATGGCCTGCCGCTCAATGACGCGATCGCGCTCGAGCGCAAATTGCTCAGACCGCTGCTGGCGATTGCCGATCGCGTGGTCGATTCCTCCGATCTCAACGTGCACCAGTTGCGGCGCACATTTGCCACCGAATACAGCGCCAACTCGGCGACCATGTCGCTGCTGTTCGAGTCGTTCGCCTACAAGCGCGGCGTGCCAAGCGATGCCGATTACGTTTTCGATGCCCGTTGCCTGCCCAATCCGCACTGGGATCCCAAGCTGCGCCCGCTGTCCGGGCGCGATGCGCCGATCCGCGAATACTTCGGACAGCTGCCCGAGGTCGAGAATTTCTATGAACAGGTAAGGTCCCTGCTCGCCACCTGGTTGCCGCGCTTCGAGGCCGACCAGCGCAGTTACATTACGGTATGCGTCGGTTGCACCGGTGGTCGTCATCGTTCGGTGTACCTGGCCGAACGACTCGCTGAAAGTTTCCGCGCCACCCGCGAAAATGTGATGACCTTCCACCGTGAACTCGAATGAAGGAACCGGCCCCGGAATGAAACCCAGCGTGCTTCTGATCACCCACTCCGGGGTCGGTCCTGCCCTGCTCGGCGCTGTGCGCGGCGTGTATGGCCCGCTGCCTTTGAAGACGGCGGCGATCGAGGCCGGCTTTCACGAGGACGCCGAGCACGTCTACATCCGCGCCACCGCGGTAATCCGCGAACTCGATTCTGGCGGCGGCATCCTGATCCTCACCGATCTGTACGGCTCCACTCCGAGCAATGTCGCGGCGCGCCTGGTCAATCTGGGCTGTACCGCGCGTCGCGTGGCCGGCGTCAGCTTGCCAATGCTGCTCAGGGTGATGAATTACTCCGAGCAGTCACTCGATGAACTGGTGGCGACCGCGACCACCGGCGCACGCAACGGAGTCGTAATCGATCATGCTTGAGCAGGACATCACCATCAGCAACAAACTCGGACTGCATGCGCGCGCCTCGGCCAAATTGGTCCAGCTGGCGTCCAGCTTCAGTGCCGATACATTTCTGATCTGTCGCGGCCGCGAAATCAATGCCAAGAGCATCATGGGCCTGATGCTGCTCGCCGCAGGCAAGGGAACACCTTTGACCGTGCGCGTGGTCGGCACCGACGAAGCCGTGGCCATGCCCGCCGTACTCGATCTGTTCGAACGAAAATTTGACGAGGGCGAATAAACTTCATGCGATCGGAATGGGAAGGCACCAGTGCGTCACGCGGACTCGCCCTCGGGCGCGCCCGCGTGGTGTATTCGGCCAACCTGGAGATCGAGACCGATCTGCTGGTCCATGGCGCAATCCCCAACGAGGTGAAGCGCTTCGAAGCGGCACTGAACGTCGCCCGCGGCGAATTGCAGGGACTGCGTGACCGGCTGTCCGGCGCCCTCGCCCGCGACCTCGCTGAGATCATCGAAGCACATGTGATGATACTCGACGACCCCGACTTCACCGATGGCGTGGTCGCGCGGATACGCAACGAGAGCCTGCATGCGACGGCGGCGCTGAAGCGACAACGCGACGTGCTGGCGGCCGAGTTCGACGCGATCGAGAACCCCTATCTGCGCGCGCGCCGCGACGACGTCGATCATGTCGTGCAGCGTGTATTCGCCGCCCTGCAACGCGGAGGCGCCGAACCCGAGCGCAAGGCTGGAGCCGGTGGCGAGATTCTGGTTTGCGAAACGTTTGCGCCAGCAGATCTGGCCCAGCTTCAGGAGCAGGGACTGCTCGGCATCGTCGCCACCGCCAGCAGCCCGTATTCGCATACCGCAATCCTGGCGCGCAGTTTCCGCATGCCGATGGTCTGCGGCGTCAAGGGCGCACTCAATCTGATCCACGATGGCGATCTGATCCTGATGGATGGCGATCGTGGCCAGATCATCGTGCAGCCCGATGCAATCGACCTGACCCGCTTTCGCGCCCATCAACGTGAACTCGACAAGACGCTGAAGCGTCGTGCGCGTGAGAAGGCAACGGAGGCGCGCACCAAGGATGGCTTTCTGATCCATCTGCATGCCAATGCCGAGGACACCGATTCGATTACGCTCGCGCGCCGGCTTGGCGCCAGCAGCGTCGGATTGTTCCGCACCGAGTTTCTGTTCATGCGGCGGCGCGAATTGCCGAGCGAAGACGAGCAGTTCCGTGCCTACCGCGATGCCGTCATCGCCATGGGTGGACTTCCGGTCACGCTGCGCACGCTCGATCTTGGTGCCGACAAGGCGCTCGGTGGTCCGCTTGAGATCGCCCATGAGGAGAATCCCGCCCTCGGCCTGCGCGGCATCCGCTTCTCGCTGGCCCGGCGCGAGCTGTTTGCCAGTCAGATGCGCGCCATGCTGCGCGCTTCGGCATTCGGTCCGGTGCGCATTTTGATGCCGATGGTATCCTCGATCGACGAAGTACGCAGCGCGCGCGAACTCTACGAGGAGTGCATGGCGGATCTTCGCGCCACCCGCACACCGGTGGCCGACGACGTGCCGCTGGGCATCATGATCGAGGTGCCGGCCGCGGTACTGATCAGCAGCGAACTTGCCCGCGTCGCTGATTTCTTCGCCGTCGGCAGCAATGACCTCGCCCAGTACGTGCTCGCGGCCGACCGCAACAATGCTGCCGTGGTGACTCAATACGACCCACTGCATCCGGCCTTCGTACGCATGCTGTACCTGGTGCTCGACAATGCCCGCCAAGCCAAATGTCCGATCAGCGTCTGCGGCGAAATCGCCGGCGATCCGCGCTACACCGCCCTGCTGATTGCGCTGGGACTGACCGATTTCAGCATGCACCCAAACGCCATTGCCGATGTCCGCGATGCGCTGGCTGGGCTCAATCGCAAAACCCTGCGTGCCAAGCTGGCCAAATTCCTGCACGCGTCGGATCGCGAGACGCTCAGGCAATTGTTGGACAACTGATCGGCCGCCGTCGAACAGGAGGCTTCATGCCGTTCACTCCCATCCATCTCGGTGCCGGTGCGGCCTTCAAGGCCGTTGGTGATCGCCATTTCAGTTTCATGGTGTTCGGCGGTGCCCAGGTGATGATGGATATTGAGCCGCTGATTGGCATCCTCCGTGACAGTGACGTCCTGCATGGCGCCAGTCATACCCTACTCGGTGCCCTGCTGATCGGCGCACTCGCCGGATTGATCGGCAGGCCAGTCAGTCTCCGTGTTCTTCGCCTGCTCGGATACGGGCAAGCGCAAATCAGCTGGACCGCGTCGTTCGCTGGTGCCCTGCTCGGTACTTTCTCGCATATCGTTCTCGATGCGGTGATGCATGCCGATATGCGGCCGTGGTGGCCAATCGCAAGCAGCAATGGCCTGCTCGACGCCTTGCCGATCGATGAACTGCATCTGCTCTGCCTGCTGCTCGGCGTCGTGGGCGCAGCAATCTGTGGACTGCGTGCGCTCTGGCGGCGCCAGCGTTCCAAATCGACGTCGCCGCAATGATCAGAGTTTCGCCGTTGCCGTTGTCACCGAGGGGATTGACCAGCTCCGCTGTTGAGCGCCATAGCGCGGCGCTTGCTCCGCTGCCTTCGCTAATCAAGACGCTTGCGAAACTTGAGTATCGCCAGCGACATCATGATCGTGGTGAAGACCAGCAGGGCCAGCACCGAAGGCAGCAACTCGCTGAGGCTGGCGCCGCGCAGCATGACGCCGCGGATAAGCCGGATGAAATGCGTCAACGGCAACGCTTGCGCGATCCACTGCGCAAACACCGGCATACCGGCGAAGGGAAACATGAAACCCGACAACAGAATCGACGGTAGGAACACGAAAAACGTCATCTGCATCGCCTGGAACTGGGTGCGCGCCTGCGTCGAAATCAACAGGCCCAGACTCAGGTTGGCGGCAATCAGTAACAACGCCGAAAGATACACATCAAGCACCGAACCTCGAATCGGAACGGCAAATATCCAGACACCAAGTAACAGCACCACCGTGGTCTGGATC
>JAYSZM010000186.1:0-12207 GCA_043738015.1 Lysobacterales bacterium
GCCGAACCAATCAGGTTGCACACTCGCCCAGAATCGGCCCAGTCGTCCTCCCGTATTCCAAACATTCAGCTCCCTCCGGCTATCATCCCAGGATTGCTATCCCCTTGACGATGGCAGGGCTCGGTGCCCGGCGCCCATTGGCTAGTCGGCGCCTGTATTGGCGGCGATCTTCAGCTCAGACTGAATCGAGATATATCCGATATCACGCCACGCCACCTCACAAAAAGTTAATTTGTACGCTGGTAATCTCGCCCGAGACGTTGCATAGTCGCAACATCGCGTCAAGCAACCAATGAATTTACCGGAGTCCTACGGAGTGACTGTCATGAATCAACGCCGTTCCTTGCTCATGGGTCTAGCGATCCTGTGTTCTTCCGCAGCCACGCAAGCGGCCAACTTGGTGCTTGACCTGGGTAACGGTAATACAGTTCCGTATCTGATCAGCACGGCGCGCGAGGTCAGCATCGCCCCAGGCACCGGAAACATTACGCTGCGCCTGGTGAACAGCACGGGTGTCGCGGGCGATGGTTGGTGTCCCTCCGGTGGCGGCGGTCCAGGTTTGCCAGTGATCACGAGCTTCATCGTCTCGCCAAGCTCGGTGGTACCTAACGGTGTGGTGACGGCAACCTGGACGACACAGGATGCGACCAGTTGCAGCACCACCGCTTCCGTACTCGCAGGAACCGTGAGCAATTGGCCGGCAACCGTAGGTACTTCGAGTACGGGACTGAACATGGTGCTGCCGGTCGTGGGTTCGTATACCTTTCGACTCCAGTGCACAGGCCCCGGTGGAACTTCGGCGACCGCAACAAGTACGGTCAATGTGGCGACATCCGGTGACCCCAATTGCGTCGGCATAAATCCACTCCCCGGCACAACGCGCATGACGAGCTTCACCAACAACAACGCATTGCGCGCCGATGGCAATTCCGAATGGGCGGCGGGCATAGTGCTGGCGGCTGACAACTATTCGCCGGTCTGGGGTCCCGTGTTCCCGACCCGCAACGGCACCGGCGCCATTCCGCTGCTCAATGGCCAGTACGCGGCAATGGCCTTCAATACCGGAACTTCTTCTGGAAGCAGCACGCCCTGGGGCGGCAGCAACTTCGGTGGATTGCTATGGACGCAGGCGCAGCAGAATGGCGGCGGTACGGCCATGGTCGCCATCAGTGAGTGCCCTGGTGATTTCTCGCAGCGGTTGCCCGATCCGGTCAAGTGCGTTACCACCGGCAACAACGGTCAAATGAACTTCATCCTCGCGACCACCGGTACTCGTTGCCCGCTGGTCTTGAACAAGACCTACTACTACAACATCATCTTTGCCGATCTCAATGGCAACCAGACCTGTGGCGCGAACAATCTTTGCCACTTCTTCGCAGCACCACAATAAACAGGTTTGATTCCATGCGTTTGAAGTTTGGATACCTGCACGCGATCGCGATCGCGTGCTTGTCCTGCGGTGCGGCTCAGGGACAGAGCGAGAAAAATTGGTCGGCCGATACGGTAGTCGTGGCCCAGGGTGACGCAAAGGTCACCGTCGGCGATGTCGATGCCTGGATGCAGGAAGTGACCGAGGACAAGCGCCTCGGTTTCATCCAGTCGCCAGAGCGCATCGAAACGATGCTGACCCAACTCCTGATGATGAAGCAGCTCAATGTTGAGGCCAAGGCCTCGGGTGTCGACAAGACACCTCTGGTCGCCGCGCACGCGCGCATGGCGTCTGAGCGCGTGATCGCGCGCTATCAGCTCGACGCCTTTGCCAAGTCAGTGGAAGCGCCAGACTTCACCGAGATGGCGCAGGAGCGCTTTCAGGGCGAAAAGGAAAATTATCGCGGACCCGACACGGCCGACTTCTCGCACATCCTGATCAGTCCCGAGAAACGCGGCCAGGACGCCGCTCAGGCTCTGATCGAGAAGCTGCACAAGCAACTCGTGCGAAGGCCTGGTGATTTTGCCAAGCTGGCAGCCGAATATTCCAGTGATGCTGGCTCGGCCGCGCGCGGTGGATCGATTGAAGGCGCCAAGCTCAACGCGGTGGTGGAGGGCTTCGCCGAGGCACTGCGTGCGTTGAAGGTGGGCGAACTGTCCAAGCCGGTGCAGACGCAGTACGGTTGGCACGTCATCCGGCTCGACAAGTTCACCCGTGGCAGTCTGCCGACGTATGACGAGATCAAGCCCAGCATTCTGGCTGCGCTCGAGAGCGAGTACCGGCAAAACACGATCCGCGGCTATTCGGAAGCGGTTCGTCAGCGCGAGATGACGCCCAATGTCCCTGTGCTCGAGCGCCTGGCCTATCGTTATGGATTCACCGGTGAAGCCGCGCCCGTAGCCCCGGCAACACCGTCCGCAGGCCCGGTATTGGAAGAAGGCGCCGAGGCGCCGCATTCGGACCTGCCCTGATCCAGTCAGTCAGCCGTGCCCCAGTGCTTGCACCTTGGGGTCCGGTCGGCGTGCGGCGGCTGCCGGGCAGAGCCGCTCAACAGCGATACGCGGCTCCGGTTCGTCCGAGGCTGAAATCCTGCAGCCCGCGCAAGCTTTTGCGCATCCGTTCCTCAGCCCGGGATGCCTGGAATACTGCTCGCGGTTGCCCAACGCCGCCCGCTGACCGATGATCGGCGTCCGCTCGCCAGACCCTGCAGAGATTCCCGTGCCACAAGTATCGCCACCTCTGGCTACGCTCGCGCTGCTCTACGCGCTCATCAGAAGGGATATTCGCGAACGCTATCTCGGAACCGTCAGTGGATTGCTGTGGGCTTTCCTCGGTCCGGCACTGACCCTGCTGATTTACGCATTCGTGTTTCAGACACTCATGAAGGTCAAGGTGCCATCCACCGGCGCTGCGGGCTTTGTGCCCTTTCTCGCGCTCGGACTGTGGCCCTGGTACGCCTTTGCCGACGCCGCCGGACGCGGGACCGGAGCCATCGTCAGCAATGCTGCTCTGCTCGGCAAAATCGCGTTACCACGTTTCATCCTCGTGTTGGTACCGGTGTTCAGCAGTTTTGCGATACACAGCCTCGGCCTGATCGCTGTTTGTCTATCGCTGCGCCTGACCGGCAGCCAATTGGAACTACTGGGGCTCGCTGAAGCAGCACTCCACATGATGGGGATACTCGTACTCGCTGCGGGAACGGCATTCTGGTTGGCGACGCTCAATGTCTTCATGCGCGATGTCTCGGCCGTGCTGCCGCAACTGCTGACCTTGTGGATGCTGATCACTCCGATATTTTTTCACGCTGGCTCACTGTCGCCGCGACTGGTCGCCTGGCTCAGCCACAATCCGATGATGGTCTGGGTTGAAGCAATCCGGGCTGCCCTGCTGGGACTGAGCTACCCGCCCGCCGGTGCCTTCGTCGAAGCCTTGATCGTGAGTGTGCTGGTACTGATCAGCGGCGTGTTCGTGTTTCAACGCGCGCAAGCACACTTCGAGGACTACTTGTGAGCGCTGAGCCCCTGATCGTTCTCAAGAACGTCTGCAAATCCTTTCCCAAGGTCACCCGCAGCGGCGACCGCATGCGCGCACTCGGCAATCTGCTGCTCGGCCGGCAGAATCCGATGCAGACTGCGGTCCTTCGCGACATCAATCTCGAAGTACGGCGCGGTGAATCGGTGGGGCTTATCGGGGTCAATGGCGCAGGCAAGTCGACCCTGCTGAAGGTGATCACCGGCGTACTGACGGCAAGCTCGGGGACCGTGGCCGTGCACGGACGCATCGCACCCATGCTCGAACTCGGCGCCGGTTTTCACCCTGAATACAGCGGAAGGGAAAACATCCGACTCAACGCGGCATTGCTCGGCATGAGCAGTGCGGACATCGAAGACAAGCTCGACTCGATCATCGAATTTGCCGACATCGGGCATTACATCGACGAGCCGGTCAAGCATTACTCATCAGGCATGACGGTCCGGCTTGGCTTTGCCGTCGTCGCTGCCACGCATCCGGACTTGTTGATCACCGACGAAGTACTCGCGGTCGGCGACGAGAGCTTCCAGAAAAAATGCGTGCGCTGGATGGAACGCTATCTGGCCGACGGCGGCACCCTGTTGCTGGTGACCCACAGCATGTACCACATCCAGAAATTGTGTCGTCAGGCTTGTTGGCTGCATGGTGGAACCATCCAGCGCATGGGCGATGTTTTCGAGGTCAGTCAGGACTACCTTGCCTGGCATGAGCGGCAATCCGCCCAGATCGAGGCCAGCGGGCGCGAGCGCGCGGCCGAGGGCGAATACGCGGTCAGCCAGTTGCTGGTCAACGACGATGCCGGAACCACGCCGATTACACTCGAGCGCAACGAGCCCCTGGTCGTCGAAGTCAGCGTACGCGCCCGCGATGGACGCAGGCCGGTGCTGGCACTCGGTATCAAGCGCGTGGATGGCACCGGCATCTACGGATTGACTACTGAAATGGCCGAGGCCGAACCGATTGAGGCGGACGGCGAACGCTTCCGCTGGCGCATCGTGTTCGACGCGCCACCGTTGCTGCCAGGCAGCTACCTGCTCGCTGTGCACGCGATGGATCCGGAAGGGGTGCGACTCTTCGACACTGTCGAGCGTGGCTTGACCGTGCGCGGCAGCACGCGTGAACTCGGCATGGTGCGCCTCGCACATCGCTGGGGACGCTGATGCAGGGACCTCGGCAGCGTCCCGTAGTCATCGTGCCGGTGTTCAATGCGGTGGACCTCGTGCGAGCCGCCTTTGCGAGCCTGATCAAGACGCTGGGTCCAGACGACCAGGTGATCGTGATCGATGATGCTTCAGATGAGCAAGGGATTGCTCCTGCCATTGATGCGTTCCGGCAGCAGGCCGGATTCGCCGTGCGCGTCGAGCGCAACCAGCACAATCTCGGATTTGTCCGCAGCGTCAATCGCGGCATGGCGATGACGCGCAACGATATCGTCCTGCTCAATTCGGATACCGTGACCACGCCGGGTTGGCTAGACCGGATGATTGCCGCGGCCGCCAGCGATTCCTCCATCGCCACCGTTACGCCGTTCTCCAACAATGCCGAAATCTGCTCCTTGCCGTTGTTCTGCCAGAACAATCCGGCGCCGACTGATCCCGATCGACTGGCTGCAGTGCTGGCCGGATGGAAGCCGCAGTATCCGGCACTGCCAACCGCGATCGGTTTCTGCATGTACATCAGCCGGCGCGCACTCGAGGCACTGGGCGACTTCGATGCGGCGACGTTTGGACGCGGCTATGGTGAGGAAAATGATTTCTGTATGCGCGCGAGTGCACACGGCTGGCGACACGTGCTTTGTGACAGTGCCTATGTCGTCCATCACGGCGGCGCCTCGTTCTCCCTGACCGGTGAACGACCCGGTGGTGAGGCCTTGCGCCGGCTCAACGCGCGCTACCCCAGCTACAATGCCCTGGTCGCCGAATTCATTCGCGCCGACCCGCTGGCGCCCATTCGGGATGCCGTGTGGGCGCGAATGACGGCATCCTGATCAGTCCCAATGCGGATTGCCGAGAGGGTTTTTTGAGCGATCTTCCTTTTACTGGCGAGCGATTCACGCCCGAATGTGTGCGTGAAATGTGGTACGAGCACTACCACCGCTATGCCTTTGCCCGCGCCGCCGCGATTGGCAAACGCGTGGCCGATGTCGCCTGTGGCGAGGGCTACGGTTCAGCGCTGCTCGCCCAGGTGGCCAGCGACGTGGTCGGCCTGGACATCAGCGACGAAGCGATTGCTCATGCCCGCGCACGCTATGCCACCCAGGCCAATCTCCGCTTCGAACAGGGCGACGCCAGTGCACTGGGCTGGCCGGATGCCAGCTTCGACCTGATCACCTCGTTCGAAACCCTTGAGCACCTGGACGCACAGGAAGAACTGGTCGCCGGCTTTGCCAGAGTGCTCGGAGCCAATGGGGCATTGCTGATCTCGTCCCCCGACAAACAGACCTATAGCGATGAGCGCGGATTCCGCAACGAATTCCATGTTCGCGAGCTCTATCGCAACGAGTTGATTGCCTTGCTCGAACGGCACTTCGCTGTGGTGCGCCTGTACGCCCAGAAGCTGCTGTTCCAGTCGGCGATCTGGCGGCCCGAGATCGCGCAGCCGATGGCGGCGATGCACACCAGTGATGCCGAAGGTGCCGTGATCGATGGCGGTCGCTATGCGCCGATCTACTATGTCGCTGTCTGCGCGCAAAGCGAAGCCGCGCTGCCAAACCTGCCGGATCTCGATCTATTCGGCGACGCGGCAGAATCGGTTTACAGCCATTACGAACACGAAATTCGCAAGAACATGGCGGCCGGCGCGGTATTGCAAGAGGCGGATGCTGGGCTGAAGGCCGCGCGCGCGGCGCAGGAACAGGCTCAGCTGCGCCTGAGCGAACTGGAACAACGACTGCGATGTATGGAATCCGCAGCACCCACGCGGCCCTGGTGGCGGCGTTGGCTGCGGCCGTAACGCTGACTGCGGCAAGACGCGACTTCGTCAGCACGACGCGCTCGACCCGCTGCAGTATCCAGCGTTGCAATGGATATCCGGTGCCCGACGAGCGTTCGTAAACGCTGCAAATTTCAATTGGAAAGTGAGGCTTCATGGAATTCAACGTGTCATTGGACGCCAGCCCGCGTCTGCAGGTCGATGCCAGGGCGCCGCTGTTTGCATCGGTCATGGGCAGTGCTGCCGACCTCGGCGGCGGCGAATGCGTATTTCGCAGTCAGGATGGCCAGACCCATGTGATGACCCATCAGGTCTTGCAAGCACTGGACCGTTGTCGTGCCTTCCTGAGCCTGGCCGAGCATGTCCAGGCCGTGCAGCAGATCCTGCCCAAGGTGCCGGCAGAGGGCATCGCGCGGGTGCTGGACAGCCTGGTCTCGCGACGTCTGCTGATCAGCGAAGCAGACTTCATCGCCGGTCTGCGCGGCGCAGCCTCGTCCGCGCCTTTGAGTCCCATGCGCATGATCGTGCGCGGCGGCGGATCGCCCGGCGCGTTACCCGCCCTGCTTGAATCATTGGCCCGGTCTGGCGAGTGGCCAGCCGAGATCGAGCGCGTGCAACTGCTCTGGGATTCGGGCGATGCCGATGCGCGATCCAGTGGTCTCGCCGCCGCCCGCCTGTTTTCCGAGCGCAGCGCGTGCAAAACCGAATGGATTGATGCGCCCGACTTGCGTGCCAGCCTGCGCCAACTTTGCGGAAAGGATGCGCGCCTGCTCGCCGCTGCCGAACTTGTTTTCGGCGCAGCCGGTGGCGCCGATCATCAGGCGTATAACCTGGCGCTGGCCCTGGCTGGTGGGCAGCGCAGCTTTATTCTCGATGAGCAGATGCGCTGGCCGCTGCAACCGACTGACGATGCCGCACGTGGGCTGGATTTTTGTGCACAGACGGGCCGGTCGGCCCAGTTTTTCCCCGATCTGGGCTCGGCGCTTGCCGAACCGACTCCGTCAGATTCCGCGCCGGTCGCCTGGCGCGCGCATTTCGACGCCTGCGGCGCGCGACTCGCTGATCTTCTGGGTTCTGACGGCTGGCGCGCTGGTGATCTTCGAGGACGCGCACTCAGCGAGTGCCTGAGCACATCCGGCTCCGCGCGCATCGCTGCCACCTTGACCGGCTCGCGGGGCTGCCACCGCGGTATCGAACTAGAGGATTTGTTCCTGCTCGATAACCCAGGCCGCATGGCGTTCGCCGGCGATCGCGATGCCTATCTGCGCCAGCTTGGCCGCGGCAGCGCCCGGCACGGAGTGGACCGCGCACAACTGCTCAGGCGCAGCGCCGTGGTGCCCCTGAGTGTTGATGGCCGCGGGTTCTTGCCCTTTGCACTGCCCTATGGCGGTGCGCCCGGTTGGACCTTCAGTTCCATGCTGCACCTGGTCGATCCGGAGGCGCTGCTGTTGCAATTACCCGATTCGATCGGGATCGCCGGTGCAGCGACCGAGATCGGGCGCGAAATCGGCAAGCGCGCGCGCAGCCGTGGGCCGGGCCAGTTTATTGCAGACTACCTGGCCACGCGCACGCCCGATATCCAGGCGGACACGCCGGCGGCACGTATGCAGACGGCCGCCGCCCTGTTGCAGGATCTCGCGCAGAGCAGTGACGCCAAACTCGGTGATCAGGTTTCCGAGTATGTGCAGTATCTACGCAGTGAGTTGATCGGCAAACTTCAAAGTGTCGCCGAAGCTGCCGGAGCGAACGCGCCCGTGCATTGGCTGGCCGATCTGCGTTCCTTGATCACCGTGAATGGACGGGCTTTGATCGACACCGCGTCAGCGCGACTGAGCGGAGATGACGAAGCCGACACCAGCCATCGCGCCCTGCGCCAGCGGCTCGTTCAGACCGCCGAGGCGATGACGGCGTGGCCAGTGCTCTGGGAGCGAATCCGGGCAGGGGAACTGCGTGTAGCGGTCAAGTCCGCGTGACCACGCCAGTGGATGGCAAGGATTGCGGCGCCAAAGGCTTCGACGTCGTTGTCGTCTCCTGCGATAGCGGCGCCCTGCTTTCCGATTGCATCGCTCGTGCCATCCTGGCCGAGCACTGTGTGAGCGTCACCTTATACGACAACGCATCCAGCGATGGTTGGCCGCAGCGAGTCGCCGGACGCTATTCGATGGATGCGCGTTTCACCCTGTTGTCCGGTGCGCGCAACCTCGGCTTCGGCGCGGCCTGCAATCGCGCCGCTGCCAACGGCGCAGCGCCCTGGATCGTACTGCTGAATCCGGATTGTCTTATCGATTCGGCCACGCTCGCGGCAATGGTCGATATCGCCCATCGCGATCCGGCGATCGGATTGCTCGGCGCCGACGTGCGCGATGCGCTTGGCCTGGAAGAGACGGCCGCGCGCCGTCGTGATCCGACGCCTCTGCGTTTGCTGCGTGATCATCTGCCCTGGCTGCGCCGAGCGGATGCCAGTGTTCATCTTGCGCGCAGCGCCGAACCAGTGCAGCAGGTCGACGCCTGCTCGGGCGCCCTGATGCTGCTGCCGCGCGCGGTCTACCAGCGTATTTCGGGGTTCGATGAATCCTACTTCCTGCATGGCGAGGATCTCGATCTCTGTGCGCGCGTTCGTGCATGCGGCTTGCGGGTCGCAGTTGCCAACGAGGTTCGCGCAGAACATCGCCAGGGCGGATCGAGCCGCAAACGACCGGTGTTCGTCGCGTGGCACAAACATGTCGGGCTGGGGCGATTCCTGCTTGGGCACAAGGTGCGCACGCTGCCCGGAAAACTTCTGGTGGTGCTGGGCCTTGCCGCTGTGTTTTTTCTTCGCGGCCTGCCCAGGGCTCTGGCCAATCGCACGCCCTGAATTGCGCGCCTTAACCGCCGCCGATCCCATGATCTGCGGCTATTCAAATCCATGTCGAAACAACAACTGCCCTGATGGCAACACGGGCGGTGCTTGGCCATCCCTGCGCAGATTGCCGCGTGCGGTTCCCCACAGAATGCGGGCATTTGCACTGCCAGGAATCTCGTAGACCACCACCCCGCTGTGGCTGGTTCCGATCACCACTTCAATATTCGGGTCACTGTCGATCTGTGCCAGTGTCGGTGCAGCCATACCGCCATTCCAATTGCCGCCCCTGGGCGCAGGCAGGTCAATGCTGGTAACAAGCTCGCCGCGCATTCCCAGAATGATCAGCTTGCCGACGGCGTTGCCGCCTTTCTGCGGCCAGGTAGTGAAAATGACTTCGGACTCGCCATCGTCGTCAAGATCAGCGACCGCAGGCTCGGCAGCGAATCTGAATCCCGAACCAGGAACGCTGTAAGGCCAGCCATGCTTCTCGGTCTTGTCGAGCCACCATGCATGCAGCTTCCCATCGTAGCTGGCAAACAGAATTTCGCGCTGACCATCGCCATCGAGGTCGGCAAGCACGGCATTGACGACGGCATCCTCGATCGTCGCGAACTGGCCCTGGATGGTTGCGGCCGCGCTCGCGCCTTGCGCCGGGATCGCGGTCCAATCCCATCCGCCGGCCGCCCACCGGCTGCGATCGCGACGAAGGATCCAGGGCAGGTAGTACAGGTCTCCGGCGGGATCGCCGATCGCACAGTTGTAGACATCACCTGGAACCACCAGTTCGAGGCTGCCGTCGCCGTCCATATCGGCAATCGAGGGCGCTGCATTGGCAAAATTGGGCCGATGCTGGCTGCCGCAATTGGCAAACCCAGCGAGATCGGCGGCCTGATCCACATGCACGCCGACCTGTGACCAGACCTTTTGCAATCCACCACTCAGTCCATACAAAAGGCTGGCCAGCAGCTGGTCACCATTGGGGTGCAAGGCAGTGATGTAGTGGGTGTCGGTTGGCGCGTAGATTTCGGCCGACTGATCGCCATCGAGATCGGCCACGGCGAGATTCTGGTTGTACATGCCTGCCCCGAATCCAGGTTCTCCAGTGCGTCGCGCTGGCCACCCAGGTCGCAGCGCGCCATCGTGTTCATAGACCGAAACCTGCAAGGTGCCGCCGCTGGATGCACGCCCGACGATGATCTCCAGATCGCCATTGCCGTCGATGTCGGAGGTTGCGAGACTGCGCACCTCACCGCCGCTGAAGGGATTGCGCGTCCACAGCAATGCACCCGTGGCACTGTACATACTGACCTGGTTGGCGCCGCGGCCGACCACGCTTTCCAGACCGGCAATCGCGGGGTCATAGTCTGCAACTACGATCGCGGGCCAGACGCGCTGCGCATTGCTGCCACGCCACTTGAGACTTCCGCTGGCGCCATTGAGTGCGACGAGATCATAACTGCCCCAGACGACATCCATCGCGCCATCGATATCAATATCGGCCACGGCCGGGCCGCTGTACCAGCCGGTCTGACAATCGGATGGTGAGCAGCCGCCGTAGGCCCATTCGAGTTGTGGCGTACCAATCGCCGCCTGCGCCGGCGTCGTGATCGCGACAAGCAATGCGCCAAGCAAGCCGTAGGCGAGTACACAACCGTTGTGACATTCGATCCGCTGCACGTCCATGCAGGGATTCTACGCCGGCTGCCTGGCAATTCCTGTGATGCCGGGCATGCCGTAACAAGCTACCGCCACGCTCAGCGAAAGCAGATGGCATGCACCGGGGGTAGGCGGGCATCGAGTGCCTGCCAGTTGCTGCCCTGATCCTCACTGATCCAGACGCCGCCGGTGGTGGAGCCCATCGCCAGTCGATCTCCACTGGCGTCGATGGCCAGTCCGTGGCGATAAATCAGATCGTAGCTCGCCGATTGCGGTAGACCGGCATCGAGCACCTCAAAACTCTTGCCGCCATCGCGGGTTCGGCTGACCACGAGCTTGGCGTCGACCGGGTAACGGAATTCATCCTTCACTGCGGGGACGAACCAGGCGCAGTCCGGGTCGCGCGGGTGCACCGCCACCGCAAATCCGAACACCGATGGCACGACCTTCGGGACATCGGTCCACGTCGATGCCCCGTCGACACTGCGGAACACGCCATTGTGGTGTTGTACCCAAAGGCAATCGGGCGATCCCGCGCATTGCACCATGCGGTGCGGGTCCTGAATATTGGGATTGCCGCGCAACTCGGGCGGCATATAGTCGGCAAACATGCCATCGGCGTTGAGCGTCCAGCTATCGCCATCATCCTGGCTCAGCCAGACGCCGCCGCAGGATACGGCAATGCGCAGGGTGCGGCTGTCGCGGGGATCGACGCAGATCGAGTGGATGCCGGGCGCGTCGTAGCCGCCGCCGAACCATTCCTTGCGTCCGGGTTGGTCCCACAACGAGCGCACCAGGGCCCAGCTGGCACCGTGATCATCCGAACGGAACAGGCCACCCGGCAGGGTGCCGGCCCACAGCCTGCCGGGCTGGTCCGCGCCGCCGCCGGCAAGAGACCAGATCAGTCGAGTGCTGGCCGGCTGTTCCGGTTTGCCATCGCCGGTGCGCAGGGTCTCGCCTTCGGGATAGGCCGGTGCGGCGATGTCTTCGAAGCTCCGGCCATCATCGCGCGAGCGCCGCAGCTTTACGCCGAAGTGGCCAAGATTCATCGCCGCATAAAGCGTATCGCTGCGTGGGTCCACCAGGCTGAGCGTGACGTTGTCGCCGAGAAAGCTCGACTGCACGATCTGCCAGCGGTTGCCGCGACGTTCAACGAAGAACAGGCCCTTGCGGGTCGACACCAGCAGACGATCCGACATTTCAGCCTCCGGATAGTGATTGCGTTAGAAAGACTTCCGCCTGTTCGGGTAACTGCAGTTGCAGATGAACCTTGTCGCGCACCGCGACCCCATCGACAAAGATCGCCAGATGGTGGCGG
>JAYSZM010000187.1:0-77290 GCA_043738015.1 Lysobacterales bacterium
GATCTTGCGCATCTGGTCGGACATTTCGTCCGCCAGCGAGACGTTTCCGTCTCAGCGAGCCGCGCACTATACAGCAGATTTTTACTTCGTCAACAGTCCAACGACGAGGTTTTTTGCCCCCTGCAAACAATTCCTCGCAGGGGGAAGCCACTTTACCTGATCACGCGGACGATTGGAACCCGCTGGCCACATTCGCGCCTGCTCAGGGCACGAAGATTCAGCTTACGGCAGGGCTCAGCCGGACGCGGCAGAAGGCCCGCTTGCCGACCTGCAGCAGGTATTCGCCGGGCGAAAGCACTAGTCCACGGTCTTCAACCACGACGCCGTCGATGCGCACGGCGCGCTCAGAAATTTTTCGTGCTGACTCCGACGAACTGCTGGTGAGGCCCGCGCGTTTGAGCAAAGCGGCAATCGACTCTCCTTGCGGAGGGATGGGCAGATCGCGGGTGACCAGATCCTGCGGCACTGCACCACCACGAACGGTTTCGTTCCAGAAGGCGATTGCGGTTTCCGCTGCCTTTTCACCATGAAAACGGGCAACGAGTTCGCGCGCGAGTTCAACCTTTAGATCGCGCGGATTCCGTTCGCCTTGCTCAGTCGCCCGGCGCGCTTCACGCAGATCGGCAAGTGACATCCGGAACGACATGAGCTCGAAGTAGCGCCACATCAAGTCATCCGAGATGGACATCGTCTTGCCGAAGATCTGATTTGGCGACTCATTGATGCCGATGTAGTTGCCGAGCGACTTGGACATCTTGTTGACGCCGTCCAGACCCTCGAGCAATGGCATGGTGATCACGATCTGCGGCGCCTGCCCAACATCTGACTGCAGTTGCCTACCCACCAGAAGGTTGAACTTCTGATCTGTGCCGCCCAATTCAACATCGGCCTGCAAGGCCACCGAGTCGTATCCCTGCACCAGGGGATAGAGGAATTCGTGAATAGCGATCGGCATCTCACCGCGAAACCGCTTCTGAAAGTCGTCGCGCTCAAGCATGCGCGCCACGGTGTGCTTGGCAGCGAGCTTGATCATCTCTGCCGCCGTCATCTTTCCGAACCACTCGGAATTGAAGCGAAGCTCAGTCTGATCGCGATCGAGTACCTTGAACACCTGGTCTGCGTAGGTCTTGGCGTTCTCGGCCACGTCCTCGACCGAGAGGGGCTTTCGCGTCACATTTTTGCCCGTCGGGTCACCGATCATGCCAGTGAAATCACCGATCAGAAAGATCACTTGATGGCCAAGCTCCTGGAACTGCCGCATTTTGTTGAGCAGGACCGTGTGACCGATGTGCAGATCAGGCGCCGTTGGATCGAATCCGGCCTTGATCCGTAGCCTCCGGCCGAGCTTGAGGCGCGCTTCAAGCTCCTCATGCTTGATGACTTCTTCGGTGCCGCGGCCAATCAGGTCAAGCGCGTCTTGTAGCTCACTCATATCGACTCTTGTACCAGGGAAGGCGGAACTTCCGCGCAGGGCCGGCTACGTTAGCCGAAGCCGTGGCACGGCGACCACCACGCTCCGACTGGCGCAGCGTCCGGATCGGATCTGCTGCATGGAACAGCCTCATTGAAAAGTTAAGAAGTCGTTAAGGGAAAACCGCAAAAAATTCATTTGAAACAAGGGTTTGACGCAGACTTCTGTCGGGGCTATGGTGCAGTCCGTTCTGTACGACAGTACCCGCATGCTCCTCCCCGATCCAAACTCAGACACCCAACTGAAGCGGCGGCAGGCCGTACGGCGCCACGCCCAGCGCCGGCATCAACACTTCTATGCCAAGAGTCTGGATGGCAACTTCATCCAGAACTTCGCGACCGCACCGATCCGCTGGACCGGCGAACGATGGGTCATCGGCGCGATGGCCGGGTTGCTGGCGACGCTCGCACTTGTGGTACTTCCCAGCTGGGCAGGCACGTTTTCGTCTGAGCCGGATCAGGCAGCGCATTGGTCGGAGCTTCCGCTGCCGCCCGCACCGGCTGACCTAACCCGCAGCACCGAGATAGATACCCGAATCGCCCTGGTCGAAGGCAACTATATTCCCTTGGCCGAGACCGGCCAGTGGACATCGGCGACCGTCGAAAGTGGCCAGACCCTGGGTGCGATATTCAGCTCGGCAGGCATTTCCTCGGCCCAGATGATGGATGTCCTGAGCAAGATGCCGAGCGCGTCAGTGCTGACCCGGCTCAGGCCCGGTGAGCATATCGGGATGCGTCGCAACGCCGCAGGTGCACTGACCGGTATCCAGTTCGATGCCGAGGGACTCAGTCGAATCCAGGTGGATGTCGCCAGCGATGGACAGGTCGTGGAGCGTCCGGTTTCGGGGACCATCGAGAAGCGGGTGCGCGTGGCATCGGGGCTGATCGAGGGATCTCTGTTTGCCGCCGGTGACGCTGCCGGACTTAGCGATGTCGCCATCCTCCAGATGGCCAAGGTCTTCAGCTACGACATAGATTTCGCGCAGGACTTGCGCAAGGGTGATCGATTCGCGGTGGTCTACGAGGACCACTACCGGGACGGTGAACAGGTCGGCGGCGGACAGATACTGGCGGCATCGTTCTTCAACCGCGGAAAGAAATACGACGCGCTGCGCTATGCACGGCCTGGGGGCGACAGCGAGTACTACGATTTGTCGGGACGACCGCTGCGCAAGGCCTTCATTCGCACACCGGTCGAATTCACCCGCATCAGTTCGCGATTCTCATCCGCCCGTCGGCACCCGATCCTCGGCAAGGTCCGCGCGCACCAGGGCGTCGACTACGCGGCACCTGCGGGCACGCCGATTATTGCCGCGGCAGCAGGCAAGGTGGTGTTTGCCGGCTGGCAGAATGGCTATGGCAACACCATCGTGATTGACCACGGCAAAGGGCACACCACCCTGTATGGGCACATGTCGCGTTTTTCCGGCGCGTCCAAACGTGGCAGTCGCGTTCAGCAGGGCACCACGATCGGCTACGTCGGCAAGACCGGTCTGGCGACCGCGCCACATCTGCATTACGAATTCCGCATCGGTGGCGTGCATCGCGATCCGCTCAAGCTGACCCTGCCGCCGCCGGAGCCGTTGCCGGGCGCGTTGATGGCGGACTTCCGCAGCAAGACCCAGGCACTCGGTTCCCAACTTGTCCTCGCCGATAGCCGCCTGCCGCCACTCGTTGCGAAGATGTGACTGCGGCAAACCGTTTTATTGGCCTGATCTCAGGAACCAGCGTCGATGCCATAGACGCAGTCCTCGTCGAATTTTGTCCTGGTCCAAAATTGTTGGCCGCCACGGCCGTTGACTATGACGCCGATCTGCGCGCTCGCATCGTCGAGCTCAGCACCAGTGATGGAACAATCCGACTGGCGGAATTAGGCGAGTTGGATACACGTATCGGCGAGGCCTTTGCTGAGGCAGCAAACACTTTGGTTCAGCTGGCGGGACTCGCCCCGTCCGAGATCCGTGCGATCGGATCGCATGGCCAGACTGTCTGGCATGCGCCCGGTCTTCCCTGGCCCTCGAGCATCCAGCTCGGCGACGCCAATGTGATCGCCGAGCGCACTGGCATCGACACGGTGGCCGACTTTCGCCGACGCGATCTGGCCGCCGGTGGTCAGGGCGCCCCACTGGTTCCCGCCTTTCATGCCGCTTTCCTGCACAGCTGCGAAGAAGATCGCGCGGTGTTGAATCTGGGTGGCATCGCGAACCTGAGCTTGCTACCGGCTGCGGGCGCGGTACGCGGGTTTGATACCGGGCCGGCCAGTGCCCTGATGGACAACTGGGCGATGCAGAATTTCGGCGTTGCGTATGACGATCAGGGGCGCTACGCCGAAACCGGCTGTGTCGACGAGGAGCTCCTACAGCGGATGATGCGCGATCCCTATTTTGCCAGGACGGCCCCCAAGAGTACCGGCCGCGACCACTTCAATCTGCGCTGGCTGGTCGCGCTGATCGGTGAGCGCCCAGTTCGAGCGGAAGATGTCCAGGCCACCCTGCTCGCGCTGACCGCGCACTCGATTGCCGAGGCCTTGCGCCGCGAGGCGCCGACAACGGCTCGATTGCTGGTCTGTGGCGGTGGACTGCGCAATGTGGCCCTGTTGCATGCCCTGTCGGCCGCGCTTCCCGGTATCCCGATCCATTCCACGGCAGCCTACTCGATCGACCCGGACTATCTGGAAGCCATGGCCTTCGCGTGGTTGGCGCGCGAAGCGCTGGCGCATCGCCCCGGCAACCTTCCGGCTGTAACGGGGGCGCGCGGCCCAAGACCGCTGGGCGCCCTCTATCGGGCTTGAGAGCGCTTCGACCTAGCGTTTGGGCAGAGGTGTTTCGGCAGGTAGGCTCTCAAAGGCCTCAACCGCAGCGCGAAACGCTGCAGCCTCATCGGAGCCCCAGGTGCCACTGAGAAGGGCCACATCGTTGCGGTCTTCGGGCGCCGCAGACGCCGCTGCCGCAGAGCCATTTGCGCTCAGCCCCTTCTGCAGAAGTTCCAGCACCACATCATTGATCGACCAGTTTCTGACGCGCGCGATCTCCTTGATCCGCTCAGCCAGAGTGATATCGATTCCGCGAACGGTGAAGTCGGGCATCAGCGTCACATATCGAAAGCCAGTATCACGTGATTCTAGCGCGATCACATAGGATTCGACTGCGAACAGCTTCAGGTTCCAAGCCGACGCGGGGGACTATCGGTGCTCCGAGAGCGGCTTGGTTCCCGGCAAGGCCGACCCAATTCGCGGCCACAGCCACCAGAGCAGCAGCAGCGTAGGCACGATCGACAGAGAACTGATCAGAAAAAAAACGAAATAGCTGCTGGCCTCCACGATGTAACCGGACAATCCGCCGATGACCCTGCCCGGCATATTGGCCAGCGAGACCAGGAGCGCATATTGAGTCGCCGTAAAATGACGATTGGTCAGGCCGGACATGAAGGCCACCAGCACCGTTCCGGCAAATCCCTGAGCGCCATTGTCCGCCGTGATCGCCGCGAAGAATGCCCACTGCTGTGCCGGAAAAACCGCCATCAGCAAGAAGGCGAGATTCGACAGTGCAACGCCCATGGCAGCGACAACCAGGAGGTTGCGGATTGCAAACGCAGATACGCAAAAGCCGCCCAGAAACGCACCGGCCAGGCCAATCCACACGCCATAGAGTTTTGACACGGTGGCAATGTCGGTCTTGGTGTAGCCAGAATCCAGATAGAACGGCCCGGCGAGAACCCCCAGCATCTGATCAGGCAGTTTGAACAATCCGACGAAGGCCAGGAACGCCAGGGCGAGAATTACTCCATTGCGGTTGAAAAACTCGACAAAGGGCTTCGCGAAAGCTTCAACCAGGTCCAACCGCTGCGCACTCGACTCGGCCGGTCGCGCGGGCTCGCGACAGATCAGGGTGGTGAGAATAGGGAGCAGCATCGCGGAGGCGGCCGCGAGATACGCCGCGCGCCAACCGACCAAATCGGCCACATAAAGTACCACCGCTCCCGACATGATCAGTGCCAGCCGGTAGCCCAGGTTGTACGTCGCTGCGAGCGCGCCCTGGGATTCCAACGGAGCAATCTCGATACGGTAGGCATCGACAATAATGTCTTGGGTCGCGCCGGCGAACGCGCAGAGGGCGACCAACCAGAGCAATCCGCTCAACGACGCCTTGGGATCCAGCATGGCCATTCCCGCCAGCGAAACAGCCACCAAGATCTGCGAGACCAGTAGCCAACCGCGCCGACGGCCGAGCAGCGGCAGATCATAACGATCCAGGAACGGCGCCCAGACCGGCTTGAATACATAGAAGAATCCAATGAAGCTGAGCAATCCGATCAGACTGAGATCAAGGCCCTCATCGCGCAACCACGTCGACAACGTACCGCCAACCAGCAGGAACGGAAGTCCGCTGCCGAATCCAAGAAAAACCATGGTGAGGGCCGAAGGCGTAGCGAACGCGCGGCGAATTCCGGCCCATCCGCTATAGCTTTGGGGCTGCGCCGCTGCTGACGTCGGCGCGTTCAAGCGTATTCCACCGCAAAGGGCGCATGATCCGAAAACCGCGGCTCAGGGTGGATCGAACAGGACTTCAGTCGCTGCTTCAAACCCGGCGTCACCAACTGATAGTCGATACGCCATCCGACATTGTTCTTGCGCGCCAGGCCGCGCTGCGACCACCATGTGTAGTCCTCGCCTTCGGGGTTGAGATGTCGATAGCTATCGACCCAGCCCTGACGCTCGAACAGGGTGCTGAGCCAAGCGCGTTCCTCGGGCAGGCATCCGGAATTCTTCTGATTGGACTTCCAGTTGCGGATATCCCGCTCGGTGTGGACGATGTTCCAGTCGCCGCAGACGACGTAATCGCGCCCACTGGCGGCCCAAGCAGCGAGAATCGGCGCAAATCTTTCCATGTAACGGAACTTGAACTGCTGACGCTCCTCGCCTGAAGAGCCCGAAGGCAGGTACAGGGACACTACGCTGGTATTGCCAAATCGGGCTTCGATGTAGCGGCCTTCGTCGTCGGACTCGGACCAGTCGAGTGAATCGATCACCGCATCGGGCTCGCTGCGACTGAAAATCGCCACCCCGCTATAACCCTTCTTCAGCGTGGGACTGCGCAGGTGGCAGTGATAGCCCGCTGGAAAACTCTCGAGTTCGTCGAGCTGCGCGCGATGTGCCTTGGTTTCCTGCAGACAGAGCACATCGATATTCTGCGCCGCGAACCAGGGCAGGAACCCCTTGCTGATTGCCGAGCGAATGCCATTGGCGTTAAAGGTCATGATGCGCATGGAGGCCTGGTCCGGGTCGGTGCTCGAAAACGCACAGCTTAATGGCAACGGTCCCCGCTGCCGAGGCTGGCATTGAATTCGGGCACGCTGCGAGCTTCATGACCCGACGCGCCGGCACTATCATCGATGCACTTGACTCACGGAAGTCGTATGCAACCCTACCAACAGGAATTTTTGCGTTTGGCGCTGCAACATCACGTGCTGCGCTTTGGCCAGTTCACCCTCAAGTCAGGACGCACCAGCCCGTACTTCTTCAATGCAGGATTGTTCAATAGTGGCGCAGCACTGGAAGCCCTCGGCGGATTCTTCGCGCAGACGCTGATGACCTCCGGACTCGAATTCGACATGCTGTTCGGGCCCGCGTACAAGGGAATACCCCTGGCGACAGCAACTGCCATTGCATT
The DNA here is from genome assembly GCA_043738015.1 of Lysobacterales bacterium. Taxonomy (GTDB): domain Bacteria; phylum Pseudomonadota; class Gammaproteobacteria; order Xanthomonadales; family Ahniellaceae; genus 0-14-3-00-62-12. Next base: position 7,140 of record JAYSZM010000187.1, read on the forward strand.
GGCGCGTGAGCATGGGCGTGATGTGCCGATCTGCTTCAACCGCAAGGAAGCCAAGGATCACGGCGAAGCGGGTGTGCTGATTGGGGCACCGCTCTCCGGCCGGGTGTTGATCATCGATGACGTGATCACTGCGGGCACTTCGGTGCGCGATTCGGTGGCCCTCATCGAGGCACAGGGCGCACAGCCCTGTGGCGTGCTGATCGCGCTGGATCGACAGGAACGCGGCGAGGGCAGTCTCTCCGCAGCCCAGGAAGTCCAGTCGCGCTACGGACTTCCGGTGCTCGCAATCGCCAGTCTGACCGAACTGCTCGCTCTTGCCAGAGAGGATTCCGCGCTGATTCAGCACCATCAGGTACTTTTGGACTATCGTATTCAATATGGCGCCATCGATTCGGGCGCGTGAAGACTTCGGAGCACCGCATGCACATTAGAACTTTGTCCCTGGTTGCACTTTGCCTGTTGTTCGCAAACACAGTTGTCCACGCCAAGATCTACAAGTGCACGGACGCCGCGGGCAAGGTCTACTACAGCCAGACTTATGATCCAAAGCTTTGCGGCGGCGGCGTCAGTCAGCTGAATGCACAGGGCATGGAAGTGAAGACCTTGGAGCGCCAGAAAACTGCCGAGGAACTGGCGGCCGATCGCGAGCAGGCCAAGCGCGATGCCGAAGCGAAGGTGATTGCCGAGAACCAGGCCCAGCAGGACCGTGCCCTGATGATGTCCTATACATCGGAGGCCGATCTGCAGCGCGCACGGCTGCAGGAACTTGAAGTTATCCAAGCGAGCATCAATACGACCAGATTGTCGTTGGCGAGTCAGGAAAAAGCCTTGGCCGACATCCTCGCGCATGCCGCAAGCTTCGAGCGGGCGCAGAAGCCGGTACCGCAAGTAACCACCGACCAGCTCAAGATGGTCCGTCAGCAGATCGAGATCACCAATAAGCAGGTGCTCGAGCGCGGCCACGAGTTGCAGCGGATCGATACCACCTACGAGACCAAGCTTGCCCGCTATCGCGAACTGAAGGCCAAGGTGGACAGCCAGCGCTCAGGCAACTGAGGCCGGTTGTCGGGACCGATTCAGAACGGCAGTTTCAAGTTGCCGTCTATGCTGAGAAGCTGGCTGCGGAAGGTGTCCTGGATACGCTCAATGGCGTTCTTGTTGACGGCGTCAAAGCGAAGCACCAGGCACGGGGTCGTATTGGAGCAGCGCACCAGACCCCAGCCATCCTTGTAGTCGGCGCGCACACCGTCGATCGTGGTAACCCGGGCTCCAGGAAACTTGGAACGTTCGCGGAAGCGCTCCATGAACGCATAGTGCTCGCCTTCATTCATCTCAATCTTCAACTCGGGCGTGCTGACGCCCTTGGGCAGTTCGGCGAATACTTCTTCTGGCGATTCGTCACGCAATGCCAAAATTTCGAGCAATCGGGCCGCCGAGTACACGCCGTCGTCGAAGCCGTACCAGCGTTCGGCGAAAAAGAAATGGCCGCTCATTTCTCCGGCGAGGGCGGCGTCCTCTTCACGCATCTTGGCCTTGATCAATGAGTGACCCGTCTTCCACATCAGCGGGCTACCACCGGCGCGAAGGATGACCTCGGCCAACTGACCGGTGCATTTGACATCGTAGATGACCGCGGCGCCAGGGTTGCGGGTCAGAACATCCTGCGCAAACAACATCAGCACGCGATCGGGGTAGATGATCTCGCCGGTGCGTGTAACGACACCGAGACGGTCGCCATCGCCATCGAAGGCCAGACCGATATCAGCATTGATCTGCTTCACCGCCAGGATCAGGGCGGCAAGGTTGTGGGGATCACTGGGATCTGGATGGTGATTCGGGAAGGTGCCGTCGACATCGCAATAAAGTTGCTCGACTTCGCAACCAATGCCCTCGATGACCTGGGGCGCGATGACGCCGGCGACGCCGTTTCCGGCATCGATAACGACCTTGAGCTTGCGCGAGGTCTGCACGTCCGAAATGATCCGGTCGAGGTAGTCATCCTTGACATCGACCGCTTGGAGCCCACCCATACCGTGGGTAAGATTGCCCTCGACAATGCGGGCAAACAATTCCTGGATTGCTTCCTCTGCCAGTGTCTGGCCGCCGATGACGATCTTGAATCCATTGTAATCGGGCGGATTATGGCTACCGGTCACCATCACGCCGCTGCCGGTATTGAGGTGGTAAGTGGCGAAGTAAAGTATAGGCGTCGGGACCATGCCGACATCGATGACATCGCAACCCGAAGCACGCAGCCCGGCGATCAATGCGTCTGCCAGTTGCGGACCGGACAGCCGGCCGTCCCGAGCAACGCATATCTGGGTAAGCCCGCGTGCGCGATTCAACGATCCAACCGCCTGCCCAATCAACATGGCCACCGGTGCGGTGAGCGTTTTTCCTACTATCCCTCGAATGTCGTAGGCACGGAAGATACTGCGATCTATGGCCCCAGCGACCGCCGCTGGCGGAGGCGGAGGCGTCGGCGCGCGCGTGTTCGCGGTCGGAAGCGCATTGGGTGAATCGAGCTCCTGCACGACCATCGAAGCGTCCGCGCCAGCATCCGAAGCCACCTTGATTCTGACGGCGCGCTGCTCCGGCAATGGCGCGAAAATCTCGTCTGCGTCCCCAGCATCGGCAGACTTGCGCACCCAACCATTCGGGAAGATGCGCTTGAAGGCCAGCGCAAATGCGCCCAGCAGAGTAAGCAAAGCGATACTGATCAAACCGCCCAAACTGCGGGTATCCAGCACCGAGAACATCATGCCCGGCTTGAACAATTCAGCACGCTGGACGGTGACCAGAAAATGGCTTTCCGGGATCAACGCCGATTCGCGTTCGCGGCCGTCGCCGAGCTCACTGGCCGAGCCCAGCTGGCGCAGTGTCCAATCCGCTCCCTTGCTCGAGCCCTGACGCAGCGCAATCGTACCGCCGAGAGCGAAGTCTCCCAGCGCGGCGAGCACTTCGTCCAACGGAAACAACACATAGACGTAGGCTACGACGGTTTCGCCTTGGCGCACCGGCTGGGCCAGGGCAAGACACTCACCCTTGGTGGTTACGCAGTGATGTGCCTGCGCCCGGGCCGGGCCATTGTTCTCTCGGGATTCAGCCAGCACATCGGCCTTGGCATAACCGAACACCGACAGATCGGCATCCACCAGCTCGGGCAATTCGGGAGAGAAGAACTCGACGTAGTTCAACTTGGGTACACGCGTCTTAAGCAAGGCCGCCGCAGCGGCATTGCGGTCGGGGTCCGGCGTCATCAGCACGCCGCGAATGGCGTCGTCATCCACAGCATTGGCCATCAATGCCTGCTCGGCGCTGACCAGTCGCGATATTTTCACGACGGCCTGGTCACGGTCGTTGATGAGACCGGCGAGCGCCTGATTCTCCAGCCATACCATCGCCGCCTGGAACGTACACAGCGCAGCCACTCCGAGCATAAAGCCGAACCCGATCGTCATGGCCAGTCGCTGAACATTGAGCGCGTTGGCCTTGTCGGCCATGGCCGATTCGAGTGCAGTCTTCTTTTTGTTGAAACTGAGCATAGGATTTCCTTGGATCAGCTGCGTCCGGTGTGGCCAAAGCCGCCGGACCCGCGCGCACTCTGAGAAAACGCATTCACAACGCGAAAGCGGGCCCGAGCGATTGGCAAGATCACCAGCTGGGCGATCCGATCCCCGGGCTCGATGGTAAAGGGCTCGGCCGAGCGGTTCCAGCAGGAAACCATCAGCGGCCCCTGATAATCCGCGTCAATCAAGCCGACCAGATTGCCGAGCACAATGCCATGGCGATGACCGAGACCAGATCGCGGCAGGATGATCGCCGCCCAATTGGGATCCCCGATATGCAGCGCCAAGCCGGTCGGAATCAGCTGGCAGTCACCTGGCGCGAGCACCAGCGACACCTCGACCATGGCGCGTAGGTCCATGCCAGCGGACGCTTCGGTGGCGTAATCAGGCAACGGGAACTCGCCGCCCAGACGCGAATCCAGCACGCGCAAATCGATTTCGATCGTCATGGCGCAGGACTCGCACACTGCGTGCGCTGCGAAATCGCTTCCAGAATCTGGCGCGCGATGACCGGTTTCGGTGCATGCGGCAAGGACTGCTGCCCACCCTCCCAGAGCAGGGTGATCTCATTGCATTCTGCCTCGAAACCACTTCCCTCGACGCCGATCAGGTTGGCGCAGATCATGTCGAGGCGCTTGCGCTCCAGCTTGGCTCTGGCGTGCTGGAGCAGATCATCGGTCTCAGCAGCAAATCCGACCACATACGGACGCCGCGGCAGTGCCGCCACCTCGGCGACGATGTCCGGATTGGGAATCAGCTCAAGACCAAGATTGTCGCTGGTGCGCTTGATTTTTCGACTCCGGGTATCGGCCGGGCGATAATCAGCGATCGCTGCCGCTGCGATGAATACCTCGCAGTTACCCACCTCGTCCAGCACAGCGGAGCGCATCTGAGCGGCACTGCGCACATTGAGGCGACGGACCCCTTCGGGCGTCTCCAGCTGCACCGGACCGGCGATCAAGGTGGTGTCTGCGCCCTGCCGGGCCGCCTCGGCGGCGATCGCAAAACCCATGCGTCCCGAGCTTCGGTTACCGATGAAGCGCGCGGGATCAATGTCTTCGTAGGTTGGCCCGGCGTTGATCAGGATCCGGCAGCCACGCAGCAATGCCTCGCGCTGCGGCCAGTGTTCCAACAGAAATTCGATGACCTGGCCGGGTTCGGTCATCCTTCCAGCGCCCGTTTCGCCGCAGGCCTGCGCGCCATCGCCGGGTCCAATACAGTGGATGCCACGTGATCGCAGCAGCTCGGTATTGCTGCGGGTCGCCGGATTGGCCCACATCAGCCGGTTCATCGCCGGCGCCAACACGACCGGTGCGGCGCTGGCCAGACAGAGGGTACTGAGCAGGTCCGGCGCCAATCCATGCGCTAGCCGTGCCATGAAATCGGCACTGGCCGGCGCCACCACGATCATGTCGGCCCATCGGGCGAGCTCGATATGCCCCATCGCCGCCTCCGCCGCCGAATCGAACAGGTCAGTACGCACCGGACGCCCGGATAGCGCCTGAAAGCTCAAGGGCGCCACAAATTGGCGCGCCGACTCGGTCATCACCACCTGGACTTCAACGCCATGGTCAATCAGCCGGCGCGTCAACTCGCAGGCCTTGTAGGCCGCGATGCCCCCGGTCACGCCCAACAGCACGCGTTTCTTGTCTGGAATTGAACTCACGCCGGATCCACCTGGAAGAAATCCGAATTATCTTAGCGGCTGCGGCGGCAGATTCCGGCGGTCGGCGCACAGTGACGCAGATATTTTGCAGTTCCCGGCCAAGGAACCGCCAATGCGCCTTACCGATCTGCCCGACCAGGACCGCCCCCGCGAGCGCATGCTCAGACTGGGTACCGCCGCGATTTCTGACGCTGAACTTCTTGCCCTGTTCCTGCGCACTGGCCTGCAGGGCCTGAATGCCGTCGAGCTTGCCCAGCGCCTGCTCAATGAACATGGCGGCCTCGCCGGCCTGCTTGGCATGGAGCCCACGCAATTGCTGCGCGCCCACGGCGTGGGGCCGGCACGCGCCTGCCAGTTGCTCGCCGCACTCGAGCTGGGGCGGCGCTTTCTGGAGTCCGAACTTCGTCATGAGTCGGTACTCAGCGACCCACGCCGGGCCGGTGAGTTCATTGCGCTGAAGCTGCGCCACCATCCGAATGAGGTGTTCGCCGTGGCATTTCTCGATGCGCAGCATCGGCTGCTCGCGTTTGAGGAGCTCTTCCGCGGAAGTATCAGCAGCACTGAAGTGCATCCCAGGGAGCTGATGCGCCGCGCCCTCGCCCACAACGCGGCAGCCGTGATACTCGCGCACAATCACCCTTCCGGCGTCAGTGAACCGAGCCAGGCGGATCGGGTGCTGACCAGCAGAATTGTCGAAACCCTTGGCCTGATCGGGGTGCGGGTCCTCGACCACCTGATTGTCGGACATGGCCGTCCGACTTCGCTGGCCGAACGTGGAATGCTGTAGCCCATGCCAGCCCATTTTGTACGACTGGACCGCAGTCAGAGGAACGCGACCGGATCCGATGATTTCCCCCGCCGGCCCAGCTTGCCTATACTGCGCCGAACGAGCCAGGAGCGGGGCCACGCCCGAGTCGAGTGATCAGCGGTCTTGACCAGAACTTTCCACCCGATGCGGTGGAACTACAGCTCGCTGACCCAGTCCAGGCCAGGCGCGAGATCGAGTCTCGCCGCGCCGATATTCTGCTGCTGCTGACGCAGCGTCGCAGCGTCCTCGCTGAGGCCTTTGGGCCCGAAGTCGCCTGGCAGTGGGACAAGGCCGAGTCGGCACTGTGCCTCAGTCTGTGCAGATTGGCGCTCCGACACGGCCGATTCGGACGTGATTTCCACCAGTACCACAACGAATCGCATGCGCTCGAGCTGCTTGAACGACGCATCGGCCGGATGATCGGCCAGCTCGGTCCGCAAGCACTCAGTGGCGGCGACTGGATTGCCCTGTCGCTGTTCGCGACCTGCCACGATCTGCGCCAACGCGAGGCGCTTGATACCGGGCATCCGATCGGCAGCAATGAGGCGGCCAGCATTGCTGAGACCCATCGTATCCTTGACCGTTGCGGCTTCGACCGCAAGGACGACCACGAGCTGTATCTTGCGCTCGAGGTGATGATTGCCGGCAGCACCTTCGATGCGCGGCCCGCGCCGATCGACCGCACCCGCTACAACACTGCCGAAGTTATCCACACCGGAGGGCCTCTGGCACCGCATCTCGAACGCGAAGTGGAAAAAATCAATCCTTCCTGGCGCGAGGAACCGGGGCTGCGTCGCGCCCTCGGTTTGGCCCTGATCGCCTCCGACCTGGACACCGCCAATGTCGGCGAAAGTTTTGTCGACCTCTGTGACAGTGCGGCCCGACTTGCCGGCGAGCGCGAGATGCGCAGCGGGCGCTCCTTGGATCATGTCGAGTCGGGCGCACCGATGCTGAGCTTTCTCAGCACGGGTCAGGAGCGCTATTTTTTTGAACTGCATCGTTTTTGTTCGGACCTGGGGGCGCAGGTCTACTCACCCGGCAAGGAAGCCAATGCCGACAAGGTGCGCACGCTGTCCAGGTTGTTGCGCGAGCGGTTCGCGGCGCAGGGTCAACAGGCCAGTTTCACCGGCACCGAGGTGCTGGACGTACAGCGCGAACTGGCCTGGCAGCTGCTCTGATCGACCGAGCACTCAGGGCAAGTCCAATCGGCCACAGGGATACCGCACCCGATGAGTAGCGAAGTCGTCACCCGCGACGCAAAGGCCAGGGCCTTTGTCCGCATCACCGCCTGGTCGATGGTGGTGCTCGCCGTCGTCTGTGGGCTGTTGGCGATCCTGCTGAGTCTGCTGGTCGGCTATCTGATGCATCTTGAGATTCTGGACTTCATGCTTGAGGCGCCCGAACTGGCGCAGGCACCGGTCTGGCTCAAGGCACTATTTGGCAACCTGTTGCCGCTGTCTCTGTTGCTCCTCGCACTCTCGCTGGTCACTTTGTGGTCCGGCTTCGCCCTACTCGCCCGGCGCCCGTGGGCGCTCTGGTTCAGCATCGCAATGTTCTGGCTTGGCGCCATCGGCAATCTTGTCGGCATCGTCGTGCACGCCTGGCTACTGCATAATTTCCGCGCCCACATGGCCGGGCTGCCGGAATGGGTCATCCAGCTGATGGCGGCCAACTACTGGTCGGCCCAGCTCAGCGGCGCGCTTTTTGGACTGGTATTTGCGGCCGGATTCGGCTGGACCGCGCTCAAATTGCAGAGCGCCGCAGTTCGAGCGGAGTTCTCCAGCCTGGCACCATGACCAATGGCAGGTCACACCGGCTTGTTTAAACCCGAGTCGGTATCGCGGCATCTATCCGCACATCGACCACACCAGGAGTGCATTTCATGAAACTCGGTTCGCATGTTTCCCTGCTGCTGCTCGCGCTCGGCGCGGCGCCTTCGCTGTCGGTCCAGGCTGGCATTTCGCTGGAGACAGACGAGCACGACTGCGATGTCGAGAGCGCCTATTCACTGAATCTCGAAGGCGAGGGCATTGCCTTCGACAGCGACAAGGCTTCGCCCAGGCATGTCCGTATCGACAAGGGCCGGCTCTACATCGACGGTCGCGAGATTGAACTCGATGGACGCGACCGCAGCACCATCCGCGAGATCGAAGGTGAGGTGCGCAATCTGACCGCCGAGGCCGTGGTGATTGCCAGCGATGGCGTCGACCTCGCGTTTGACGCGCTGAGTGAAGTCAGCAAGGCCTTCATCGAGGACAGCAGCCGTCAGGCCAGTCTCGAACGGAGTATGGAAAAGACCCGCGGCATCATTCAGAACCAGATCCGCGATGCTGTGCTGCATCGACCATTTGATGAGCGCGCGTTCGAAGCATTGATCGAATCGCAGATCGAAAAGCTGGCATCCGAACTGATCCAGGTGGTGATCGGCGAATTCGTGCCGCGGGCGATCAACGCAGCCTTGAGCGGTGACGAGAAGGCCGTCGCCGACATTGAAGCGCGCGCAGAAAAGCTCGAGGCTGATATCGAACGGCGCATTGAGCGCAAGGCGGCCGAAATCGGGCGTCGTGCCGAAAAGCTCTGCCCGCGTGTTCGTGCACTGGTGGCCATGCAATCGAATCTTGGGGTCCGGCTCGACAATGGCGAGCGTCTGATCCTGATCGAACAATGAGCCGAACCCCGTGCTCAAGCGTCCCTGGCTGAAGTCTGGGTCGATCCTCCAAGATCGACCCTTCACTTTTTCAGGGCTCCTGGCAATCAAGCGGCTGGCGCGCCGAGCTCAAATCTCTCGTCGGGCGCGCGATGGGCAACCTGGCCAGGGCCAGATGCTGCTCAGGCCCATTCGGTAAGCCCTTCAGTCGCGTAGAGCTTCTTCCACGCTGCGCGAGCGCGAACCCGCTCAGCCAATTCTCGACAGCCGGGCCATTCGAGCGCGGGCTTGGCCATATTGCGTGACCAGCGCATCAGCATCACCGCATACATGTCGAGCACGGAATAGTCTGCCCCCAACATGTACGGCCCGTTTGCACGGAGATGCGCGTCGAGACGCTCGAAGGCCACCTCGATGCGGCGCCCGGCCTCTGCCTGCACGCGCGCAACATTGTCGTCGCCGGCAATCTCGTTCGGGTACCACCAGTGCCGGAAAGCCGGTTGCAGGGTATTGGCCAGATAAAACATCCATTGCAGAAATCTCTGGCGCTCGGCTGAACCGGTGGCTGGCGCAGGCGCAAGACCCGCCTCGGGATGTCGCTCTGCCAGCAGCATCAGCAACGCCGCGGCCTCGCAGGCGGGCGTTCCATCGATCAGCAGAGTCGGCACCACGCCGCTGGGATTGAGCGCCAGATACTCCGGGCGCTTCTGGGCGGCAACTTTGAGATCCACCGCCACCAGTTCGAACTCGACAGCGATCTCGATCAGCGCCAGATGCACGCAAAGACTGGCGGCGCCGGGCGCGTAATAGAGCGTGTACATGGGGCCTCCGACGGTACTCAAGGAAGCCGCACGATGGCGCCTGTCTCTGGCCGATGCAAGCCTGCCGCGGACCCCCGACACTTGACACCATGTTCACATCTCGCTAGATTGCACGACAATTGGTTTCATTGGAATTCATATGTCATCCAAAACGATTCAATTGTCTGTGCGGATCAGTGAGGAAGACGCCGAATTTCTCGCCGAGCTGGAGCTGCCGGGCGCTCAGACGCCCAGCGAGAAGCTGCGCCACCTCATCGACGAGGCACGTGAAAGACGCGACCAGGGTCGCAGTTATGAAGCGTCTCTGGGGCTCGTCCGCAATCTGCTGGAACCGGTGGCGCAGACATTGCGGGCGCGCGAGCTGGTCACCCGGCAGCGCTCTGAGATGATTTCCGACACGCTCTACTGGCTGCCCGACCTGGTTGCGTTCCTGATCGCCGGACCGGGCGCCACCGGAGTCAATGCCGACGGACGCGAACTGGTCGAATTCGAAGCAGGTGTGGCGCATCGGATCTTTCGTTTCACCGACGCGATGCTGCGCCTGGCAGTGACCAGCAAGGCGCCTTGCTATAACCCGGATGTCGTCGCAACCCATATGAGCGGCACCCTGGAGCTGGCCAAACTCGTACTGGAGCAAAGTCGCAAAACCTCGCCCTCGGCCTGATGGCACTACCCCAAAGGCAGTAACCCTGTCGGGAGCTTCTCCATGGATTTCCTGTTTGTCGCACCCAATCTGGTCTTCAGCATCGCCCTCGCCTTGCTCAGCCTGCTTGTACTGCTTGAGCTTGGCATGGGCGGCGGGCTCACCGAATTCCTCGACACCTTGATTCCTGACCTCGACGCCGATGCGGGTGGCGACTCGGTGCCGAGCAAACTTCTGTCCTGGGTACGCGCGGGCAAGGTGCCCACCCTGATGCTGCTGGCAATTTTTCTCGGCGTGTTCGGCGTTGGCGGATTGCTGCTGCAGTGGCTTAGCGTCAGCTATGGACCTGGCCTGCTGCCGGCACTGCTGGCCGCCGGCCTGATGCTGGTGCTGGCGATGCCCCTGGTGCGCATGTTTGCCGGGTTGCTCGGCGACCTGCTGCCGCGTGACGAGACCCAGGTGTTGTCGCAGGAAGCGCTGGTCGGCCGGGTCGCCGTGATCGTGATTGGCAGTGCGCGCCGAAATGCTGCCGCCCAGGCCAAGCTGCGCGACGAATTTGGTACATCGCACTATGTGATGGTCGAACCCCTGCATGACCTGGACGTATTGGAGCAGGGGCAGCAAGTTGTGTTGGTGGTGCGGGATGGCGGGCGCTATCGCGCGGTTCGTGCCGATGCACCCGCTCTGGAAAACAAGCAATAGAACCTGTTCCAAACTTTCGGGAGTAGCACATGATCGAGCAATTGATGGGACCCGCCGTAGTGTTTGGCATTGCCCTGGTCGCACTGTTCGTGCTGATCTTCATCGGCAAGATGTTTGCGCGCATGTATACCCGCGCCTCAAAGGAACTGAGCTTCGTGCGCACCGGTTTCGGTGGCCAGAAAGTCATCCTCAATGGTGGCAGCCTGGTGCTCCCGGTCATCCACGAAGTGATCCCAGTCAACATGAACACGCTCAAGCTCGACGTCCATCGAGCCGCCGATCAGGCCCTGATCACCCGTGATCGCATGCGCGTCGACGTCACCGCCGAGTTCTACGTGCGCGTGCAGCCGACCGAAGAATCGATCGCCAACGCGGCGCAGACGCTCGGCCGGAAGACCATCGCACCGGATGAGCTGAAGGCCCTGGTCGAAGGCAAGTTCGTCGATGCGCTGCGCTCGGTCGCGGCCGAAATGGGCATGGAAGAATTGCATGAGCAGCGCACTTTGTTCGTGCAGAAGGTGCAGCAGGCAGTTTCCGAAGACCTGCTGAAGAACGGCCTTGAGCTCGAGGCGGTATCGCTGACTGGCCTCGACCAGACCGGCAAGGAGTACTTCAACCCGGACAATACCTTCGATGCCGAAGGCCTGACCAAGCTGACCGAAGCGATCGAACTGCGCCGCAAGAAGCGCAACGAGATTCAGCAGGACACCGAGGTTGCCATTCAGCAGAAGAACCTGATCGCCGCGCAGGAGAAGCTGACCATTGCGCGTGAAGAGGAATTCGCGCGGCTGCAACAGCAGCGCGAAATCGAAATTCGTCGCGCCACCCAGAATGCCGAAATTTCGATCCAGCAATCCGAGAAGGCGCGCGATGCCGAGCAGAGCAAGATCGCCGCTCAGCAGCAGATCGACCAGTCGCGGATGGCGTCCGAACGGGTGATCCAGGACCAGCGCATTGCGATGGAGCAGCAGTTGCAGGAGCGCGACATCGTCAAAGCGCGTAGCGTCGAAACCGCGCAGATCGATCAGCAGAAGGCAGTGCAAATGGCCGAGCAGGATCGTGCGATCGCAATCGCGGAGAAGTCTCGGGCGCAGTCCGAGGCGCAGGCGCAGGCTGATGAGGCGCGCGCCAATGCCGTGCGTGCTGCCGAACAGGTCGACACCGTGCGCGAGGTCGAGCGTGCCGAGCGCCAGAAGAAGATCGAGCTGGTCGAAGCTTCGCGCCAGGCCGAACGCGAAATGATCGGCGTAACCATCGCGGCCGAAGCGGAAATGAATGCTGCCGAGGACAAGGCCACTGCCATCCGCACGATTGCCAATGCTGCTGCCGACCAGAAGCGAATCGAAGCCCAGGCCGATGCCGATTCCGAGAAACTGCGCGCGGAAGCCGCCGAGCGGCGCTACGGGGTCGATGCAGAGGGTCAGCGCCTGCTCAACGAAGCGGCAAACATGCTCTCGGTCGATCAGATTGCCCTGCAGATCAAGCTCGCAGTGCTGCGCCACTTGCCCGACATCATCCGCGAAAGCGTCAAGCCGATGGAATCGATCGACGGCATCAAGATCATCCAGATCGAAGGACTGCAAAGTGGCGGCGCTGCCGGTGAAGGCGTGCCGGCAGCCGGCTCCGGAAATCTCGCCGACCAGGTCGTATCCAGTGCACTGCGCTACCGCGCGCAGGCACCGCTGATCGAGTCGCTGATGAAAGAAGTCGGCATCAGCGGCGGCGATCTCAACGGGCTGACGCAGTCGCTTGGAGGCGACGAAGAGACCAGCGCCAAGTTGCGCGAGGCCCTGGCTCGGCGCGCCGAGCGCCGTGGCGACAGCACCTGACCCGATTGTTTGCGATCGTTTGTTGTCCCACTCAAGGGGATTGCGCCATGCATGTATTTGTTGCGATAGCCGGCACTCCGATCGACGCCACGGTGGATCTCGCCGGCGTGTGGGGACAGGCTTGGCAACCTGCTCCCTTCGCCTTTGAACTCAGCGTCTTGCTGAGCTTGGCCGTGCTGGTGGTGGTGTCCCTGGGTGTGGCTGAACGGCTGCTGCGCCGGCTACGCCGAGACCAACTGCGCGCCAAAGCACGACGATCGGCCACGCCTGTTGCGTTGAAGGCAAGCACCGCTTCGCTGACGCGCTGATTGCATTCGACCGGGTGGGCCCAAAGCCGTGCATGACCTATCATGCCGGCTTTGTGTTGCAAGGAGTTACCTCATGCGCCCCATTGTGCTCGTTTCGTTTGCCCTCATTCTGACCGCCTGTGGCAAGGAAGCGCCGAACCCCGAACCCAAGCCTGATGCTGTCGCCGAGAAACCTGCTTATCAGGAACTGAAAGTCGATCTACGCGCGCCGCATCGATTTGTTCCGGAGATCCGCGCCGAAGATCTCGCCCATCATATCCATCGGCTGGCATCCGACGAGTTCGAAGGCCGTGATCCCGGCACGCTCGGCGAGCGAATGACCCTGGCCTATCTGGAAGCCGAGCTCTCACGAATCGGCTTCCTGCCCGCCGTGCCCGATGGCAATCCCTGCCCGAGTTATCCCTGTGCGGGCGCCACCTACACCCAGCGCGTGCCGATGGTCTCGACACGTGCCGATCCGGCCACCACGCTCACTATGGGAGTGGGCGAACAGACGCAATCTCTGGCGATGGGCAAGGACATGGTCATCGGCACCCAGAGCGGCAATGCGCTCACCGATATCGCGGACAGCGAGCTCGTTTTTCTCGGCTATGGCGTGCGGGCACCAGAGCAGCAGTGGAACGATTTCGAAGGCATCGATGTCAAGGGCAAGACCATCGTCGTACTGGTGAACGATCCGGGTTTTCTCCGCCAGGACCCCGATCTGTTCAAAGGCAAGGCGATGACCTACTACGGCCGCTGGACCTACAAATTCGAAGAGGCCGCACGCCAGGGCGCGCGCGCTGCGCTGATCGTTCACGACGCCGGTCCCGCCGGCTATGGCTGGGAGGTGGTCGCAAACTCCTGGAGTGGCGTGCAGCACGACTTGCCACCGTCCGAGGACAGTAGTCCCAAGCTCGATGCCCAGGGCTGGATCAGTCTGGAGGCCGCGCGTGCGCTGTTTGCCGCTGCCGGACTCGACTTCGAAGCACAGCAACTGGCCGCCGACGCGCGCGGATTCAAACCCGTTGCCCTCAACGCAAAAATGAGCGTCAAGTTCCGTAGCGAGATCAAGAACTCCTATTCAAACAACATCGTCGCCATCCTGCCAGGCAGTGAGCGTCCGCAAGAGAGCGTCTTCTATTCCGGGCATTGGGATCACCTCGGCAACAAGTCTGACCAGACCGACGTGGATCAGATCTACAACGGCGCGATCGACAACGCCGATGGCCTGGCCGCGGCGCTCGAGGTTGCTCATGCCTTCGCCGCGATGGAGCCGCGCCCGGAACGATCAGTCGTGATCATGCTGCCGACGCTGGAAGAATCCGGACTGCTCGGCTCGCGCTACTACGCCGAGCATCCCGTGCTTCCACTGGCGACAACAGTTGCGATGATCAATATGGACGCCCTGCCGATCATCGGGCGCACGCGCGATTTTGCGATCTCCGGATACGGTCAGAATGATCTGCAGGACATCCTCGCCGATGTGCTGGCCGGCCAGGATCGTGTGCTCAAGGATGAACCGACACCCGAGCGCGGCTTCTACTTCCGATCGGATCACTTCAACTTTGCGCGCAAGGGCGTACCCGCCCTGCACGCCCGCGCCGGGCAGGACCACATCAGCAAGGGTGTTGCCTACGGAAAAGCGCAGTCGGATGCGTACACCAACGAGCGCTACCACAAGCCGAGCGACCAATTCGATCCGGATTGGGATTACGCCGGTCTGGTCGAAGACGTGCAGACCTACTTCGAGATCGGTCGGCGCCTTGCCACCAGCAAGAACTGGCCAGAATGGAAGGATGGCAGCGAGTTCAAGGCCGAGCGCGACGCCAGCAAGGCCGAGCGCGAGTAGCCTGCCCATCACGCTTCGCTGCAACGACTACCCGGAATGATTTGCCATGCCTGTCCTGTTCGTACTTACCGGTCTGTTCCAACTCGCGCTGGCGATACATGTCGCCAGGACCGGGCGTCCGCTCTACTGGATTCTGCTGATCGTAATGTTGCCCTGGATCGGTGGCGTGGCCTATCTGATTGCCGAAGTGTTGCCAGGATTGCGCAACGATCCGACGGCACGTCGTGCCCTGCGCACGATCGGCAGCCGGATCAATCCAGAAAAGAACCGGCGCCGTATCGAAGCCGAACTGCAGCTCGCCGACACCTTGGACAATCGTCGCCGCCTGGCCCAGGAATGCATGCAATTAGGCGATTTCGAGAGCGCGGAATTCCTTTACCAGCGCTGCCTGACCGGTGTCTACGCGACCGATCCGCACTTCATGCTGGGCATGGCGACCGCACAGACCGAGCTCGGCCACTTTGCCGAGTGCCGGCAGACCCTGGAAAAACTGATTGAGGCGAACCCCGCCTTCCGCTCAGCTGACGGGCATCTGCTGTATGCGCGCGCGCTGGAGCAACTGGGCGAGACGGACAAGGCATTGGAGGAATATTCCGCGCTTGAAACCGGCTATCCGGGAGAAGAAGCGCGCAGTCGATA
Source organism: Lysobacterales bacterium (assembly GCA_043738015.1). Lineage (GTDB taxonomy): Bacteria > Pseudomonadota > Gammaproteobacteria > Xanthomonadales > Ahniellaceae > 0-14-3-00-62-12. The sequence goes on from JAYSZM010000187.1 coordinate 22,603, forward strand.
CGTCTTGCTGCTGCTCAGCGTCGGTCGCGCTCAGGAAGCACAACGCGTCTATCAATCGATGGTTGATCGAGACCGAACCGCACCTGCGTATTACCGAAAGAAGGAACGCGCCTGGCTCGAACAGGCCCGCGTCGCGATCAAGGCGAACTGATCGACGCTGCATCGAGGCGCACTCACTCGAGCGTCGAAGCTGACATCACGCTGGCCGCGCTGGGCATTCGACCCTTGCAGGGCCATCTACCGAGCAAAGGGAAGCGGTGAATCTTTCGCAAGTCGCGCCAGGAAGCCCCGGCAGATCGCCGGGACTTCGCAGCGCCGTTCACCTGATCAGGCTGCGGCATCCTTGAGCTTCTTCAGCGGACGCACCTTGACCTTCACCGAAGCGGGCTTGGCGGCAAACCACACCTCTTCCTTGGTGAACGGGTTGATGCCCTTGCGCTTGGGCTTGGCCGGCACATTGACCACCGTGATTTTCAGCAATCCGGGCAGGGTAAACGAACCCGCGCCCTTCTTGCTGACCGAACCGGCAACTGCACCTTCAAGTGCGCCGAGAACCGCGCGCACGTCTTTTGCAGCGACGCCCGTGCCTTCAGCCAAATGGGCGACGAGGCCCGACTTGCTCAGCGCTTCTTTCACAGGCTTGGGGGCAGCGGCCTTCGCGGTTGCGGGGGCCTTGGTCTTTGCAACTTTGCTGGCTTTGCTCATACGCAGCGTACTCCTGGTTGGATTGAATTGGTCCGGACTATCCGGGCGCAGCGCGAATTTAGGTCATTCGTGCGATGCGCGCCATCCATGGGATGGTCTGGCGCCATTGTCGTGCATGCAAAACTGTAGTCAACCACTTAATTTCAGGGTCCGCGCAAGCGATTCAGCCCCGTGGAGCTAGACCAACCGCCCGAACAACAGGATTTGTCGACGCGACTGCCAGCACGCGATGGGGTCAGGGACGACCGGATGCCGCCCGCGGTGGAGTCGTCGTTTCGAAAAACGCGATCAATTCGGCCGCCGTCCGATCGGGGAACTCCATCATCGGCATGTGGCCGCAGCCCTCAAAAATAGTGATCTTTGCTGCGGGAATTCCGGCCCGAAAAGCTTCGACCGAACTCACATCGAGCACCTGATCCCGATCGCACCAGAGCACCAGTGTTGGCGCCCGGATCTCGGCCAGCTTCTGCTGGAGGTAATAGCGTGATTTCTCGCCGCTGACGCGGCGGAGGACCTGGTTCCACAGCGATGCGCGGGCAGCATTGCGCTCGGCATAGACCTGGCGGAAGCGGCGCGGCGCGAACGGTGGCCGCTCGAAGGTCATCCGCATGAATTCGTCGAATTTCTCAAAGGTTTCTGTTGCAAAGGGATTTTCGCCTCGCTCCAGTCGTGCATGAAAGGCATTCGGCTCGAATGGCACACCCGCCGCATTCATCAGGGTCAGCGACTGCACGCGCTCCGGATAGCGGGCGGCGAACACACCGGCACTATGCCCGCCCATCGAATGACCGACCAGATGGAATCGTTCAAGCTTCAGGGCATCGGCAAAAGCATGCAGTCGCTCAACCTGGCTGGTGATCCGGTAGTCGGCATCGGTGGCGGGCTCGCTGTCGCCAAATGCGGCCTGGTCGGGGGCGATGACCCGATAGCGGTCGGTCAATCGCGGAGCCAGCAACATCCAATTCTCCTTGCTGCCGGCCATGCCATGCACCAACAGGACGGTCTCACCAGCGCCGCCCTCGGCGTACTGCCACTTGGCGCCGGCAACCTCGACCTCGGCGATTCGCATGCCCGCATACCAGCGCTGAGCACTGAAGTATCCGTCGAGCAACCAGCCCGGCCGCAGCAGATAGACCAGCAGCAGGGCCGCGATGGCCAGAGCCAGCAGGACCAGCAGCCGGCGCGAGAATCGACTCTTGGTTGGACCGATGACATTCATGACCTCAGTGTTCCACGTCATGTCGCAGCTGCCAAGCCTGGCAACTTCGGTCGGCGATAGGCACCGTCAAACCGTGTGGGTGAACGACCGCCAACGACGGGCGCAATCGGCGCACCAGATGACTGCGGATTGGACCTCCGGATTGCGTGCTGTATCAGTGTCCCCTACAACACAGGAGCTTTCATGAAACGCGCATTGAGAACACTGGGCTATCTGGTCATTGTTTTTCTGCTGGCAGGCGCGACCTTGATCGGGGTGGCCTGGAGCAGGTCGGAAGCGGCGCTGGCCGAGGTGCATCGGGCTCGGCCGGCGCAACTCGCAATCGTGCGTGCACCCGAGGCGCTTGAGCGCGGCCGCCATCTGGCCATGACCCGTGGTTGCACGGACTGCCATGGTGAGGATCTCGCTGGCCTCATGCTGACTGATGCGCAGCCAATGGGGCGCCTGTACGGTGCCAACCTCACCCTGCTCGGCAAGGTCGACGCGGCTCAGCTTGAGCGCGCGATCCGGCAAGGATTGGCCGCGGATGGACGCTCTCTGACCCTGATGCCGACAATCGATTACGCCGGACTTTCCGATACCGATATCGCGGCGCTGATTGCCCATCTGCAATCGTTACCACCCGTCGGTTTGCCAACACCGGTCAAAGCACCGGGGCTACTGCCCAGACTGCTCTGGTTGTTCGATCAGTTTCCGCTGATCTCGCACGCACAAGTCGCTGGGCGCAAGATCGCGCGACAGGAGTACACACCGGCGGTGACCGTCGAGTATGGTGGCTATGTCGCTCAGGTCTGCCAGGGTTGCCACAATCCGGCCTTCAGCGGCGGGCCGATGATTGGCGCGCCACCCGAAGCGCCCGTCCCGGCCAATCTCACCCCGGATATCAGCGGCCTGCTCGCCTGGAACGAGCAGCAGTTTATCGCGGCGATGCCAACCGGTGTGCGCCCGGACGGACGCAGTCTTGACCGCTTCATGCCGTGGATGACGTTTTCCCGGATGAGCGATCTTGAACTGCGCGCACTCTGGCTATACCTGCAATCCCTGCCGGCGCGGCCAACCGGCGCCCGCAGCTGACCCTGGCCCGTTGCCGAATCCAGGACGCAGGCGCCATCGCCGTCACGGCGCCTGATAGCCCAGGATGGCGTCCACCGTGCCTTGCGCGATCGGGTGGTAGCCAGGGCGCGCCTTGCGGTAGACCTCGAGCGCCCAGGCTTTGTCGTCTGACGTCTTCGCGAGCTCGGTCCACAGCGGCACCATCAACTTGCGACGACCGATCTCGATCAGGTGATCACGCAGCTCATTGCGCATCGGCTCGTAGCCGGCGCGGATACCGGACAGGTAAAAACGGAACGCGATCTCGCTATTGCCGATACCGGTGAGCTTGTATTCGGCATCAAGCGCAGCGAGCCGGGCGGCCGGCAGATCTGCCGGCAGACCATTGAGGAAATGCAGCCACTGTCCCGTAGTCCACGTTTTGGCAGCCAACGCGGCCGCATCACCGTTGGCGACGAAAGCCGCGAGGGCGCGATCAACGCCATCCAGCACATCCGATTGCGCGCGCTTGGCGTTGTCAGGTACGCCGGGCTGGTGCAACCAAACCGCGATTTCGGCCGGTTTCATCGCCGAATCCGCGGTATCGAACAGACGTTCACCGAAGAATTGGAGAAAGTCGGCGGTACTGGCGCTCTTGAAGGCATTGGCATCGAACCAGGCACGAATTGCGGCATCGAAACGCGCGCGACCAAAACGCTGCTCCATGGTGCGCAGCAGCCACTCGCCCTTGGTATACGGCACGCCGGAAAACGCGTCGTCCGGATCACGGCCGGCGAGCGAAAGCACCAGATGCTGATCGCGTTCGGCCAGATCCTTCATCTCTTCGAGCAATTCGTGCTGATCGACCACCTGCTGCATGGTGGCCTGTTCGACACCGTAGACCGCTTCGATGATGCGGTTCTCGACATAGCTGGTGAAGCCTTCGTTCAACCATAGATCGCGCCAACTCGAATTGGTGACCAGATTGCCCGACCAGGAATGCGCCAGCTCATGCGCGATCAGGCTGGTCAACGATTTGTCGCCGGCAATCACCGTCGGCGTGATGAAGGACAGTCTCGGATTCTCCATTCCACCAAACGGAAACGAAGGCGGCAGGATCAGCAGGTCATAACGTCCCCAGCGATAGGGGCCATACAATTTTTCGGTGGCGTCGATCATCGCCTCGGTGTCGGCAAACTCGGCCGCGGCGGCATCAAGGCGGCCGGGCTCGGTGTAGACGCCCGTGCGCGGACCCATCGATTTGAAGACCAGATCGCCGGCCGCGATCGCGAGCAGATACGACGGAATCGGCTGTGGCATGTGGAAGCGATAGCCGCCCTCGCCGGTTGCTGCCGGATCATTGTTCGCGCTCATCACCACGCGAATACCGTCCGGCGCGGTGATCCGCGCGTCATAGGTGAAGCGCACCGCCGGGGTATCCTGAAGCGGCACAAAGCTGCGCGCATGGATGGCCTGCGCCTGCGAGAACATGAAGGGCTTCTGCTTGCCCAGGGTCTGCTCGGGCTGCAGCCACTGCAGGCCCGATGCCGCCGGGTTGCTGTGGTAGTACACGCGGAGCTTTGGCGCCTGCTGTGCCAACTGAATGCTCAGACGGCGACCAAAGGCGGGATGCGCTTTGGCCATCTGGAATTGGGCGGACTTCCAGTTGCCTTCGGCATCGATGGCGATCACGCGCTCGATGCTCAGATCGCGTGTATCCAGATCGAGTCGACGGGCATCGGGCTGCAGCCAGTCAATATGCAGCTCAGCAAAGCCTTCCAGCTGGCGCTGATCGAAATCCACGTTCAGATCGAGAAACAGGTGCCGGATGCGCACTTCGTCGTAGCGCGCGTAACTGTGTTCATCGCGCCCGCCGGCGGTGGTGGACGGCTCGGAAGCGGCTTGACCCGCCAACGGCACGAGCAGCAGGAACACCAGGAGCATACGCATGGGCTACCTCTCAGTTTCGGAAAGCGCGAGAAAAAAACTACGATGCGGCGCAGCCTGTGTCGACTGGGCTGGACAAGGCCGCCACTAAACGCGGCTGGAGCAAAAATTGCAAGCGCGCAAAGTCATTGTCATTGTGATTCGCGCCGGACCCCGCCTGCCAGCAAACTCAGGCGCGCACCCCGGTATGGATCGCGACAATGCCGGCGCTCAGATTGCGGTAGTCGACCCGATCAAATCCGGCATCAAGCATCAACTGACGCAGCGCCTGCTGGTTCGGATGTTTGCGGATCGACTCGGCCAGGTACCGGTAGCTGGCCGAGTCTCCAGCAAACAACTGTCCCAGCCGCGGCAGAATCTCAAAGCTGTGAATGTCATAGAGCGGCTTGAGCAGAGGCTCGGTGACCTCAGAGAATTCCAGCACCATAGCCTTGCCACCGGGCTTGAGCACACGTCGCATCTCGGCCAGCGCTGCCGCCTTGTCGGTGACATTGCGCAGACCGAAGGCGATGGTGACGGCGTTGAAATACTGGTCTGGAAACGGCAATGCCTCGGCATTGAGCAACACATAGCGCACCGACTGGACCAGCCCGCGGTCGGTCAGACGATCGCGCCCGACGCCGAGCATGCCAGGGTTGATGTCGCCGATGATCACCTCGCCATCGGCACCGACGCGGTCCAGCATCAGCGCGGCGATATCGCCGGTGCCGCCGGCGAGATCAAGCACGCGGTCGCCGCGACGCACGCCGCTGGACGCAACAAAATGCCGCTTCCACAGCCGATGGACGCCGAAACTCATCAGGTCATTCATCAGGTCGTACTTGCTCGCGACCGAGGAGAAGACTTCACCAACGAGGCGGGTCTTCTCGGTCGCCGCGACCTTGCGGTACCCGAAATCGACCTCTTCTTTCTTCTGCGGATCCATGCGGCTCACCAGTAGCGACCAGGCCATCATTGTAGGCCATTGGCACCAAATATTCGGGTGTCATGCAGGCGCTCACGCGCGTGCTGCTAGCTCTTTCGGCTGTGACCAGCCAGCGCCAGGGCATCGAGGTAGCGTTGCCAGTACTCGCCCTGATGCTTGCCGAAGTCGTACAGAGTCGTCCAGGAATACAGGCCGGTGGCATGGCCGTCATCGAAGCTGATCTGGATCGCGTAGTTGCCGACCGGATTGATTGCGTCGATGTTGACCCCTTCCTTGCCAATCTGCAGGACTTCCTGCCCTGGGCCATGACCCTTGACCTCGGCGCTCGGCGAGTGCACGCGCAAAAACTCGGCACTCAGTCGAAAGGTCTCCTCGGTATCGAAACGCACTTCGAGCACGCGCGAGACGCGATGCAACTTGATGTCGATCGGCCAGGGATTGCTCATCTGCTACTGCTTGATGCCAGGTTCGCTGGCGCTGATGTCCAGTGGTGGTGGCGCGCCGGCAACTTCACTGAGCGCCAGCGCATAGGGCTCAAGCATGCTGATCGCGGACACTTCATCGAGTCCGAACGAGGAAGGCTCACGCAGCCACTCGGCATGCGGCGAAATCTCCTGCAGGCTGAAGCCGTCGTTGTCGAAGCCAAGCAAACGCCCGATATAACAGACTTCGGTCTCGGCCTCGGTGTCGACGTAGACACTGATCACGGCGGCTTGACCAGCCGCGGCTGCCACCGACTCACGGAAATCATCGAGCGGAAAGTCGTACTGGTACTGTGGGTCGAGCTTGCGCAATGTAATCGCACGCTCGAGAAAACTGGCATGCTGGTCCGGCGCTTCAAGCCGGCTGACATCGCGGTAGCGCAGCACGAAATAGCCATCGAAGCCGATGTAGTCGCCGAGCACCCACAGCAGGAAGCGATCCTTGCCGACAGCGACGACGTAACCTGTGAAGCTGCCAGGCTCCATCTGTTCGCGCCAGACCCGCACCAGGGTGCGCTCGCGCATGGCCTCGCGCAATCGCGCGGGCACTGACTTGGGGCGTAGTTCAACAATCTTGCTCATGGCGCCAGTTTAGCGGGGCAGGCCGGAGCCTGCATTCGAAAGGATGAACCAATGGTGTCGGCGCGCACAGATCGCGTGATCGACCGGACTGATACCGCAGCGCAGCCTGAGGCCCGAGGCCGCGAAAGCTCAGAGTATGTAGCGCGACAGATCGGGATTGCCGGCGATTTCGCCCAACTCGGCATCGACTTGCGCTCGATCGATCAACAGCGACGCACCATCACGCTCACTCGCATCGAACGAAATTTTCTCCAGCAGACGTTCGAGCACCGTACTGAGACGACGTGCACCGATGTTTTCCTGACTTTCGTTCAGTGCGCAGGCGATTTCGGCGAGGCGCTGGATACCGGACTCCTCGAACTGGATACTGACGCGCTCGGTAGCGAGCAGGGCGGCATACTGCTTGGTCATCGCGGCCTGTGGTTCGGTGAGAATACGCTTGAAGTCCTCGATGCCGAGTGCCTGCAATTCAACGCGAATCGGAAATCGTCCCTGCAATTCCGGAATCAAGTCACTCGGCTTGGCCACGTGAAATGCGCCGGATGCGATGAACAGCATATGGTCGGTTTTGACCGGACCATGTTTGGTGCTGACCGTCGAGCCCTCGACCAAGGGCAGCAGGTCGCGCTGTACACCCTCGCGCGAAACGCCGGCACCGCCCCAATCCGAGCGCTGGCAGACCTTGTCGATCTCGTCGATGAAGACGATACCGCGCTGTTCGGCGGCCTCGAGCGCGGCAGCGCGCACCTCTTCTTCGTTGAGCAGATTGCCGGCCTCCTCTTCGATCAACAGCGGAATGGCGGCGCGGATAGCGAGCTTGCGCTTCTGTGACTTCTGGTTGGAGAGCGAGGAAAACATCTGCTTCAGCTGCTGACTCATTTCTTCCATGCCGGGCGGGGCCATGATCTCGACACCCATGCTCTGCGCCAGCTCGATTTCGATTTCGCGTTCATCGAGCTTGCCATCGCGCAGCATCAGACGGAATTTTTCCCGGGTTCGGGTGTCTTCTTCGCTGAGCTTGGGTTCCTCGCCCCAGACGCGTACGCCTTGGGCGCGCGGCAGCAGCGCGTCCAGCACACGTTCTTCGGCTTTCGCCTCGGCCTGATTGCGCACGCGCAGCTTGGCCTGCTCGCGAACCTGCTTGATCGCCTGATCCATGAGATCCCGCACGATCGACTCGACGTCCTTGCCGACGTAGCCTACCTCGGTGAACTTGGTCGCCTCGACCTTGACGAAGGGCGCATCCGCCAACTGCGCCAGTCGGCGTGCGATCTCGGTCTTGCCGACACCGGTCGGGCCGATCATAAGAATATTGCGCGGGGTAACTTCATTGCGCATTTCCTCACCCAGCTGCATTCGGCGCCAGCGATTGCGCAGTGCAATCGCCACGGCACGCTTGGCCTGGTCCTGGCCGACGATGTGCTTGTCGAGTTCCTGGACGATCTGGCGTGGGGTGAGTTCGGACATGGTCGGCATCTTGAGGGACAGAACCTTTCAGATGCGTGCCCCTGGGCGCAATTCAAGCCTCCGGCCCGGTGCAGCGCGGATCGCGATCGGGGCGTAGTGCTGACAGGGCCGCTGCCGGGCCGGGATTAGGTTTCCAATCCTATGGAGTACTGGTATAGCCAAAGGCCCGTCGAAATCACGGTCCGGGCCAAGCCCGGATGCTACCTGTGCGCATTGACGACGGTCCGTCTCTTAATTCTGGTGAGGTTTCATGTCCGACAAACAGTTGACCGGCGCCCAGATTGTGGTGCGCGCTCTGCGGGATCAGGGCGTTCGGCACCTCTTTGGCTATCCCGGCGGCGCCGTCCTGCCAATCTACGACGCCTTGTTCCAGCAGGACGAGGTCGAGCACGTCCTGGTCCGCCATGAGCAGGGCGCCGCACATGCCGCCGAAGGCTATGCGCGCTCAACCGGCAAGGCCGGCGTACTTCTGGTCACCTCGGGCCCCGGCGCCACCAATGCGGTCACCGGCCTGACCGACGCCATGATGGATTCGATTCCTCTGGTCTGCATTACCGGACAGGTACCCACGCATCTGATCGGTTCGGATGCCTTCCAGGAGTGCGATACGGTCGGCATCACCCGCACCTGCACCAAGCACAATTTTCTGGTGAAGGATGTCGCCGATCTGGCCCGCGTGCTGCACGATGCGTTCTATATCGCCACGACCGGTCGCCCCGGTCCGGTGGTGGTGGATATTCCCAAGGACGTCCAGTTCAAGCTCGGCGACTATGTCGGGCCGTCCAACATCCTGCACCGCACCTACCGACCGCGCACGGAAGGCGATCCAGCCCGCATTGCCCAGGCGATCGAACTGATGGCAAACGCACGTCGCCCGGTGTTCTATACCGGCGGCGGCGTGATCAACTCGGGCACCCGCGCCTCCGAACTGCTGCGCGAACTGGTGGCGCTGACCGGATTTCCGGTCACCTCGACCCTGATGGGCCTGGGCGCGTTTCCGGCCAGCGACGACAAGTGGCTGGGCATGCTCGGCATGCACGGCACTTACGAAGCCAATCTCGTGATGAATCGCTGCGATGTGATGATCAATATCGGCGCACGCTTCGATGATCGGGTCACCGGCCGTCTCGACGCTTTCTCGCCCGGTTCGCGCAAGATCCATGTCGATATCGATCCGTCATCGATCAACAAGAATGTGCGTGTGGAAGTGCCGATCGTGGGTGACTGCGCGGAAGTACTGGCGGCGATGATCGCGGCCTGGAGGGCGCGCGAACGCGGCGCCGAAGCCACTGCGCTGGCGCAGTGGTGGCAGCAGATCGAAGGCTGGCGCGCGCGCAAGTCGCTGTCGTACACGCAGTCCACCGAAACGATCAAGCCGCAGTACGCCGTCGAGCGCCTGTACAAGTTGACCCGTGAGCGCAATACCTACATCACCACCGAGGTCGGCCAGCACCAGATGTGGGCGGCTCAGCATTATCGCTTCGAGGAACCCAATCGCTGGATGACCTCGGGCGGCCTCGGCACCATGGGCTATGGCATTCCGGCGGCTGTCGGTGTGCAGGTTGCTCATCCGGATGCGCTGGTGATCGATATCGCCGGCGAAGCCAGTGTGCAGATGACGATGCAGGAGCTTTCAACAGCAGTGCAGTACCGGCTGCCGATCAAGATCTTCATCCTCAACAACGAATACATGGGCATGGTGCGCCAATGGCAGCAATTGCTGCATGGTGGCCGCTATGCGCATTCCTACTCCGAGGCATTGCCCGACTTCGTGAAGCTGGCCGAGGCCTACGGCGCCAAGGGTATTCGCGCCATCGATCCCGCCGACCTGGATGCCAAAATCATCGAAATGATCGACCATGATGGTCCAGTCGTGTTCGACTGTAGGGTCGACAAGCTGGAAAACTGTCTGCCGATGATCCCCTCCGGCGCCCCCCACGATGAAATGATCCTGCCTGACAATCAGGAATCGGCTGGCGTTTCCGACGCCGGCAAGATGCTGGTCTGAGCCCCGGAGTATGAGCATGCCCCAGCAACCCGCCTCTGCGTATTTTCTGGTCGACAAGCATTCGCGCGAAACCCGTGCAACCCTGTCGATCCTGGTCGACAACGAAGTGGGCGCCCTCGCCCGCGTCGTCGGACTGTTCGCCGGACGTGGCTACAACATCGAGTCATTGACGGTCGCTGAGACCGACCACCTGCGCCATACCTCGCGGATCACCATTGTCACCCGCGGCACTGCCGATGTGATCGAGCAGATCAAGGCGCAACTCGGTCGACTGATCCCGGTACATCGGGTGATCGACCTCGCGGTCGACAAGCCCGGCGTCGAGCGTGAGATGGCCCTGATCAAGGTGGTCGGCGAAGGTGACCTGCGTGCCGAGGCGCTGCGCCTGTCCAAGGTATTCCGCGCCCGCGTAATCGACATTACCCATACCAGCTTCACCTTCGAAGTGACTGGCTCGCCGGTCAAGATCGAAGCCTTCATCGAGTTGATGGTGCCGCTCGGGCTGGTCGAACTCAGTCGTACCGGTGTCGTTGCGATCAGCCGCGGCATCGAGGCAATGTAAAATTGCGGGCGGCGGTCCGCGACTTGCTCCGGACCGCCGAGCGCGATCAGAAGCGCCGCCGGGCCTGCGCGCGACAATGGCATAATGCGCGATGGCCAGAATCCCCAACGCGTTCATTGACGAACTGCTGTCCCGCGTCGATATCGTCGAGGTGATCGAGTCGCGGGTGCCGCTCAAGCGCGCCGGACGCGAACACAAGGCCTGCTGTCCCTTCCACGACGAGCGCTCGCCCTCGTTCACCGTCAGTGGAACCAAGCAGTTCTATCACTGCTTCGGCTGCGGCGTGCATGGCTCGGCGATCAAGTTTCTGATGGACTACGATCGCATGGAGTTCGTCGACGCGGTCGAGGAGCTTGCCGGTCGAGTCGGCCTCAAGGTCCCCTACGAAGGCGGGTCGGGCGCGCGCCAGACCGATGGCGAAGGCGATGAAATGTATGCGCTGCTCGAGGCAGCCGCACGCTTCTATCAACGCCAGCTGCCGCTCAATGCCAAGTCACAGGACTATTTGCGCCAGCGCGGGCTCGATCCAGCGGTCATCCAGCAATTTGGGCTCGGCTACGCTCCAGACAGCTGGGATGCGCTGAAATCAGCGCTTGGTGGCGATGAACGCAAGCTCCGGATGCTCGACAAGGTCGGCATGCTGTCGACCGGCGAACGCGGATCGAGCTATGACAAATTCCGCGATCGACTGATGTTCCCGATCCATGATCGACGCGGCAGAGTGATCGCCTTCGGGGGTCGGGTGATGGGCGATGCCGAAGGCCCGAAATACCTCAACTCTCCGGAGACTCCGCTGTTCCACAAGGGCCGCGAGTTGTTCGCCCTGCATCAGGTGCGCCAGGCACACAGCAAGATCGCGCGACTGATCGTGGTCGAAGGCTATATGGATGTGATCGCGCTGTTCCAGTTCGGGATCACCCATGCGGTTGCAACCCTCGGCACCGCGACTACCAAGGATCACGCCGAGCTGCTGTTTCGCAATTCGGCCGATGTCTTTTTCTGTTTCGATGGGGATCGTGCTGGGCGCAGTGCGGCCTGGCGTGCCGTCGAATCAGTTCTGCCGCGCATGCGCGACGGCCGACAGGCTTTTTTCCTCTTTCTCCCCGATGGCGAAGATCCGGATTCGCTGATTCGCAAGGAAGGCACCGAGGGCTTCGAACAACGCCTGCGTGAGGCGACGCCACTCTCGGAGTTCTTTTTTCTGCATCAGGAAGCCGAGACCGATCTGGGCACCGCTGACGGCCGCGCCCGGCTGGCGGAGAAATGCCGGAGTCATCTGGCCTCAATCCCCGAAGGCGCGTTCCGTGATCGGCTCACCGAAATGCTGGTCGAGAAGAGTACGATCAAGTGGAATTTTGCCCCCGGCCTGACCGAGAGGATGCGCGAGAAGGCAGGCGAACTGCTCGACATGCGCCTGGCCGAAGCGCGTGGCCAACCCACCGAATCGTCCGCGATCTACCTGCAGACTGCGCGGCGCGCGCCGAGCGGCGGACCCAATCCGCGTCGCAGCCTGGTCCGCACTGCGATCGCCCTGTTGCTGCAGCAGCCCTCGCTGGCAGCGCAGATCGAGCCGCCCTATGTGTTCGCCATCCTGCGCCAACCGGGCGTGCCGCTGCTGATGGAAATCCTGTCGATCTGCCTGAGCCGACCCGATATCACAACGGCGACGCTGCTTGAGCAGTTTGACGGCCGCGAAGATCAGGAAGCGCTTCGCAAACTGGTGATGATGGAGTTTCCGACGGCGCCCGAACACTGGAAGGCCGAGTTTCTCGACGCGGCCGATCAACTGAACCGACAGACAGCACAGCAGCGCCTCGACGAGCTGCTGGCACGACAGCAACAGACCCAGCTGTCGGCAGCCGAGAAGGACGAGATGCGCGAATTGTTGCGCAGCCGTGTGCGTGTGCGGAGCGCGCCATGAATCAGGTGCGCTCCAGCCTGCGCAGTGCGGCGGTCGCGACACGGGTGAAGCCGTTTTGGCAGGCGCTACCGGGGATCATCGCCTATCCGCTGCAACCGGCCGCTCTGGGCATGCTCGCCTTGCTTGCGCTGTTGCGTCTGGCCGACCCGTTGATTGGCACGATCACCGGGCATTTCGTACTCGGCAACTTGTTGATCGCCGTGGCCCATTTCGCAATCTCGATGGCACTGTATCGCTATGCGGTGCAGGTGTTGCTCGACACTTCCGAAGGAAAATTGAGCGCGCCTGAGTACAGCCACAGCATTGAAGATCATCAAGCCGGTGATCAGTTACGCCTGCAGGCCCTGCTGATCCTGGCCGGTCTTGCCGTATTCCTGTTTGCCGGATGGCGGCTCGGACTGCTCAGCGCGTTGGTGATTGCGCTGATCACGCCGGCCGCAACCATTTCACTATTTACCCTGCGCAGCATCTGGCTGGCCTTGAGTCCGCTGACCTGGTTCGAGGCGATGCGCGGGCTCGGCGTTCGCTATCTCGCCCTGGTCGCGCTTTGCTTCTGTTATGCCGTGGTGCAATTGTTCGCGCTCGCCCTGCTGCCGCAACTGCTGCCGCGCTGGATGGCGGTGCCGCTGTTCTGGTTTGTCAGCCATTGCGCGGTGATTGCGAGCTTTCATGCGATGGGTTATGTGTTGCTGCTTCATCAGAGCGAGCACGGCTTTGCTGTGAAGCCTGATGTTCGCCTGCCGCCAAAACGCCACCAGATCGATCCCGACCAGGAGATTCTGCAGCAGGCAGACGAACTCGCTAAACAGAACGACGCGGCCGAGGCGATCAGTTTGCTCGCCAACCACATCGACCGTGTTGGTGGTACCCGGAGCACCCACCGGCGCTACCGGGAACTCCTGACGGAGGTCGGCGACGAGGTCGCGCTAACCGCGCACACCAAGCGCTACATCGATGTGCTGATGGCACAAGGGGCCGAGGCTGATGCGGTCCGATTTCTCGAAGCCCATCTGGTAAGCCACCCGGACTACTGCCCAGCGCAGCCAGAAGACGTGCGGCCGCTGGCCACTGCGGCGGCAAAACTTGGGCGCAATGCACAGGCGCTGCAATTGATCCGGACCGCGATGTCGCGTTTCGCCAAGCACAGCGACTGCCCCGGCAATGCCCTGCTCGGCGCCCGCCTCCTCGCCGAGAAATTTGGTGATCTTGCCGCGGCGCGGGCTTTGTTGCTGGAGATTCCGGAGCGCCATCAGGATCACCCCGACTACGGCGCGGTCAAGACCTACCTCGATTTTCTGCAGTCACAGGCGCCGCAATCCTGAGGCGGCGTGCGGATCAGGCGAACTGGCGCGGCAGGGCCAGATAGTGATCGACCAGCAAAAACGCGAACAGCACCATCAGATAGATGATCGAGTAGCGAAAGACTTCCATCGCGAACAACTCGCTCGGCGGACGCAACAGGCGGATGGCGTAGTACAGAAAGCCGAGCCCCAGCACGACGGCGCCACCGAGATAAATCAACCCGCTCATGCCGGCGAACCAGGGCATCAGAGTGATCAGGAACAGCAGGATCGTGTAGTACAGAACGTGCGCGCGGGTGTATTCGACGCCATGGGTGATCGGCAGCATCGGCACCGCGGCGCGCGCATAATCTTCGCGTCGGTAGATGGCCAGCGCCCAAAAATGGGGTGGCGTCCAGATGAAGATGATCAGGAACAGCAGCAGCGCGTAGGCGTGCACCTCATTGGTCACGGCCGCCCAACCCAGAACGGGTGGCGCGGCGCCGGCGGCTCCGCCGATCACGATATTCTGCGGCGTCGCGCGTTTGAGATACACAGTGTAGATCACCGCGTATCCGATCAAGGAGAAGAAGGTCAACACGGCGGTCAGCACATTGACGAAGGCGACCAGGACCAGCATCGACAGCGCGCCGAGGACGAGGGCGAACATCAGCACCTGACGGGTATTCAGCTGGCCAGTTGGCAGCGGCCGGTGCTGAGTGCGCGCCATCAGCGCGTCGATGCGCTGGTCGAGCAGATGATTGATGGCTGCTGCCGAGGCCGCGGCCAGCCAGATACCGAGACTGCCCCAGACCAGCGCACGCCAAGGTGGCAGCCCCGGCGTGGACAGCAGCATGCCGACGATCGCCGTGAACACGATCAGGGCGACTACTTTCGGCTTGGTCAGTGCAAAGAACTGACCAGGTTTGAGATTTTGTACGTCCATGTAGGCGCTCGAGTGGGGCAACCGCGGTGCTCGCCTGCAAGCTGCGGCGGGCTGTGGTCGCTTTGGGAATTCCTAGTGTAGTGCCTGACTGCGGATTCCCATCCGGAGCTTCGGCATTTGCTGAGTGATTTTACTGGTCGGCAGCACGCGGCGTGACGCGTGCCAGCAGAGCGACCAAGCTGAGCAGCAACAGGGCCGCGACGGCATTGTGCGCCACCGCCACATGCAGGGGCAGGCCCAGTTTGACATTGGCGATGCCCAGCCCAATCTGCGTGATCAGGCTCAGCAAGAGGAACCAGCCGAGCAGCGAGAACGCCGGCAAGCGGATCGCGCGCATTGCCAACATCAGCAGATGCCCTGCGACCAGCAGGGCGAACAGCCGATGCGTCATCTGGATCGCTGTGCGCGCAGGCCCGTCCAACACGCCGCCCTCGTAGTCGACACCGATGCCGCGCCAGAGCACAAATCCCTGCGCAAAATCCATCTGCGGCCACCAGGACCCCAGGCATTGCGGAAAGTCGGTGCCGCAACTCCATGCCGAATAATTCGCACTGGTCCAGCCGCCCAGGGCGATCTGTATGAGCAGCAATGCCAGGCCAGAAATCACCAAGCTGCGACGTAGTGGGGCATCGCCAGGCGTCGCGGAAACGCCATACAGACGTAATGCCAACCAGGCGAGTAGGGCCAGCGTGGCAAGTCCGCCGAGCAGGTGCGCGGTCACCACGATCGGCTTGAGCAGCCAGGTCACGGTCCACATGCCGAGCAGGGCCTGGAAGATGATCACCATCAGGATCAGGCTGCCGATGCGGGCATGATCGCTATCGCGCCGACGCAGGGCCGACCACAACAGGATGAGCTCACCTGCGCTGGCGAGCACGATCGCAGCGCCATGCTGTTGCTTGATGTACAACGGAATCGATAACGCGACCAGGCCAGCGGCGATCAGGATGCGCAACCAGGCCAACCGGCGGCGGGGCGCCGCGACCAGGGCGATAGCCAGCACCAGCACACCGAGCAAAGCGGCGATATGGCGATGGAACTGCTCGCGCCAGGCCTTGTCGGTCTCGACTGCACGCACGAACTCGGCGTTCGCCTGTGCGATCTCGTGGTCGGCCTTGGGCCAGGTGACCTTGCCGTAGCAGGTCGGCCAATCCGGACAACTGAGGCCGGCATTGGACAAGCGGACAAAGGCGCCAAACACGATCACGCAGAGCGCCAGGGCGATGGCGATCAGGGTGAGGCGGCGCAACATGGGGCTGTTCATGATGTCACTCCACAGGATTCAATCCGCGGGTTGCAGGGTTCCAACGGAGTTGCCGAGCCTGGCAGGAGCATCGCCATGACGGCGTGACTGCGACGTCGCGTCGTGGCGCATCGACAGCATGGGCGGATGTTCATTTCAGTAACTTGCCGAGATCCTTGCGCACGCCGCTGTAGTCGGCGTCTTCGGCGTAGCGCAGAACGACGAAGCCATTGGGGTCGACGAGGGCTAGCCTCGGCCGCTGCTGCGGGCGCGGCAGCGCGCTCTCGATTGAAGGCTCGGCAGGCTGGGCCAGCGGATAGACGCCGGCCTCACCACGCAGTGCGGCGCCGTCAGGCATAGGGTCAACGACAGCGATACGCAGTTTGATGGCATTGCGCGCCAGCGCGATGCGCAGATTGGCGACAAGATCGAGTTGGGCGCGACAGTCGGCGATGCACTCTTCCGGTACACGTACCAGCAAGGTCCAATACCACTCCGGCGGCGTCTTCCAGGCAAAGGCCGCGCCGCCATCCAGCAGGACGGGATTCAGCGGCAGTGGCGGTGTCAGCAGCTCGCCATAGTTCCTGCGGCCGCTCGGCAACCAGCCCAGTTGATTCAACAGCATCGAGGCCAGGAACGGTGCGGCAAAACACAGGCCCACCAACAACAGGACGCGGCGACCGCGTTTGGGCTCAGACATTCGGAGAATCTCCACGGGGGCGATGCCACAGGATAAAGAATACAAAGGTGCCCAAGGCGAAGCTCAGCCATTGCAGGGCATAGCCGCGATGCTTGTCGGCCGAGAGTCCCTGCAATCGCCAGACGCGCTCGAAACCGCTGTGTGGGGATGCCGCCAGTTGCAGCACGCGCAGGGATAGCGCTGGCCGCTGCAGCAGCGGGGCAAGTTCGACCGGATCGATTCGGGTCAGCAACAACGGAAATGCACTCGCCATGACCGGCGCTGCAGCACCCAGGCGCAGGCCGGAAGCTGGCGGATCGGTCAGCAAGACTTCGTCATCAATCCTGGCGGGCAAGTCCGGGATTGCTGGCGGCAAACGCCGACTGGAATCGCTGGCGATCCAGCCGAGATCGGTCAGAACTTCCACGCCACTTGCGTCGCTCAATACCGCGTAGACCTGCACGCCGAATCGACCATTGCTGATCTGGTTGTCGAGCAACACCAGATGCGCGCGATCCAGTTCACCGTGGACGCGCACGCGTTCGAAGCCCTGCGCCGCGGGGCTGGCCAAGGCTGCAAGCAGAGGTCGTCGGGCCGGCTCGCTGAGGGCTGCGTGGAACTCGGCAGCCCGATTTTCCTTGTACTCCGCGCGCCGCCACTGCCAGCTGGCCGCGGCCAGAAAGACCGCAATCAGCCCACCATAGACCAGCGTCGTGGCAATCCGCGGACGCCGCCACGCAGGACGGCTCATCGCCGACCACCGCTATACTGGCGGGCGCACTGCTGATGGTGGGATGCGCATTTCATGCTGGGACGGACTCTATGCAAAAGCTGCTGATCATCGCCGTGTTTTTGATCATCCTGTACAACCTGGGTGCCGGGCTGTACTACATGATGACCGACAAGGGTACGACCAATCGCACCGTCAATGCGCTGACCCGGCGCATCGCGATTTCGGTCGGACTGGTTTTGCTGATCGCCTTCGCGGCCTGGATGGGCTGGATCGAACCGCACGGAATCCGGGTCGGCTAAAACCAGCAGTCGAGACTCGGCTGCCTGCCGTCAAGTCGGGCGTCCGCGTCACGCCATGCAAAAATTCAGGCCGCGCCGACAAGGCTTGAACCACGCGAGGCAGAGTGCCTCGCGCCGCGTGAATCAGAGCACGTAGACGAACAGGAACAGGCCCAGCCAGACCACGTCGACGAAGTGCCAGTACCAGGCAATCGCCTCGAAACCGAAATGATTGTCGCGGCTGAAGTGTCCCTTGGCGCAGCGGAACCAGGCAACGATCAGCATGATCGTACCAAGGGTCACGTGCATGCCGTGGAATCCGGTCAGCATGAAGAAGGTACTGCCGTAGATGCCCGAGCCCAGGGTCAGGCCGAGCTCGTGATAAGCGTGCATGTACTCGACCGCCTGGAAGTACAGGAAGGCCGAACCGAGTAGGACGGTGGCACCCAGCCAGATCAGCAGGCTGGTGCGCTGGCCCAGGCGCAGAGCGTGGTGGGCAATCGTGATGGTGACACCCGAAGAGAGCAGCAACAGCGTGTTGACCAGGGGCAGGCCCCAGGGTCCGATCGTGCTGAAACTGCCGCCGACGTGTCCAGGGCCATTGGTCGGCCAAGTCGCGCTGTAACCACTCCAGATGAACTCATTGGTCAGCGCACCATCGCCCGCACCACCCAGCCAGGGCACCGAGAGTGAGCGCGCGTAAAACAGCGCACCAAAGAAAGCCGCAAAGAACATCACTTCGGAGAAGATGAACCAGATCATTCCCATGCGAAAGCTGACATCGACCTGGCGGTTGTAAAAACCCTTGACCGACTCACTGATCACATCACCGAACCAGCCGAACAACATCGCCACCATCGCCGCGACACCGATCAGCATTACCCACTTGCCGCCGGCGGAATGGTTGACGCTCATCGCAGCGCCGAGCATCGTGGTGAACAGCGCCAGCGTCGCAACGATCGGCCAACGGCTCGCATGCGGGACGTAGTAGAGGCTGGTGTCGTGGCTGGATTCTTGATGTGCCATGGGATTCCCCGATCTCAGATCTGGTTTGGCGTAGCGACTGCATCCGGTCCGGCCACCGAAGGATCCGGTGGCGACGAAGGCGCGTCGATACGAAGTGGATTGAATACGTAGCGGAAGGTGATCGTGTTGATATCGGCGGGCAGCTGATCGTCCAGCATGAAGCGCACCGGCATCTCGCGTGACTCGCCTGCCGCGAGGTGCTGCTCGGTAAAGCAGAAGCATTCGGTCTTGGTCAGATTGACCGAGGCCCGGCTCGGTGCCACCCCGAAGATCGCCTGACCCGACATGCCGAGCGCACCCAGATTGGTGGCGGTGAACACCACTTCGGTGAGTGCGCAGGGATGCACCTGCACGGTCTTGCGCTGGCTGTCGAGCGCCCAGGGCAGATCGGCATTGATGCTGGTATCGAACTCGACGGTGACCAGGCGACTGGTGTCGACGCCCGTGCATACCGGAAGCGCCGTCGCGGTCTGCACCGGCTTGATGCCCAGCACCTTCTGGCACAGAACATCGTAGAACGGCACCAGGGCGAAGCCGAAACCGAATGCGGCCACGGTCGCCAGCAAAGCCCACTTCAGCGTGCGGATATTGCGCGCACGAATGTCAGGCATCGCGCCATTCTCTGTCGACGACTGGTTCATGCGCGCAGCACTCCGCCCAGCCAGAACATCGCGTAGATGGCGACCGCGGTCAGCGCGACAAGCACGGCAGTGCGGCGCGCTCGGCTACGTCGCTGGGCCAGCTCATCAGGTTCGGTACGCGGTGACATCTTCTGGAGTCCGGGTTCAGCGCGACCGGCGGCAATGCCGGTCGCTAGTTCAATGGGTCACATCGCCGTGGGCGAGCTTGCTGTTGTCGATGACCGGCGGCGTCGTGAAGCTGTGGTACGGCGGCGGCGAACTGAGCGTCCACTCCAGGCCATGCGAACCTTCCCAGACGCCGTCAGTCGCCTTGACACCGCGCTTGCGAACGCACACGTCGAACACGATCCAGGCAAACAGCAGCTGGGTGATGCCGAAGCCGAAACCGCCGATCGACGACCAGAGATTGAAGTCCGCAAACACCACATTGTAGTCGGGGATGCGCCGCGGCATGCCGGCAAGGCCCAGGAAGTGTTGGGGGAAAAACAGCAGGTTGACGAAGAAGGTCGATAGCCAGAAATGCCACTTGCCGAGTGTCTCGTTGTAGCGGAGACCGGTCCACTTGGGCAACCAATAATAGGTCGCGCCCATGATCGAGAAGATCGCACCGGTGACGAGCACGTAGTGGAAATGCGCAACCACGAAATAGGTGTCGTGGTACTGGAAATCGGCCGGCACGATTGCCAGCATCAGTCCGGAGAATCCGCCGATGGTGAACATGATCACGAAGCCGACCGCGAACAGCATCGGCGTCTCGAAGCTCATCGAGCCCTCCCACATCGTGAACACCCAGTTGAACACTTTGATGCCGGTTGGAATGGCGATCAGCATGGTCGCGTACATGAAGAAGATTTCGCCGCCCAGGGGCATGCCAACGGTGAACATGTGGTGGGCCCAGACGATGAAGGAGAGGAAGGCGATCGAGGCGATGGCATAGACCATGGCCTGGTAGCCGAACAGCTGCTTGCGGGCAAAGGTCGGAATGATCTCGGACACCACGCCGAAGGCGGGCAGGATCATGATGTAGACCTCGGGATGCCCGAAGAACCAGAAGATGTGCTGGAACATTACCGGATCGCCACCACCGGCTGCATTGAAGAAGCTGGTGCCAAAGAACTTGTCGGTCAGCAGCATGGTAACCGCACCGGCGAGCACGGGCATCACCGCGATCAGCAGGAACGCGGTAATCAGCCAGGACCAGACGAACACCGGCATTTTCAGCAGATCCATGCCGGGCGCGCGCATGTTGAGGATGGTCGCGATGATGTTGATCGCGCCCATGATCGAGCTGATACCCATCATGTGCACAGCGAAGATGGTGAAGGCGACGTTGTCACCGCCTTGGATCGACAGCGGCGGGTACAGCGTCCAACCACCGGCCGGGCCGCCACCACCGATTCCGAAGAACAGATACAGCACCAAGGGCAACAGCAGCAGGGCAAACGCAAACGGCATGATCCAGAACGACCAGTTGTTCATGCGTGGCAGGGCCATATCTGGCGCGCCCACCATCATCGGAATCATCCAGTTGGCAAGGCCGACGAAGCCCGGCATCACTGCGCC
Organism: Lysobacterales bacterium; assembly: GCA_043738015.1. Classification (GTDB taxonomy): domain Bacteria; phylum Pseudomonadota; class Gammaproteobacteria; order Xanthomonadales; family Ahniellaceae; genus 0-14-3-00-62-12. The sequence goes on from JAYSZM010000187.1 coordinate 43,842, forward strand.
GAAGATCATCACCAGCGCGTGCATCGTGGTCATCTGGTTGAACACTTCCGGATGCACCAGCTGCAGGCCGGGCTGGAACAGCTCGGCGCGGATCACCAAGGCCATGGCGCCGCCGATGAAGAACATGATCAGCGAGAACACCAGGTACATCGTGCCGATGTCCTTGTGATTGGTCGCATACAGCCAGCGATTGATAAAGCCGTGCGGCTTGTGGTCGTGGTCGTCGTGATGACCGGCGTCGTGAGTGGCGTTAGCGTAGGCCATGACGTTTCCCTCAGTTCAGATTGCTGGCTGCAGCCGGCGCATCGGCGCCTGCGGCTGCGAGTTTCGATGTCGGCAGACTGCTCGCCTGCTGCGCCACCAGCCATTGATCAAACTCGGCCTTGGGTTTGACCTCGACGACGATCGGCATGAAACCGTGGTCCTTGCCGCAGAGCTCAGCGCACTGACCACGATAGATTCCCGGCTTGGAGACACGAGTCCAGCCGTCATTGATGATTCCCGGAATCGCATCCTGCTTCCAGCCGAGCGCGGGTACCCACCAGGCATGAATGACATCTTCGGCGGTGATCACGAAGCGGACCTTGGTGTCGGCCGGAATCACCAGCGGACGATCGACGTCGAGCAGATAGTTGTCAACTGTGTAGGGATCGATTCCCGAACCGACGCGGCGCGCTTCATCGCTCTCGCGCTTGAGTGAACTGATGAAATTGATATCGGTACCGACGTACTCGTAGCGCCATTTCCACTGGTAGCCAGTGACCTTGATCGTGAGTTCCGAATTCGCAGTATCGGCCGAATTGAGCATCACCTTGGTCGCCGGCCAGGCCATGGCGATCAGGATCAGGGTGGGCACGACAGTCAGCACGACCTCGACCGCAGAGTTGTGGCTCCATTTGGCAGCGACGGCGCCCTTGGATTTCCTGAATTTCCACATCGCATAAAACATCATGCCGAACACAATCGCACCGATCGCGCAGCAGATCAGGAAGGCGATCATGTGCAAGTCATAAGCCGATTGACTGGTCTGGGTGACGCCCTTGCCCAGATTGAGCTGCCAGCGATGGGGTGCTTCGGCCCAAGTCGCGCCACTCAGCGTCAGCGCGGTGAGTGCGAGCCCGATACGGGTGTGCCAGTACTTGGTCTGCATCATTGTTTCCGTTCCATTCCGGTCGAACCGGGGCCAGCTTTGAGTTCATCCAGTGCCTGCCGCATGGTACCGGCAAGCGCCTTGCGTTCCTGTTCGGCCAGCACGGCGCCGATTTCCAACGTGCGGCCCCGTGTCCGCACCAATAATCGATCCACATCTGCCAGTCCGCGGACCGATCGGGCGACTGCTTGATCCACTCCGCGCGTTCTCCGGCCCGCCATCGCTGCGAACACCAGGCCCAGCGCACAGGCGCAAGCGCTCAATACCCACTGGAGCTGAAAACCGTAGCGACCCGGCACCCGCTGCGGACTCAGACTGGAACGCCCATTCATACCAACTAGTGGGATGAGAGACAGGACCACGTGTCGCAGAGCAGTGACAAGCGCTCCATGATAGCGGCGCGCTCGCCCGAGCGGCAACCGCTGCTGACAGAACTCGCTAGCTGGCAGCGAACCGCTCGGCGCGCGCAATGGTTGCCTGTACTCGCTCCAGCTGAGGTTCAATCAACTCAGCGTGCCGCCGCCATTTCTCTGGGCCGGGTTGTGAAATGGTGTGTCGGGCCAGAGGCAGCGCTCCGACGATGGGCTGATCCCAGTCCAGCCCGATAGCGCTGCAGATCCGTCCGATCTCAACGGCGGGATCCGCCACCAGACGGTCATAACGGGCAATCACCAGCCTTTCGCGCGGCAAGGCCGAAAGATCATCGAGAAGCAATCGGGTTGTCGTCTCCCATTGCTGTGCGACAACCTCGCCGAGGCCGCGACCACTGAGCTGGCGCCAGCCCGGGGTCAACAGCAGGGACCAGGGCGGGCCCTGCCAACCCGGCAGATCCGGGTAGGTACGGAACCGGCCCGACTGCCAGGCCTCGATCATGCTGCCCATCACTTCGCGTGGCTCGCGATAGAGGTAGACGAAGATGCCCTCTTCGAACAGGGTGCGCATGAAGGGCACACGCAAGGAGTTCTTTGGCGTTTTTTCCAGCATCCGGATGCGCCCGGGCGGCGGCCGCCTGCCCTCGCGATCGGTCAGCGCGGCGTAGAAGCGATCGCGCAAGCGGGTAGCAACGGCCGGCGTAGCCTCGGCCTCGGTCAGGCGATTGGAGTCCAGTCCATTGCTGGCCGGACTGAGCTCACTCATGCCCTCGATCACGGCATGGCTCTCGCCACCGATGGTGTAGACCCCGGGTGCCTTGGCCAGGGTTTCGAACAGCAGGGTCGAGCCCGAGCGCGGCGACGACACAATGAACATCGGCCGGTCGAACTGGGGATCGCGTACCCGCTCGAGCTGTGCCGCCTTGCCGGCGCTGGTCACCGAAGGCGTTGGGTAGTCGGATGTGGCCACATTGCCGCCGCCGGTCACCGCCACCTTGCCGACCAGGGTGTACATCGCGCTGGCGAACAGCAGTTCATTCTGCAGGATCACCGCCTTGCCGAGTTCGTTGACCTGGCGCATGTACAGCTCGATCGCATCCCGGTACGCCGGCCAACCGGCACTGGCCTCACCATAGGCCGCCCACAACGCCTGCCAGTGCCGGCAGAACTGGGCGGCCGCCTGACGCAGCGACGGCAAGGCGGGATGTGGCACTGCATCGCCGATCAGGGATCCGATCCGGGCGGTGATTTCCCAGGGCGTCATCACCACCGGGACGTTCACGGTCTCATAGAGCAGACGAGGATCAAATCCCGCCAAGGGGGCAATGGTTTCGGGGCTCCAGCTGCCCGAGAACGCCCGTCCAGCATGATCGCGTCCGCTGCCGACAAGACCCCAGAAGCGATCACCGCCGACGCTATCGACGACCAGATGGATGCGCGCCTCCTCGGCATCATTGAGTACGCGATGCTGACGCCAAGTGTCAAAAATCCAGCATTCGCCGGCTGCCATATTGACTTGGCTGTCCCCGCATTCGAAGCGCACCGTCGGCTGAGTCACGATCGGCACATGGATACGCACGCGATCCGCCCAGTAATAGCCCTGATCAGCGTGCCGGGTGACCTCGGCATGGCCACTCAGCCGCATCAGCCGGGTGCGGCCCAAGGTGACGCCGAGCGAGGCCATCACGCGCATCAGGTAGGGGCAGCGCAGCAGGGACGGCGTCGGCCGCATCACACCGGCGAAATTCTCGTTCGCAGGGTCGCCATCGACCGCAACCAGGGGCAGCATTGAATTGCCGGGAAAGCCCTGGGGATGCGGCATCCACACCGATTCACCAAGCGCGCCTACTTCGCTGGCAAGCGCCGACGCATCAAACGACAGGGGAAGCTGGATAAAGGGTGCCGCAAGTTTCATGGACGGACTGCATCGGAACGGCACGCGCCGAGATTCGCCAGAGTACCGTTTTCGCGCGTCCGGCTCCATCGCAGAGCCGTCGAACTGCAGCGCACTCAGGGCTGCGCTAGGGCGACATCAGCAGAAACACGCGCACGTTTTCACTGGCCGACGCCACTTCGACTGCACCACCATCGACTACGCTGACTACGTGAACAGGCTGCAGGATGGCCGCTTGCATGGCCCGCGCCACCGGATCGGGCCGGCCCTTTGGCAGCTGAAAAACCAGCAGAACAGCCAGCACCAGCACGCCGCATGCGCTGGCAAGGAGCCAGGGCGCCGCGCGCCAGGAGCGTTGATGCGCACGCTCGGCGGCGAGCGCGGCATCGAGGCGTTGATAGCCGCCGGGCGGCGGCGTGAGCAGAGGAAACCAGCGCTGCTGTCTATTCATGGTCAGGCTCCAGCATTTTCTTCAGGGCGGCCAGGGCGCGATGCTTGCGCGAAGCGATGGTGCCGGCGGGCAGTTGCAGCGCCTCAGACAACTCCTGGCCACTGAGGCCGGAGAATTCGGAAAGCAGCAACAGATTGCGCGCATCGCGATCCAGCGATTCGAGCGCGCGGCGCACGCGACCCTGGTCGGCGCTGCGCTGTGCCTGCCACTCCGGATCTTCGTCGCCGCCGCTACTGGTCTCTGCGTCAGGCTCGCTGAATTGCCAGAGTCTGCGCCAGCGCAGCTTGTTCTTGGCAAGATTCAATGCAGTGGCATAGATCAGCGCGTCCAGGCGCGCGGGGTCGACTTTTTGGCGTTGTTTCCACACCCGCATAAAGGTCTCCTGACTGAGATCCTGACACTCCTGTGCGTCCCACAGCCAGCGGTAGAGCACGTTGTACAGCGGCCCGTCCAGACGCCGGTAGGCAGCAAGCAAATCCGACTCATTGATTGCCACCGGAACCGGGCCGCTGCCAATCAGGAAGACAGCGACGTCGCACGCAGTACGTACAATCGCGTTGGCGACGCTGCATCGCCGCCCGCCGATAGCTGTGCCAGGACCATGGTCTCGCCGAGCTTCAGACTGGTGGTCGACTCGAGTCGCGCGAGGTCACCGGCAGCCACTTTCAGTTCGACCTGGATGCCGGTGGAAATCGGCCGTAGATGCGCGTCGACCTCGGTAAGCCTTCCACTGCGCGCGCTGGCCAGTCCGCCATTGGGCATTGCCGCCAGTGTTAGCTGATCGTGCATGCGAAAGCGCACCATGCCCAGACTGGGCCGGGCAGCGTCAAGCGCTTGCTGGATCGGCTGCAAGGCAGCGTCGTCCGCGCCCGCGCTGGAATCGGTGTCGACCAGCCAGAGTTCGAGACGGACGGTCGAGGCGGCCACATTGGCAACAACTGCGCCTCCGCCGAGCTTCTGCACCGCATCGGCAATCGTACCCTGCGTCAGCACGGGGGCGAGCACGAGCACCTGATTGGTGCCGCTCAGGGTAACCCTGCCAAGCGAGGCATGGGCGGCAGTGCCATTGTCGAGCGCCACCGAAAGCGCGCTGCGAATATCCTGAGCGCGCTCCGCTGGCACATCGTAAACGCGCATGACGAGAGGGTTGTCAAGCTCAGCAATATACGGGGCGCGCGGCAGTTGATTGCGTTGCATCGCCACCAGGATGATGGCAAAGACACCGGCGAGTGCTACGCCGGCGACAACAGCAGTGGAACGTTCCATAAATGTCTCCATGATCCGTGCAGGGGCGGACCTGCATCCTTCTACACCCGAGTCGGAATTATTTTCCCTGCGCTCAGCCGGCTGCCATCTGGACCCAGCATGGGTCGGGCGGTTTCAGGTACCCAATCGCGCAATTGTGCAAGGACTGAGGCGGAGCGCCCTTGTGCATGGCGGGCCGGGCGGCGGCTGAATACACTGGCGGTCCGATGCTGCCGGTTGCGGCGGCCACAATGAGAATCCCGCGCATGAGTGCCCCTGCCCCCCTGCTGACTCCGGAATTGCCAGCCGCGGCAGATCCACTCTGGGCCAGAATCACGGCGAGCTATGCCCGTGACGAGACCGAGGCGATGGCCGAACTGGTCGACATCGCCACCCTGCCCGCAGAAGCGGACGCTGCGGTGATGGCGCAGGCCGCCGATCTGGTCAAGCGGGTGCGTGAACGGGCGCGCAACCAGAGCGCGGTCGAGAGCTTCATGCGCGAGTACGATCTTTCTTCCGAGGAAGGCGTTCTGCTGATGTGCGTGGCCGAGGCCTTGCTGCGCATTCCGGATGCCGAAACCGCCGATCGCCTGATCCGCGACAAACTTGGTGATGCAGCCTGGAACACCCATCTCGGCAAGAGCTCGTCGCTGTTCGTCAATGCCTCGACCTGGGGCCTGCTGCTGACCGGCAAGCTGGTTTCGCTGGGCGAAGAAACCCAGCGCAATTTTCTCGGCGCAATCAAGCGGCTGGTCGCGCGCACCGGCGAGCCGGTGATCAGGCTCGCGGTACGCCAGGCGATGCGGATCATGGGTCACCAATTCGTCATGGGCCGGACCATCGATGAGGCACTCGACCGCTCACTCGACAAGGACGGTCGCGCCTACCGGCATTCCTTCGACATGCTCGGCGAGGCTGCGCTGACCCAGGCCGATGCCGACCGCTACTACCGCGCCTACGAGGCGGCGATCGAACGGATTGGCGCGCGCGGCCCCTATGCAGACATCTACGAGGCGCCGTCAATCTCGGTGAAATTGTCCGCGCTGCATCCGCGCTACGAAGTCGGCAAACGCGCGCGCGTGCTCAATGAACTGACACCCCGCGTGCTCCGCTTGGCGCAATTGGCACGCGCACGTGGTTTTGCACTCACGATTGATGCCGAAGAGGCCGATCGTCTCGAGCTTTCGCTGGAAATCATCGGCGCCGTGTTTCGCGATCCCTCGCTGGCCGGCTGGGATGGATTCGGTCTCGCGGTGCAGGCCTACCAGAAGCGTGCGCCGTTCGTGCTCGACTGGCTCGCCGCGCAATGTCGAAGCGCCGGCCGCAAGATGTGCGTGCGCCTGGTCAAGGGCGCTTACTGGGACTCCGAGGTCAAGCGCGCCCAGGTCGATGGGCACAGCGGCTTTCCGGTGTTCACCCGCAAGCCCAATACCGATGTCAGCTACCTCGCCTGCGCGCGTCGTCTGTTCGACTACCACGATGCGATCTACCCGCAGTTCGCGACCCACAACGCACATACGATCGCGGCGATCCGGCATTACGCGCAGGGTCGCGCCTTCGAGTTCCAGCGACTGCACGGCATGGGTGCCGATCTTTATGCCGAAGTCGTTGGCGCCGACAAACTGGGCCATCCCTGCCGCGTTTACGCGCCGGTAGGCTCACACGAAGATCTGCTGCCCTACCTGGTCCGGCGCCTGCTGGAGAATGGCGCGAACACCAGCTTCGTCAATCGCATCGTCGATGAGTCACAGGCGATCGGCGACATCATCAAGGATCCGGTCGGCGTCGTCGTCGGCTTCGAGAGCAAATCCCACCCGCGCATCGATTTCCCCGCGCGTCTTTACGGCCAACAGCGGAACAATTCCATGGGCGTCAATCTAGCCAACGACAATGAACTCAACGAGCTCGCCGCGAAGGTCAATGCCGCGATCCGGCCCTGGCGTGCCGAACCACTGATTCCGGGATATCGCTCGGCGGTGCAGCCAGCGCCGGTCAGCGACCCTTCAGATCGACGTCGCCAGGTCGGCACCTGGATCGCAACCGAAGCCGCCGGTGTTGCCAAGGCATTGGACAATGCGGTTGCGGCGCAGGCCGACTGGGACCAGACGCCGCCAGCGGCGCGCGCCAAGATTCTTGAACATGCTGCGGATCAGATGGAAGCGCGCATGCCGGAGTTCATCGCCCTGTGTACACGTGAAGCCGGCAAGACCATCCCTGACGGCATCGCAGAAGTACGCGAGGCAGTCGACTTCCTGCGCTACTACGCGGCGTTGGCGCGCAAATTGATGACCACGCCGGAGGTACTGCCGGGACCGACCGGTGAACTCAACCAGCTCAGTCTGCACGGCCGCGGGGTCTTCGTCTGCATCAGCCCCTGGAACTTTCCGCTGGCGATCTTTATCGGACAGGTTGCGGCGGCCCTGGTCACCGGCAATGCGGTGATCGCCAAGCCAGCCGAGCAGACCAATCTGGTCGCGCATACCGCAGTCAAACTCCTGCATGAGTGCGGAATTCCCGAGTCGGTGTTGCAGCTCGCTCCGGGCACCGGGGCGACCATTGGCGCGCTGTTGACCGAGGACCCGCGCGTGGTCGGCGTGGTATTCACTGGCTCAACCGAGACGGCGCGTCTGATCAACCGCACGCTCGCTGCGCGCGAGTCCGCCATTCCGGTGCTGATTGCAGAAACCGGCGGGCAGAATGCGCTGATCGCCGACTCGTCTGCCCTGCCCGAACAACTGGTCAAGGATGCGATCAATTCGGCGTTCGGCTCGGCTGGGCAGCGCTGTTCGGCCGCACGCGTGCTGTTTGTGCAGGAGGACATCGCCGACAAGGTGCTCGGCATGCTGGCCGGCGCGATGGAAGAGCTGGTCGTCGGCGATCCCGGTCTGTTGTCCACCGATGTCGGCCCGGTGATCGATGATCGCGCCCGTGCGGTGCTTGAAAAACATTCCGAGCGGATGAACCAGGAAGCGCGGCTGATCAAGCAGGTCGGCCTCGACGCCGATAAAACGGCGCACGGCACCTTCTTTGCACCGCGCGCCTTCGAGATTCCCTCGCTGGCCACGCTCAAGCGCGAGGTGTTCGGTCCGGTGCTGCACGTGCTGCGCTTCTCTGGCAAGGATATCGACGGGGTGATCCGCCAAATCAACGACACCGGTTACGGCCTCACGCTCGGCGTACACAGCCGCATCGACTCGACGATCGAGAAAATCAGCAAGGGCGTGCGCACCGGCAACTGCTACATCAATCGCAACATGATTGGCGCCGTCGTTGGTGTGCAGCCGTTCGGCGGTGAGGGACTCAGTGGTACCGGACCGAAAGCCGGTGGGCCGCACTACCTGCTGCGCTTCATCACCGAGCGCACACTGACCGTCAACACCACCGCAGCTGGTGGCAATGCCAGTCTGTTGACCCTGGGCGAATAATCAGCCGGTGATGCGGGGCTCCAGGGCGGAGCCCCGTCAATCTCCGCAGGCTGCGCGCCATCAGTCGTTGCGCAATCGGCGCGCAATCGCCGGGCGCGACAGGAACGCAAACAGCATGCCCAGGATGAATCCGGCGACATGGATCGGCCAGGCCAGTGCGCCCGACTCCGGCCCGACGATGACGAACAGGAACTGCGTCAATATCCACAGTCCAATGAGGATACTCGCTGGCATCCGGACAAACTCGAAGTAGAAGCCGAGCGGAATCACCAGGCCGAGCCGCGCCCGCGGAAACAGGGTGATGTAGGCACCGACGATGGCCGACACCGCGCCACTGGAGCCAATAATGGGCACACTGACCTCGGCATAGACTGCCGCGCCAGCCAGATTTGCCAGGGCGCCGCAGATCAGGAAGAGCGCCAGGAAGCGCACTGAGCCGAGCAATCGCTCCGAGGCGAATCCAAAAATCAACACGAACACCAGGTTGCCGATCAAATGCGGCCAATCGGCGTGCAGGAACAATCCGGTGAATAGCCGTTGCAGTTCGCGCAGCCAGCCGAGCCCTGAAGATTGCCAGGCGGTAACCAGTCGCACCGGCACGGTGCCGAGTTCCGAGAGCAGACCGTTGCGATCGCTGCCACCGCTGCGATTCTCAATCAGGAACAGCACCAGACAGGCGCTGACAATGGCCAGGGTAGCCCAGGGCAGATGTCGGCGCCGACGGGTCTCGACGCGGACGAACATCCCTCAGCCACCCAGCCGAGGCAGCAGGAAATAAACGCCACGGAATTCGATAACTACGCCGTCCGAGCGGATTTCACGGGCCCAGAGTTCCTGTCCCATGACGCCGCCCTCGTTGAGGCGTTGACCGTCGATGATCACGAAACGGCGGGCCACGTCACTATTGTAGAAGTGCACGCTCATTTTCAGCGCAGGTAACCCCTGGCGCTGACCCATGGTCAGATCGTGAATCAATGGCAGCGCTGCACCCGGAGCTGGCGCTGGCGATGGCACCGTCGGGGCAGCACTCACCGGCGTGGGCGGCGGCGTAGGCATCGCCGGAGTCACCGGAGCCGGCCGGGGTGCAACCTGGGACTGCGCGCGGGCGCGTTCGAGGCTCTTGGTGAATTTGGCCTGTTCCAGCGCCGCCTGCTGATCACGCGTCAGCGGCGCGCCATCCGGCGGGAGCTCGTCAAGCGGAGGAGGCAGGGCCGCGTCCGCGCTGATGATCTGGGTTTCAGTGGTGGGGCCACGCTCGGCCAGCAGTTGCGGATTGGGCACGAACAACTCGCCACTCTCAATGCGTCGCCGGTTTTCCGGCGAGACATCCTTCATCGCCTCCAGGTCGTCCATGCTCTGCGGCAGAGGCAGCGGTTCGGGCATCGGTCTGGTCGGACGGGCACTGGTTGGACTGGGTCCACTGCGATTGGCGAAGGCGGCCGGCGGTCCGGTTTCTCCTGTAACCCCCGTCGATGCAGGCGCTGACAAAAGAGGAACTGACTGGGTCGGCTGGGACTCAGCTGATGCGCTCGCGGCAGCCGCGGGCGCAGCGACGGGCGCTGCAGAACCCGGCCGCGCGACCGCTGCTTCCTCGCCAAGATCGGGCTTGCCACTCATCAGATCCCGGTTGCTCCAAGCTGCGGCGCCCACCACGACGACCAGAGGCAGCAAAGCCCACCAGGCCTTTGATACGGGCCTGGGCGGTGCCCATGCCGGCAGGGTACCCAAATGCGGTGCCTCACCCAGTCGGCGCTCGGCTTCAGATTTCTTCAGGGCTTCAAGTATCAATGACATGCGCGCATTGTCCGTGTTCGGCTGGCGCAGGGAAAGCGCTGCGACGCGCCTGAGACCACGACAAGGGGACCTGCGTTCACCGCAGCAATACCAGAAGCAACACCATGGCGGTGGCGATCAAGGCGGCCATACCGACCACGCGCTGCCACGCCGCCGGATAGTGATCACCGAGTACTTCGTTGGCCGCACGACGCACCAGCGGCAAACCCACCACGGCGCGCTCGCCGACGTAGCCAGCGACCAAGGCGCGGTCGGCGATGATGTTCACCAGCCTTGGTACCCCGGCAGAGCGCCAGTGCAGATAGCGGAGCGCCCATGCGCTGAACAGCGGGCGAGCAGCGCCGGCAACCGCAAGGCGATGGCGGACATAGCTACCGGTCTCGGCGCGACTGAGCGGCGTCAGGTGGTAACGCGCGGTGACGCGCTGGGCGAGCTGTCGCAAGTCCGGGCGCGCCAGCAGTTCGCGAAGTTCAGGCTGACCGAGCAGCAGGATCTGCAGCAGCTTCTGGGTCGATGTCTCGAGATTGGTCAACAGGCGAACCTGCTCCAGCGCCTCGACCGAAAGGTTCTGCGCCTCATCGATGATCAAGACCACGCGCAGACCTTCAGCATAGGCATTGAGCAGGTATTCGTGCAGGGCATCAATCAGCAGCTTGTTGGACAATCTGCGGCTCTTCAGGCGGATCTGCAGTTCCTCGGTGATCGTCTCGAGCAGTTGCATCGGCGATTGGCGGGGATGCAAAACCATAGCAATCCGCGTGTTTTCGGGAATCTGCTCCAGCAGCAAACGGCAGATCGTGGTCTTGCCGGTGCCCACTTCACCGGTCAGCTGGACGAAGCCACCGCTGCCACCCTGGCCGACTCCATAAAGGAGATGTGCCAGCGCGTCGCGATGACGCTCGGACAGAAATACGAAGCGCGGGTCGGGCGTGATTGAGAACGGCGCCTGGGTCAGGCCGAAGTGACCAAGATACACACAGGCGGCATGACCGCGCGACGCACGTTCCACGGCAGGCATGGCGGCGATTGCCGTGACCGCGACTATTCCAGCGCCAGCAATTGCAGACTGCGCGAGATGTCGCCAGCCAGATTGTTGACCCAGCTTATGTAGTTACCGTGAATGTAGCGCTTGCCGTTCTTTTCCTTGAAGTCGAGATTGGTGCTGTCGACGTAACCTATCTGTACCGTCTTGTCGTCATAACGAATGCGGATCTCAGCGCGGTGCGCACGAACATTGAGCGCGGCGTCGATCTGCCCCGGCTCGCTCGCACCGACTGTCCAGGTGCGTGCAATCAGGGAACTCTTGATCGCATTGCTGACCTGTTTTGCGTTCAAACCGGCAGGGATCGCCACCGGCTGCGAATCAATCAACTCGGCCTTGCCACCAGCAAATACCGACAACGGCAGCAACAGCAGCAAAATCAGAACACGGCGCATCATGAAGTCTCTCCTGGTCCGACACTATGGGGATGGGTGGATGCCGACATGACGACTTCGGCATTGCGGTTGAGCAATGCAACGGCATGCATGCCGCACGACTGCCGCGCTGGCAAGCCCTGGCGCGAACTGCGGAACAGTGCGGCAAACCGGCCGTCCCGCTGCGTCCAGGAGCAGCTGTGCCGCAGCATTGTGAAGCCTCTAGGCAAGTTTGGAAAGCATGCGACGGTGCCCGATCAGGCGCGCCCAGCGGATGCCCGCGTCCAGCCACAGGCTCAAACTGGCCTCTTTGAACATCAGCAAGTGGTGCGTACAGCTGAGGCGTGTCGCAGTCTCCGCCGCGCAAAGCTCGTGCGGGATCCCGATAGTCCGCGCGAGCAGGGAACAGCGTGCCAGATGGTAGCGATTGCTCAGCAGCACGACCGGCGCCTCACCCAGCGCAGCCAGAAAACCGCGGGCGTGACGAAGATTTTCCAGGGTATCGCCCGAGGCCTCTTCGAGCATGATGGGAATGCCATCGGGCACGCCGAGTTCCAACAACATCTTCTGCGCCACGGCGGCCTCACTGGGTCCGCCGTCGCTGCTGCCGCCAAGCAGGATCAAGACGCTCACGCGGCGCGCACGGAGCAGCGCGTGCGCACGTGCGATGCGGTCGACCAGATCCCGGTCCGCCACGCCCGCACGCAGCTTCTTCCCGAACAGCAACAGGTGGCAGCCCGCGGGAGGCAGCACGGTTGCAGCTCTGGCCACACGCCAGGTACGCCCCAGATGCAACAGCCAGGTAAGCCCCGCGGTGCCGACCAGGGCCAGCGTGGCGACTGCAAACGCGTGCCAGACATCGGGATCACGCAGATGTCGTTGCCAGCTGGGTGCGCTATCAACTTTGCTCATGGACAGGGTCAGGCATAGAGAGTTTGCGGGGCTTGCGGCAAGTCTTCCATCACACAGGCCGTGCCCGAAAGGCCCAACTTTCACACTTGCGGTCGGGAATTGGCGCCAATTTTTCGCCGCTTGTTGTTCAACGAGCTATCCGATCGCCCGGCAGCTTCCTATACTCGCTGCCCGCGCTCAGACAATCAACACGTGCCCGCTCGCATTTCTCCCCTGCATATCAGCGCCTATACAGCGACCACCGCCTGTGGTCATGGCAAGACCGGCCTGATTGCCGCATTCGAACACGAACGTAGCGGACTGTCGCGCAACGACTTTGGCGTTCACCCCCTGGACACCTGGATCGGTCGCGTCCCCGGCCTCGAGTCCCTGGCAGTCCCCACAGCATTCGCAGAAATCGACTGCCGCAACAATCGCCTTGCCTGGCTCGGTCTGCAGGCGGACGGGTTCATCGACCAGGCGATGGCGGCGCGCCAGCGCTATGGCGCCGATCGCATTGCCGTAATCCTGGGCACATCGACCTCGAGCATCGGCGCCACTGAACAGGCCTACCGGGAGAGCGATGCGGAGGGATCTTTTCCGGTAAGCATGAGCAGCCCCGTCCTGCACACGCCGCACTCGCTTGGCATCTTCGTGCAGCGTGTCCTCGGGCTGCACGGTCCCTGCGTCACGGTCGCGACGGCCTGCTCTTCGAGCGCCAAGGTTTTTGCCCAGGCCGAACGATTGCTCAGATTGGGGCTGGCCGATGCGGCGATTGTCGGCGGTGTGGACACCCTCTGTGGCAGCGTGTTGTTCGGTTTCAATTCCTTGGCCCTGGTCGCGGCCGAGCCGTGCCGCCCCTTTGACATCGCCCGCAACGGCATCAGCATCGGTGAAGCAGCCGGATTTGCCCTGCTTGAGCGCGGCCACGGAGCGCTTGAACTGATCGGATACGGCGAATCCAGCGATGCTCATCACATGTCGACCCCGCATCCCGAGGGACTCGGCGCCGAACGCGCGCTTGATGATGCCCTGGGGCGCGCCGGCATTGATTGCTCGAAGATCGACTACATCAATCTGCATGGCACCGCGAGCGAGAAAAACGACGAAGTGGAAGCTGGCTTGATCGCGCGGCGTTTCGGCGCACAAACCCATGCCAGCTCGACCAAGGGCTACACCGGGCATACGCTCGGCGCCGCCGGCATCGTCGAAGCCAGCATCACGATGCTGGCGCTGGAAACCGGGATTCGGCCCGGCACGGTCAACACGACCACGCTCGATCCGCGCTGCGGGCCGCAGATCCGCATGCGCACCGAGCACGCACCAGTCCGGCGCGCGCTCAGCAATTCCTTTGGCTTCGGCGGCAACAACTGTGTGCTGGTATTTGCGCGCGGAGATGCGCAGTGAGCCGGCATCGACTCTATGTCGATGGCCTGGCCTGTTGGTCGCCACAGACACCCGACTGGCCGAGCACCCGGGCGGCGTTGCGTGGCGAGGCGGCGCTGCTCGATCCACCGGCGCGACGGCCGGCGCCCGAATTGCTCGCGCCGACGGAGCGCCGTCGCGCGCCCGACACGGTAGCCATCGCCCTCGAGGTCGCCAGTCGCGCAGTCGCGCAATCGGGCCGATCGGCGACCGACCTGCCCAGCGTCTTCGCGTCCGCACATGGCGATCTGGCGATCAATGACTACATGTGCTCGACCCTGGTCGCCGAACCGGGCGCGATTTCACCGACCCGCTTCCACAATTCGGTGCACAACGCCGCCGCCGGCTACTGGACCATCGGCACCGGCTGCATGCAGGCCAGCACAGCGCTGACCGCGTACCTGCAGAGCTTTGCGCACGGACTGCTTGAGGCAGCCAGCCAATGTAGCGCCGATCAGCGTTCAATCCTGCTGGTCGCCTACGACATCGCTGCAGTGGGCCCGCTGGCCTCGGTGACCACCAGTCGCGGCATGCTGGCGGTCGCCCTCGTGCTGGCGCCAGAGCGCGGTGCGCAGAGCATCGGTCGGCTCGACTGGCAATTGAAGCAGTCCGCGAACACGCCCCCCTGCGCTGCTTCAGCCGCCGCACAAGCATTGGCGATCAATGCCATCGCCGACTGCTTGCCGCTGCTCGAAGCGATTGCGAACGGATCCGACTTTTCCCTCGAACTCCCTCTGGGCGAGTCTCTCGTCCTGCAACTCGAATGGAAGACCTGCAATGAACCCGACTGAGTCGCCGCGCATTGCGGTGGTGATCCCAGCCCTGAACGAATCGCTGGCGATCCGTGCCGTGGTCGAATCTGCGCTGGCGCAGTGCCCGGAAGTATTCGTGATCGACGATGGCAGCGACGACGACACTTCGGCCCAAATCTCCGATCTGCCGATCCGTCTGATCCGACATTCGCAGCGCTTGGGCAAGGGACGCAGTCTCAAAGATGGCATGCAGGCCGCGTTCGCCGAGGGATTCACCGGCGTCATCACGATCGATGGCGACGGCCAGCACAGCAGCGACGATATTCCGCGCCTGCTTCGAGCACATGCCCGGCATCCCGATGTGCTCTTGCTGTGCGCGCGCCTGATCGACCGTGGAGCGCAACCGGCAATGCGTCGTTTTGCCAATCACTTCGCCGACTTCTGGGTATCCTGGGCCTGCGGCCAGCGCGTGCTCGATTCGCAGTGCGGACAGCGGCTGTATCCGCGCAACTTGATGCAATCGATCGATACGCCGGTGGCCGATGGCTTCGCTTTCGAGAGCGAAGTGTTGATCAACAGCGCCCAGGCTGGTTTTGCGATTGCCGCAGTCGCTATCCGTGCGCGCTACCACGAGGGTCGGCGCGCCAGCCATTTCCAACCCCTGCGTGATGTCGGTCGGATTACCCGCATGATTTTCTGGAAGATCGTTTTTCGCGGCCTCGCTCTGCCCTCGCTATTGCGCTCACTGTTTCGCCCCGCCCTGCGGGCGGAGTCCTGAGCGATGCCAGCTACGCGCGCGCACTATGACGTGGTCATCGCCGGTGGCGGACTGGCCGGGCTTTGTCTTGCCCTGCAACTGAAGGCACAGTCACCCGACATCCAGGTGCTGGTGCTGGAACGCCGGGCCCATCCGGTAGCCGAGGCGACCCACAAAGTCGGCGAGTCGACCGTGGAAATCGGCGCACATTACCTGCAGCACACCCTCGGTCTGGGCGAACATCTGAAGACACGGCAACTGAAGAAGTTCGGCTTCCGCTTTTTCTTTTCAGAGGGTCGGCGCGATATCGACCAGGTCACCGAGGTTGGCGCCAGCCGGCTCCTGTCGACGCCGGCCTATCAGCTCGATCGCGGCATTCTTGAAAATTTTCTGGCCGAGGAAGCTGCACGGCGCGGCGTCGAGTTTCTCGATCGCACGACAGTGCGCGAAATCGATCTGGCTGCGGAAGGCACTTCGTCGGGGGCATCGCCAGCCAGGCACCTTATCCACTGGCAACGCGATGGGCAGAGTCATCAGACCGAGGCGCGATGGTTGGTCGATGCCAGCGGTCGTGCCGGCCTGCTCAAGCGCAAGCTCGATCTGGCCGAGGCCAATGCGCACAAGGTCAACGCAGTCTGGTTTCGCATCGGCGAGCGGATCGAGATCGATACCTGGTCGGACTGCGCGCAATGGCAGCAGCGCTGCGAGCCGGCCGCGCGCTGGCTATCGACCAACCACCTCTGCGGCACGGGGTATTGGGCGTGGTTGATTCCGCTCTCCTCGGGCTCGCATTCGATCGGCATCGTCGCCGAAGAGCGCCGCCACCCACTCGAGTCGATCAACAGCTTCGAGAAGGCCATGGAATGGCTGCAAGTTCATCAGCCAAGACTATTCGACGCGCTGGATAGCCGGCGCGCGCTGCTGCAGGACTTCGCCTTTCTGCGGAATTTTTCCTATGGCTGCAAGCAGGTGTTCTCGGCCGATCGCTGGGCGATCACGGGTGAGGCTGGCCTTTTTCTTGACCCCTACTATTCACCGGGCACGGACTTCATCGCGATCAGCAATACCTACATCTGCGATCTGATCGCACGCGACCGCAGCGGCCAGCGCCTGAGTGCGCACAGTGAATTGTATGGCCAGCTCTACCAGTCGTTCTATCAGAGCACCCTGGCGCTCTATCAGGATCAGTACGATCTGTTCGGCGACCCCGAAGTGATGCCGGTGAAGATCATCTGGGACTACGCTTATTACTGGGGCGTGCTCGCCCAAATCTACTTCCAGGGCCGTCTGACCGATCTATCGGCGATGTCGCGCCTGCGTGACGAGCTTGCGCTATGCCAGGAACTGAACAAGGAAGTGCAGATCCTGCTGCGCACCTGGTCTCCGCTGAGTCGGCGACGCAACCCGGCGGCCATGCTGGATCACGCTGCCCTGCCCTGGTTTGCCGATCTCAATCGCGATTTGTCTATTCCACTCGATGATGCCGGCTTTCTTCAGCGCATCCAGCAGTCGGCCCAGTTGCTCCGGCAACTCGCCCAGGAAACCTTGGAGCGCGCGCGTCTGGACGCCCCCGATATCGACGACACCCGGCTGGTCCAGCTGATTGCAGATGCGTCGGCCGGATCGGCCTCCCTGTTGTTTGCACGACCCGCCTAAACGGGGCAGGTCAGCGTCCTACGCCACTGTCTGCTCGTGCCAGCGGCGAACCCGACAGGGGATTCGCACCCTCGTGAGCCGGTTTGTCGCCAAATCGCGAGTAAGTACAGGGTGGGGCAAGCGTTGTCCGAAGCCCCGCTCAGCCCGGGACATCGTGTATCGGTGCAACCCGAACCCAGCCATCCTGACCCGGAACCCGGCCGGGCCCTGATTTTTCGCTGTCGCGCTGTCGGCCCTGACGATGAAATCTCGCCTGTCCTAGCGACATCGACCGGGGCGCCGACGGCGCATAGCAGATAGTTAAATTTGTGCTAAGTTCCGAAAGTCATGGTCTTGGGGGGCCTGACGCTTGGACATCAACTCACTTTGGGGAACACTATGAGCTCAGTTTCTACAAGAAAAACCCTGCGACGGTCTGCCCTCGCCGCGACCCTCAGCCTGGCCCTGGTATCCGGCGCTGCCTTTGCGCAGAGCTCGGTTGGCTCAATCTACGGCGAGGCCAGCAGCGGCCAGAGCGTCTTGATTGAGAACCTAGACACCGGCACCAAGCGAGAAATTTCGGCTGACGACAAGGGCCGTTTCACCTTCAACCAGCTCCCCACCGGTAAGTACCGGGTGAGTTCGGATGGCATCTCCCGCGAGGTCGTGGTCAATGTCGGTACCGGTACCCGAGTCGAGTTGATGGCCAAGGAAACCGAACTCGAGACGATCCAGGTCGATGGTTCGGCGATCAATCCGATCGACGTCCGTTCAGTTGAGTCAACGACGGTGTTCTCGCAGAACCAGATCCAGCGTCTGCCCGTCGCCCGCGACATCACCAATGTCGCCCTGCTCGCGCCCGGCACCGTCAAGGGCGATACCGGCTTTGGCAATCTGGCCTCGTTTGGTGGTTCGTCGGTGGCCGAGAACGGCTATTATATCAACGGATTTGACGTTACCAATATCCGCAATTTCGTTTCGTATGCCACTCTGCCGTTCGACGCTATCAGCGAACAACAGATCAAGACCGGCGGCTACGGCGCCGAGTACGGCCGCTCACTCGGCGGCGTGATCAACCTCGTCACCAAGCGCGGCAGCAATGAATGGGAAGGCGGCGCCAGTGTCTACTGGAGCCCCGAAGCCCTGCGCGAAAACGGCAAAGACGTGCGCACGCGCAATACCGATCTGATCAACACACCACAGAATCGATTCGTCTATCGCTCCGACAACGAACGCGACAATCTGAGCTACAACGTCTACGGTGGCGGCCCGCTGATCCAGGATCGACTGTTCTTCTTTGGCCTGATCGAGGGTCAGAACGCCGAGACCGACAACTACACGTTCGAAGACAGCACTTCGTTCCGCGACGAGGATCCGCAGGCTCTGGTCAAGTTGGACTGGAACATCACCGACGACCACTTGCTCGAACTCACCGGCATCTACAACGAGACCAAGACCAAGACCCGGTTTTATCAGCGCGATGTCAGCCGCTACGCGCAGCAGCACGAGGACCTGGTCGACTCGTATGAAACCGAGAACGGCGGCAATGTCATCGTGGCCAAGTACACCGGCTACCTGACCGACAACTTCACGCTGTCGGCCCAGGCCGGTCGCCTGGAGAACACCGAGGGTTTCCGCACCACGCCCGCGGATGGCGCCGAATGTCCGGCAGCCTATGACTCGCGCCCAGCCGGCAATCCGCTGAACTTCATCGGCTGCTGGAACGAGTCCGCTTTCACCGTACCGGACGCCGCGTTTGGGCCCGATACCGACGAGCGCCAGGCCTATCGCATCGATGCCGAATGGGCCTTGGGCGACCACTACGTCCGGTTCGGCTATGACGATGAGAAATTCACCTCCGGTCACGCCGGATTGACCTACTCGGGCGGCATCTATTACCGCTACTTCACTTCCCGCTCCGGTCGCGTCAATGGCACCGACGTGCCGGTCAACTCCGAATACGTCCGCGTTCGCGAATTCCAGTCGTCGAGCAGCAGTTACGACGTCTACAACTCGGCGATCTACCTCGAAGACAACTGGCAGGTGACCGACAATCTCCTGTTGTACGGCGGCCTGCGCTCAGAATCATTCGACAACCGCAACGGCGATGGCGTCAGTTTCGTCGATGCCAAGCATCTGATCGCGCCGCGCCTTGGCTTCGCCTGGGACGTCAACGGTGATTCATCAGTCAAGGTGTTCGGAAATGCCGGTCGTTATCACATCCCGGTCGCCTCCAATACCAATATCCGCGCCTCCGGTGCCGAGCAGTTGACCGAACAGTTCTATTTCTTTACTGGTATCGATCCGACCACCGGCGCACCTACCAATCTTGGCGGTCAGATCGGCGGCACCAACGTCAACGGCACCCTGGTACCACCGGATCCGGGCACAGTCGCATCGACCAATCTCGACCCGATGTATCAGGACGAGTTCATCCTCGGTGCGCAGTGGGCGCTCAACGATGTCTGGACGGCCGGTGTGCGTGCGATCCGTCGCGACGTCAAGAACGGCTACGACGATTTCTGCTCGTATGACGCGATCACGGCCTATGTCCAGGCCAATGGCTATGCCGACTACGATGGTTCGACCCTGGCCTCGTGCATGATCATCAACCCGGGCCGCTCGCTGGATATCGGCATCGACGTCAATCACGACGGCAATCTGGTTGATTTTTCGATTCCTGCCAGCGTGATTGGCCTGCCCAAGTACGAGCGCAGTTACAACGCGGTCGAAGTCTTCTGGGAAGCGATCATGTCGGACAAGTGGTTTCTGCAGGGCTCGTACACGCTGGCCCACAGCTATGGCAATGTCGAAGGCTATGTGAACTCGACGCTGGAACAGGACGATGCCGGACTGACCCAGGACTTCGATCACCCACTGTTTGAGGATGGCGCGTTCGGCGACCTGCCCAATGACCGTCGCCACACACTCAAGCTGTTTGGCAGCTACAGCCTCAATGACGAGTGGCGCTTTGGTGCCAATGTACTGGTCCAGTCGGGCCGGCCAGTCAGTTGCAACGGCTATGTTCCGACCAGCACCCTCGATCCCGACGGCTCTGACGCCGGCAATCTCGCGTTCTATGGTGCGTCAAGCTTCTATTGCCGCACCGAGGACGGTGGGCCGCAAGTGCTGACCCAGCGTGGCCAGTTCGGACGGACGCCGTGGACCTATTCGCTCGATCTTTCCGCGGCCTACCAGCCGCAATGGCTGAGCGGCCTTACGCTGCAAGTCGACGTGTTCAATGTGCTGAACTCCGAGCGCGTCACCGAGTACTCGGAAACGGGTGACCTGGTCCGCGCGGACGAGACGATCAACCCGAACTTCCTCAATGACGTGAACTATCAGACACCGCGTTCGGTGCGTCTGGCAGCGCGTTACGAGTGGTGAGCTAGGGCAGTCGACCCGACGGCTTCGGCCATCGGGTCATGGGAGAAACGGCTGCCTTTGGGCGGCCGTTTCTTTTGCAGCGATCGACGCCGATCAACCCATCCCGCCATTCACGCCGATCACCTGGCCGGTGATATAGCTGGCTTCATCGCTGCACAGAAAGCGCACCAGTGATGCCACTTCTTCGGGTCGCCCGGCGCGCCCCGCGGGTACCAATTGCTTGATCTGTTCCGGAGCAAAGCTGCCATCGGCCATGCTCCCGGCGATCAAGCCCGGCGCGACCACATTGGCGGTGACACCGCGCGACGCCATCTCGCGCGCCAATGAACGCACCGCACCATGCAGGCCCGCCTTGGCAGCGGCGTAATTGGTCTGACCACGATTGCCGAGTACCGCAGCGACCGAGGAGACGCAGATCACCCGGCCAAAGCGCTGGCGCGCCATCGGCAGCAACAGCGGCTGGGTGACATGAAAGAATCCATGCAGGCTGACGTCGATCACGCGGCGCCATTGCGATGTGCTCATCCCCGCCATCGGTGCGTCATCGTGGATACCGGCATTGTTGATCACCGCCGAAATCGGCCCGAGTTCGAGCTGACCAGCCAGCACCAACTGCGTGGCCTCAGCATCGGTGACATCAAAGCTCAGCGTCTCGGCGCGCGCCCCGGCCGCGCGCAGGCGTTCAACCAGTGCCTCAGCGCGCCCACCATTGCTGTGTGCGTGCACCAGCAATTGCCAGCCGGCCTCCGCCAGTTCAGTACAGATCGCACCGCCAATATCGCCACTGCCGCCGGTCACCAGGGCGCGTCGTGCAGGCTTGGACTCGGTCAAGGCGAAGGCTCCTCAAGCACGTTGATAACGGAATTGCGCAACAGTACCGCGGCGCGGCCCTGCGCCAGCAGCAGGCCCGCGTGATGGACCTCGAAGTTGTACTGCCAACTGCTGCCCGAATCGAGCAGGCGCTCGGCCCTGGTGATCAGATCGCCATCAAACAGATCGATGCGCGCGCAATGCAATTGGATTTCGCGCAGGGCGACCAGAAATCCCGGTGCCGCAGATTGACCGGACGCCCGTGCCAACAGTCCGCCGTGTACCGCCATGGCCTGGGCGCCGTACTCGCACAGATGCACGGCCCGAAGCTGACCGCCGCTGCGCAGTGGATGGCGCAACGCGCGGTGCCCCGCACTGCGCAGGCGCAGCGACTGGCCATCCCATTCAAGTACCTCATCATGCAGGCACATGCTGCCCTGGTGCGGAATCATCGACAGGATCAGGCTGCGATCAAGCGCCATCGATGGCCCCCGTAGCGCGTCGGGTGAACACGGCGGCCAGCACAAAATTGCTGATCACGCCCAGGGAAACGGTCAGCCCGATCGCGCGCAGCACCGGAATCGATGCCGAGGCCAGCAAGGCAAACACCATCAGGGTGGATGCTGCGCATACCAGCAAGGCATGCAGGGTTCGACGCTGGGCAATCGGATCGGATTCGGCATGTTCGAAGAACAGTGCATAGTCGAGCCCAAGACCTGCAGCCAGCACCAGGGCGATCAGATGGAACAGACTGAGCGGAATCCCCAGCAAATGCAGCAGCGCGGGCACCAGCAGACTGGTCAGCGCCATCGGCAGCAGTACGCGCACGACCCTGGGTAGTGAGCGCAGGCTGAGCGCAATCACCGCGATCAAGAGCACGGCGGCGATCAGCAGACTGAACAGTATGCGTTCGCGATACTCGACCACCAACTGTTCCGAGGTGTGCTTCAGGTCCAGCCATTGCACGCCCGGATGGCCCGCTGCAAATGCGCCCAGCGCGGCGGTGTCATGGACTCCCGCCAGCGAAACCAGGCCGATCGCCTCCTCGCCGCCCAGTCGCAGCAGGCTGTCCACGCGCAAGGCCAAGGGCGTGTCACGCAGGTCCGCGACGCGCAAGGGCGCGGCCGTGCGCGCCTGCTCAATATCAACGAGAAAATCCTCAAAGATTCCAGGCCGGAAGGGCATTCCCTGCGTCGCCTGCGCAAGCATGAGGCGTGCGCTGGCGGCGTCGGGTAGTCGCGACTGGCGCAGGCGCTGGGAAGTGACACTGGGCAGATAACGGGCGGCCAGATCGAAGCCACTGATCGTGCCAGCGTCGACCATTGCCTGCAGCTCGGGCATCAGTTGCTCACTGCGTTGCAGCAGTTCCTGCTCATTGCGATCACGCAGAATCAGCATGTGGCGGACATCGGGCGCACCCAGCTGTTGGCGCAGCTCGATATCGGTGCGCAACATATCCGCGGGTAGCGGCGTCAGCGCTGCGAGATTGTTTTCGAACAGGGGTGCCGAGGGCAGGACCAGGGCCAGGACCGAGCCCAGTGCCAGAGTCGGCAGCATCCAGAGCGGCCGCGGCAGCCGGTCGAACAGGCGCAGCACACTTGCCAGCCGCGTTGAATCGGCGGCACCGGCATCCAGCGATCCGAGCAAAGTCGGCATCAGCACGCGGGTGCAGCCGCCGGCAACCGCCACGCCCACCATCGAAAAACAGGCAAGCTGGGCGAGACCGGTAACGCCCGAAAACAGAAAGGCCAGATAAGCGACGCAGGTACTGGCAACGCCAGTCGCCAAGGTCGGCCACAGCGCGCGTGCATTGGCCTGCGGACTGATGCCGCGATGCTGATGGCTGAACAGGTGCATCGGATAATCCTGGGCCACACCGATCAGGGTAAAGCCGAAGGCGAGCGTAATGCCGTGCACATCGCCGAATACCGCGCTGACCGCGGCCAATCCGGCCAGACCTGCAGATACCACCGGCAGTGCGCCGAGTAGCACGAAGCGTATGCGCCGGTACGCCACCAGCATCAGGACCACCATGCCGAGTGTCGCCAGCATGCCGAGCCGACTGGCCTCACCGGCAGTGCGTTGCTGCATGATATTGGCGAAGGCGCCGGGGCCACTGATGATCAGTCGTTGATCGGCACGCACTTCGATGTTGTCGAATGCCCGGTCGATAGCGGCGATCGCCTCGGCCTGCTTTTGCGGATCAAATCCCGCCGCACGCGTCTCGACCACCAGCAGGGCGCGGACCTGATCCGGGCTCATCCAGACATCGAGCAGGCGCTCGGGCTCATGTTCGGGCCGCCAGCCCTCGAACAATTGCAGCACTTCCAAGGTCGGATCGCGACGCAGCCAGGGCTTGAGCAGACTGGCGGCCGGTGAATTGAGATCCTGCACGCGCTGCTGCAGCTCATTGCGCAAGCCATCGGCATCCAGGGGCTGCAGGTCGAAACTTGAAGACAGCAGGTAGCGATAAGGCAGCAGAGCATCGGGAAAAGCGTCCAGCGTCGTGCTGCCATTGCTGACCTGACGAAATTGCGGCGCTGCTGCCAGGGATTCCAGCAGCGCCTGGGAAGTGGCAGCCAATGCCTCGGGCGCATCGCCCTCGATCGCCAGCAGGAGCAGGCGCGAACCCGGGCCTTCGCCGATCTCGTCGATCAACAACCGCTGCTCGGCGGTCTGTGGCTGCGGCATGAACAGACGCAGATCCGAACTGATCTGCAATCGCCCGGCAATGAAGTAGGCCAGCAGACCAAGCGTCAGCAGCCACAGCCCGAGCAGTAGGCGCCCTGGTTTCACTCAGGTCGCTTCCTGGCGACAAAGCGCCAGCACGGTGTCGGCATCAAGAGGATCCGGGAGCTTTTCGGCGGCCGCAGCATCGACCAGCATCAGACTGGAATCGCCATCGGCCTGGTCGACCAGAAAACAACGCGGTGCGGCATCCGCGCCCAACACTGTGATCGACCGGATGCGCTTGGCTATTCGTGCGTCAATCGGCGACAAGAGGATCTGCCATTGCGTGCTGGGGCCGGAGACCGCCACTTCAAAATGCCGCCGCAGCGTCGCCTGATCACCCGACAGCAGAGCCGAGAAGCCAACCAGCAGGGCGCGCAACTCGGGCGCGCGCTTGAGGCTGAACTGCATCGGCTTGCGGCCGCTGCGCTCGACGCGGACGGCTTCACCGCGGATCACAGTGAACTCCTGGAACGGCTCGTCGACGCGCTTGCTGAGTTGGTCAGCGGCATCAAAACTCAGCATTCCACGGCTCAGCAGAGGCTCGTTGAGCAGATCCGAGTAACGGACCTCGACGAATGCTGTGGTCGCCGGCGCCGGTCGCCCGAGGCTGGCCAGCAACTGCTCAGGCGTCTGTGCGCTGATCGCTGCCGGGCCGAGTGCGCTCAGCAGGCAACCGAACAGTCTCGGCAGGTTTCCAGAAATCATAGAAGTTGAACCAGTTGTAAGGGGCGATTCGGAGATGATGCTCCAGCCTGCCGGCAAAGCGCTGAACGCAGCGCAACAGGTCCGTTTGGCGCTGCTTGCGATCGATCCGTACCGATTCGGCAAATACCTCAAAGTAGAGATCGTAGCGATTTCCGCCGCCGAACAGACCAAAGCAGAGCGCCACCGGAACATCCAGCACCGAGGCGATCAACCAGGGCGAGGCCGGAAATTCTGCTGGCGAGCCGAGGAAGGGCACCGCAACACTGCGCTCACCCGGATGCACGCGGTCTGCCAGCAGGGTCACGACCGCGCCCTCTTCGAGCGCCTCCTTGATCGCCAGTACGACCGCGGTGCCGTGTTGCCCGGCATCGATCACGGTGCGCGCGAGTTCGGGGTTCAGCGCACCGAGCAGTGAGGTAATCGCTGGATTGTGTCCGACATCGAGCACCACACGCACCTTGGTGTCCGGCCGATCCAGGCTGAGCACGCGCAGCGCCTCAAAACTTCCCAGATGCGAACCCAACAGCAGCAGACCATGGCCACGATCGAGCAGGACATGCAGAGGTTCGACACCATAGCGGCGCATGTCGAAACGTCGAAATCGCTCGGACAGCAGGAATACCCGGTCGACAATCGTCGAGGCGAAACAGTGAACGTGCCGGCACACCTCGAGCAGGCTGGCCGGGCGTCCGAACACGCGGCCGAGATAGGCGCGCGAGGCGCGGCGTTCGGGGCCGCGACGGATGACGAAATAAAGCGTAATTGGAAACAGCAGCAGCCGTGCCACCGATCGACCACAGAGCAAGGCGATGTTGCGGATCAGCCAGACGGCAAAATGTCCACCGCCCTCGGGGCGTTGCTTCCAGTTCTCGGCGGGCGCCGGGTTCACGCAGCAACCTGCCAGCCTAGATTGCCGCTGGCCAGCAGCCGGTCGGCCCGGCGTATCGAAAATCGCGCGCTGGCCGCGGCGATATCGATGTGCAGCTCGATCCGTGCCACTTGGCCAGGCAGCAGGGGCTCCAGGAATTTGGCCTGCGGCAAGCGCAGGCTGGCCGGCACGCGTCCGAGCGCGCCCTCAAGGGTTTCGATTACACGATCCAGCAGCAGCACACCCGGCACCACCGGCGCACCCGGAAAGTGTCCGGGCAGAGCGGGATGCCCAGTACCGATCAGGAAGATGGACTCGAATGTCTGCATCGGTCGGTGGTCGTGCGGCCGGGCCCTGTGCCGCAACGGCACTCAGAGCGTACGGTGCAGTTCGATGTGCGCGCTGAGTGCACGCAGTGAGGCAAAAATGCGTTTGTTGTCCTCGTTGTCCGAGCGCAGCTGGAAGCCGTACCGTTTGGAAATGGCCAAGGCCAATTCGAGCGCATCGATGGAGTCGAGTCCGAGATCGTCGCCAAACAGGGCCGCCTCGGGCTTGATTTCTTCGGCCGTTACGGTCTCCAGATTTAGCGCCTGGACAATGAGATTGGCGAGCTCCTGCTCGGCTGGGGTCTGGATATCTGACATGAGTGCAATCCGCAGAAAATAAAGCCTCCGAAGGGCGGAGGCGAGCCTGAGCAGTGTATCATGGCGGCTTGATTGCACCGCCTGAGCGGCCATCGCCCATCCATGAATTCAGTAAACAATTCCCGCTTCGACGTGCTGGTGGCCGGCGGTGGCCCGGCCGGCTCAACCGTTGCCACCCTGCTGGCCCGCAAGGGTCTAAAAGTGAAGCTGGTAGAGCGCGATCGTCACCCGCGATTTCATATTGGCGAGTCCCTGCTGCCGATGAATCGGCCAATATTTGAACGACTGGGTGTTGTCGACAAGGTCGAGGCACTCGGCAAACGCAAGCGTGGTGCTGATTTCCCTACCGCGGGCAAACAGAACTACGGCACGTTTCTGTTTTCCCGATCCCTGCGGCCGACTGCTCCCTATTCCTGGCAGGTACGTCGTGACCAATTCGACGAGATGCTGTTCCGGCACGCCGCCGACAACGGCGTCGACGCGCAGGAATCCACTCGGGTACAGAATGTGCGCTTCGACAACGAAGGTGTCAGCGCCGACCTGCTCGACCAGCAGGGCGGCATCGCCCATATCCACGCGCGCTACTTCGTTGATTCCACCGGGCGTGACACCCTGCTCGGCCGCCAGCTGCAACTCAAGCGCAAGCATAGCGAACACCAGAGCGCGGCCTTGTTCGCGCATTTTCGCAACGCCGTGCATCGACCTGGAGAAGACGCCGGCAACATCAGCATCTACCGCTTTGCGCATGGCTGGATCTGGATGATCCCGTTGCCCGACGGCCTGATGAGCGTTGGTGCCGTCTGTTGGCCCGAGTACCTGAAGCAACGGCGCGGCCGCGGCGTCGCATTTCTGCTGGAGACGCTCAACACCGTGGACGAAGTTGCCGCACGACTCAGCAGCGCCGAGGTCGACGGCAATTTTCACGTTACCGGCAATTATTCCTACACCTGCGAGCCCATCGCTGGCCGCCGCTGGTTGCTTGCTGGCGATGCGATCGCCTTCGTCGATCCGATCTTTTCGAGCGGGGTTTACCTCGCCATGGACAGTGCCGAGAATGCCGCCGAGGTGGTTGCCGAATCGCTGCGCGATCCCCGCCTCGAGGCGCGCCTGCAGGAGCGTTACGCCAAGCGTGTGCGGGTCGGACTGCGGATGTTTTCCTGGTTCATCTACCGATTCACCTCACCGGCGATGGCGCAGATGTTTGCCAATCCGCGCAATTTCTGGCGAATCGAGGAAGCCGTGATTTCAATGCTTGCCGGCGATGTCTTCCGTGACCAGGGTGTGCGCTGGCGATTGTTCGTGTTCCGCATGCTGTATCGACTCACTCGTCTGGGCATGCTCGGCAAGGAGCGCGCGGCAGCGGCCATCCGTCGTCGTCAGGCGCAGGAATCCCTCAGCGGCGGCACGACTACGCAAGATCATGTTTGAGCCCATATTTCAGTATCCACCGGCGCCGACTCTGTCGGTTTCATATGAGCGCCGGCGACCTGGCGTCGATGTCGCCGACGATGCGCTGGCGCTGATCTCGTTCGGCAGGGCAATGAGCACGCGCAGCACCGAGCAGACTCTGAACATCGCGCTGGAGCCCCTGCTGGGCGCCGACCTGGTCGAGGTCTGGCATGGCCAGGGTGGCGTCCGCGCGGGGCGCCTTGGCCAGGTGCGCTATCGCGAGGATGACGAGTATCTGTTCGCCATCATTGAGATCGACGAGCGCGACTACGCCGACCTTGGCGCGGCTGCGCAGGCCGCCTACGCCGAGTTGATGGCATTCCAGGCGCAGTCATCAAAGCCGCACCTGCTGCGCATCTGGAATTACTTCGATGCCATCACCGCCGGCAGCGGCGATGACGAGCGCTACCAGATCTTTTGTGCAGGCCGTGCCGCCGGGCTTGGCGAGCATCCTCCGGAAGCCTTGCCGGCGGCCACCGCAATCGGTCGTCGAGACCAGTCTCCGATACTCCAGGTCTACTGGCTGGCGGCGACGCGGCCGGGTAGACCTCTGGAAAACCCGCGTCAGATCAGTGCCTACAACTACCCGCGGCAGTATGGCCCGGCGCCACCGCGGTTCGCCCGCGCCACCTTGACCGCGTCCAGCGAGCTGCTGATTTCGGGAACTGCCAGTGTGGTTGGACACGCCACCCATCATGACGGTGATGTGGCACGCCAGCTTGAAGAAACCCTGTGCAATCTCGACGCACTGCTCAAGCACGCCCAAGCCAACGATCCACGCTGTTCCGGGAGCTTCGGCCCTGGAAGTCTGTTCAAGGTCTATCTGCGCCACCGCAGCCACGCTGAGCATGTCGCCAAGGTACTGCGCGCGAGATTGCCGCCCGATGTGCTCCTGCTGATCCTCGAGGCCGACGTCTGCCGCAATGATCTACTGATCGAGATCGATGGCTTGCACCGCTGAATCCGGTCCACGAGGGGGCGCGACTGCGGCGTCGCTTCTGCACCCGCGCAGACAATCGAGCAGGGCCTGACGCGGCAGTTTGCCTACCGCATTGCGCGGCAACTCGGCGACGTGAATGATGCGTCGTGGCACAAAGGCGGTGTCGAGCGATTTTCGCAATGCCGCCAGGATCGTCGACGCCGCCACGGTAGGCGCCACCACGATGGCGGTGAGCCGGCGCACCCGCCCCTGGCCCTCGTCCTGCAGTACCACCGCGTCCTGCACGCCGTCGATCGCAAGCAGACGCCGGGTAACCTCGGCAAGCGACGCGCGCTTACCGGCGATTTCAATCAGATCGGCATGGCGCCCGCCCAGCACAAAGCGGCGATCGGGCAGACACTCGACCAGATCCTGCAGGATCGTGGCATTTTCGATCCAGGGCGCCTGCACCAGGGTGCCATCCGGCTGCGGCGTCAGGCTGACCTGATCCATCATTCGCCAGGAGGGTTCCTGCGCGGTGCGGCGGCTGGCGATCACGCAGGTCTCGGTGGATCCGAACATCTCGACCACCACGGTGCCGAGTTCGCGCTCGACCTTCTCCGCCAGTTCGGCGCTAAGTGGGGCGGTCGCCGACACCACCGCTGCGGTCGCTGGCAGTTCCTGCCCGGAGGACACCAGCACACACAGATGGACCGGAGTTGACACCAGCACACGCGGGGCCTCCAACTCGGCCAGACTGGCGGCGATATCGGCCGGAAACAGACTGCGGCGCGTATACAGGCTGGCGCCAGCCAACAAGGGCATCAGCACCGACATCTCGATCCCGTACATGTGCTGCGGCGGCACCGTCGCCAGTACTGAAAACCCGGCCGTGCCGATCAGGGGACGCAGCACCGCCAGATTGCTCGTCGTGCTCTGGACAAACCCGCCCCAGGTCTTCGGGTGCGGGCGCGGCTGGCCCGTACTGCCCGA
This sequence comes from Lysobacterales bacterium, assembly GCA_043738015.1. Classification (GTDB taxonomy): domain Bacteria; phylum Pseudomonadota; class Gammaproteobacteria; order Xanthomonadales; family Ahniellaceae; genus 0-14-3-00-62-12. Next base: position 73,556 of record JAYSZM010000187.1, read on the forward strand.
GGTGAACCCGATCACTGCAATGTGGTCGGCGGCAATCATGGGCACCACGAACGCTTCGGTGCGCACTGCTTGATGGATCGCCGCTGCGACCCGCGCATCGTCGACGACATGACTGAGGTCCCAGTCCCGCTGTACTTCGGCAATCACCGCCTCGGCGCGCGAGGCCGGCAACAGATTGGTCTGACCACGTATCAGGGCTGCCCCAAAGGCGACCAGAAAGTGGTAACTGCACTCGCAGAGGTTGATCGCATGGCGCCGATCCGGCAGCAGTCGGCTGAGCGCAACCACGTCCTGCAAGTACTCGCGCTGACTGATGTCACGCCCGCGATGACGGGCAATTCGCGCATCCGGCTGCGCCCTGAGCAGCAGGGGCAGGCGAGACGCCGGAACATTGTTGGTTTCGAGTACGGACGACATGCGTTGCGCGGCTTCCAGAATCAGGCATCAACGAGGGGAACCCACGCGCCGGTTTGTCAGCAGCGCCCGTATCCCACCCCCAAGGTGCAAGCGTGGCGGAAGTCGCGGCATAGCTCAAGCCGCAGGATCGCCTTCCGCGCCGCCCGGGTTCGCGCCGGTCATCGCCAGCGCGCGCGGAGCGTGACCCGCCGCGCCTGCGGCTTCGCAGGCCCGCCCGACAAGGCTACACTGGGCGCGCAGTTTCGGCGTCATAGCGCGTCCACGCAGGGAGCAGGTCCATGCCGGTAGATGTCCAACAGCTCGCCAGTTTCTATCCGCTCGACAAGCTGCGCCCGGAGAGCCTTGAGCAACTGGCGAAAGAGGCGCGGACCGAAGACGTTGGCAAGGGCACCGAGTTGTTCAAGGCCGGGGACGTCGATGACCATATGATCTATGTCGTCAGCGGCGTGGTCCGGGGCGATTATCCCGATGGCAAGGCCAAAAGCACCGACGGCAGTTCATTGCAGGGGCGCTATGCCCTGGGCGATCTGCAGCCGCGACGATTCACCGCGACGGTCGAGTCGCTGATCGCGGTGCTGATCAAACTCGATCGGCGCTACACCGAAAAGATCATCATCTGGGACCAGCTAAGCCGCAGCGAAGGCTTCCGTCATTACGACGCCGACCCGAACGCAAATCGCTGGGTATTTCGCGTGTTGCACAACCGTGCCCTGCACAAGCTACCGACCGGTGCGGTCGAACGGCTGTTCCAGCGCCTCGAAGAAGTGCATGTGGTCAAGGGTCAGTTGATTGTCCGTGAGGGCGACGAGGCCGATTATTTCTATGTGGTCAAGGAAGGCTCGGCTTCTGTGTCCAAGCAGAGCGGCGAGGGCGAAGCGATCATTGCCTATCTGGTCCGCGGCGATACCTTCGGCGAGGACGCCCTGCTCACCAAGAGCGTGCGCAATGCCAGCGTGACGATGATGTCCGATGGCAAACTGATGCGGCTATCGAGCAAGGATTTCGCCGAGATCCTGACGCCTCCCGTAGTCGACTGGGTAACGGCCGGCAAGGCCAGCATCCTGGCCCGTCAGGGCGCGCAGATTCTCGATGTGCGCACGCTGGAAGAATTCGAGGAGCGCGCGATCAAGGGTGCCCTCAATATCCCGTTGTTTCATCTGCGCGACCGCATTGACGAACTCGATCGTGGCCGCAAGCTGATCGTCTACTGCAATACCGGCGAACGCAGCGCTGCTGCCACCTTCATTCTCAGCAAGGTCGGCTTCGACTCGGTGGCGTTGCAGGGTGGACTGGCGGCCATGATGAAGCAGGTCGAAAAACCCTGAGTCAGCGCTGGCCCCACGACACAGACCTCAGCGATTGGGCCGGATCTGATCGCCCACGATCACCACATCGGCCGGTCGCGCCGCGAACAGACCGACGCAGACCACGCCCACGATCTGGCCGTACTCGGCTTCGACCCGCACGGGATCGCTGAGTCTAAGATTGTGGACGTCGAGGATCCAGTTGCCATTGTCGGTGACGACGCCATCGCGCCAGACCGGCTGACCACCCAGTTTGACGATCTGTCGGGCAACATAGCTGCGCGCCATTGGAATCACTTCGATCGGCAGCGGGAAGGCGCCGAGCAGGTCGACCTGCTTGGCCGGATCGATCAGGCAGACGAATTTTTTTGAAGCCGCGGCCAGGATCTTCTCGCGGGTCAGCGCCGCACCGCCGCCCTTGATCAGACGATTCCACGGGTCACACTCGTCGGCGCCATCGACATAGACCGGCAGGTCGCCGGCGCTGTTGAGATCGAGCAAGGGGATGCCGTGCTCCTTGAGCAGGGCGGAGCTGCGTTCAGAGCTCGACACTGCGCCTTCGATCCGATGCTTGATCGTCGCCAGCGCCGCGATGAAGTGGGCCACGGTGGAGCCGGTCCCGACACCAACCACCGCCCCGTCTTCGACAAACTGCAATGCCTTCTGACCGGCTAGGCGTTTCTGTGCTTCCTTATCCATGGTAATGCTCCGAGTGCAGGTCTTGTGATGGGTAGCGTCGATCTTCTGCCTTGGTCCGCCGCGGCTATCCGCGGCTTGCCACTTCCGGAATCAAGCTGGCGTGAGCGCGGCCCTATTCGAGGGCCAGGATATATTCCCATTGCGCCTGACTGACCGGCAGCACCGAGAGTCGGTTGCCGCGCCGCGTCAGCGCAAAATCGCCCAGTGCGGCAACGTGTTCCTGCAATCGGGCAAGCGCAATGCAGCGCTTCAGTTTGCGCTTGTAAGCGACATCGACGCAGAGCCAGCGCGGCGCCTCAGGCTTGCTGGCCGGATCGTAGTACTCGCTCGCCAGATCGAATTGACTGGCATCCACTTTGGCCACGCTGGCAATGCTGCAGATCCCGACGATGCCGGGCTCGGCACAGTTGCTGTGGTAGAAAAAAGCAAGATCGCCCAACTTCATGCCATCGCGCATATAGTTGCGCGCCTGATAGTTGCGCACACCGGTCCAGGGCTCTCGGCGCACCTGCTTGAGCATGTCGATCGAGAACTCCTCAGGTTCGGACTTGAACAACCACTGGTTCATGCGATTGCCGGGAAGTTCTGCCATTCGGCTCACGAGTATAGCGGCGGCGCCGTGACCAACCCGGCTTCGCAGGCGATCAGATCCATGCGCACATCCCAGGGCTGCGCTTCAAGGCGCGCGACCTGCTGGAAGGCATAGCCAACACCGATCAGAAGCGGCTTGCGTGGTCGCGGCCCGGTGATCAGCGCGGCCAGACTGCGGTCATAGAAACCGGCACCGCTGCCGACGCGGTTGCCCCCTGCATCAAAGGCCAGCAAGGGCAGCAGGACGACATCAAGATCGGCCGCGGTGCACAGCTGATCGGGCCTGACTACGGGTTCCGGAATGCCGAAGCGGTTGCTCGCCAGTTCGGCGCCGGTGCGCCAGGGCGCAAATCGAAGACTGCCATCATCGTGCACCACGGGCAGATACTGCGCGGCGCCGATCTCAGTGAGCAGGTGGACGGTATCGAGCAGGGGCAACTCGCCCTGCACGGCCCAGTACAGCGCCACCTGTGCATTCGAGTCGATCAGGCCGGCATCGCGCAGGTGCATGGCGACAGCCTGTGAGGCCTGCATGCGCGCAGCTGCGGGAAGCGCGCGGCGACGCTCGCGCATCTGCCGTCGCAACTGAAGAGGCTTGAAATGAGGATCCATCTTGGTCCATCAAGAGCACCGCCCGCCGCGTTCGTTATGCGGGCATCGACCTTGATCCATCAGGATCAGGTGGGAAGGCTCGAAGGCTTTAAGGCTTTCCGCTCGTGACGGA
>JAYSZM010000188.1:0-2686 GCA_043738015.1 Lysobacterales bacterium
GGTGCGTAGTCCGCGTACCTGATCGTCGGTGAGTCCGGCATCGGCGATTGCATCATGCATCGCGACATAACTATAGGCTGCGGCATCGCCCATGAAGCGACGCTGCTTGCGCTCGATCATGGCTTCGAGATCAAGATCAGGCACGCCAGCGACACCGCTGCGCAGGCCGAGTTCGGCATAGCCCGGAATCGATCGGATGCCGGATCGAGATTCGCGCAGCGAAGTGAAAACGTCTTCGCGGTTGTTGCCCAGACAGGAGACGATGCCCAGGCCGGTGACGACGACGCGGCGCACTCAGGACCTTTCCGGCGATGCGAACAATCCGACCCGCAGATCCTTGGCGACGTAGATCTCACGGCCGTCCACCAGCATGCGGCCATCGCCGATCACCAAGGCGAGCCTGCCCCGCATCACTCGACGGATGTCGATCTGGTAGCGGACCAACGTCGCATCCGGCAGTACCTGTCCGGTGAATTTTACCTGGCCGACGCCCAACGCGCGCCCGCGACCTGGTTCGCCCATCCACGGCAGGAAGAAACCACAAAGCTGCCACATCGCATCAAGACCGAGGCAGCCGGGCATGACCGGATCGCCTTCGAAATGGCACTCGAAGAACCACATATCCGGGCGGATATCGAGCTCGGCCTGGATCTCGCCCTTGCCGTATAGCCCGCCCTCGTCGGCGATTCGGATGATGCGATCAAACATCAGCATCGGCGGCTGCGGCAATCGTCCATTGCCAGGTCCAAACATGCTGCCGTGAGCACATGCGAGCAATTGCTCGCGATCGAGCGAAGCGGGTCGAGTCATGGAACGTCACTACAGGGAGGTGGCGCACTCTGGACCATCAGGCGCGTGAACCTCTTGACGTGCGTCAAGCACGATCTGCATACGGACGCGTAGGGTGCCGAGCCTTCGGGCCATCGGTTTCGGCATGCGTTGCCGGGCCAAGGTGTGCATTCATTCCACGCGCACTACTTGTGCCAGCGATTGCACCTCCCCTAGCGTTCCGCATGCACCCGCCGCGATCGGCCAAGCCAAGCTGTAGCCATGCTTTGGCCAGATTGCGTCGGCGGCTTGATACGGATCAAGGCGGTCGCGGGCGCGCACGGCAACACTCTCGGCATCGTCCGCCAGGTGAGCGGCCTGCCGAGGTCAATGCCGTGCAAGGTCAGGAAACATCCGCTGCAATGAAGGTCAGCAGGGTCAGCTTCTGGTGTCGTCAGCGATGAGCACGGCCTGCGCTGGCTGACTCCACCACACATGGCATTCCACGATCTACGCAGCTTTCTTGAGCGATTGCAATCGCGAGGCGCACTGCTTCGCGTCGCCGAGCCGGTCGATCCGGATCTGGAAAGCACGGCACTGTGCCAGCGCTCGTTGCGCGCGCAGGGCCCGGCGCTGCTATTCGAAAACGCGACAGGCTCGCGGCAAGCTCTGCTCGGCAATTTGTTCGGACATCGCGACCGTATCGAGGCCGCGCTGGCTGGGCGGCCACTGGCGTCGCTACGCGAACTCGGTGAACTGCTGGCCGCGATCAAGGAGCCGCGCTGGCCCGGAAGCCTGCGCGAGGCACTAGCGTCCTGGCCCGAGCTGGCGCAACTCGCTCACGTCGCACCACGCCGCATCGATGATGCCGCGTTCCTCGACGAAACACTGGTAGGTGATGATGTCGATCTCGCCCGGCTACCGATCCAGCGATGTTGGCCCGGCGACGTCGGCCGGCTGATCACGTTTGGACTGGTGATCACGCGCGGCACGCGCCAAGCGCGCCAAAACGTGGCGATCTATCGACAGCAGCCGATCGGGCCCAATCGCCTGATTATGCGTTGGCTACCGCATCGTGGCGGCGCACTCGACTATGCCGACTGGCGCGCCACCTTTCCGGACCGTCCCTTCCCGGTACTGGTCGCGGTAGGTGCCGATCCGGCGACGATGCTCGCGGCGGTTGCGCCGGTGCCCGACTCGCTTTCCGAATACGAGTTCGCCGGCTTGCTGCGCGGCGAGCGCACGCGCGTGTGGCCGAGCGCGCTGACTGGACTCGATGCCCCCGCCGGCGCAGAAATCCTGCTCGAGGGATTCATCCAGCCAGGCGACACTGCGCTGGAAGGCCCGTTCGGCGACCATACCGGCTACTACAACGCCCAGGGCGAGTTCCCCGTGTTGACTGTGTCGCGCATGTCGTTGCGTCGCGGTGCGATCTATCACGGCAGCTACATGGGCCGCGCGCCGCATGACGAGCCCTCAGTACTGGCGTTGGCCTTGAACGAATTGTTTGTGCCGATTTTGCGCAAGGTATTCCCCGAGATTGTCGATTTCCATCTGCCGCCGGAAGCCTGCTCCTATCGCATCGCCGTGGTCAGCATACGCAAGCAGTACCCGGGACACGCGCGCCGAATCATGATGGGGATATGGTCCTACCTGCGCCAGTTCACCTATACCAAGTTCGTCATCGTTACCGACCCGGATATCGATGTGCGCGATTGGTCGCAGGTAATTTGGGCGCTTTCCACCCGCGTCGACCCGGCACGCGACAGCCTGCTGGTGGAGAACACACCGATCGACTATCTGGATTTTTCCAGTCCAGAACCCAACCTTGGATCCAAGCTCGGCCTGGATGCGACGCGCAAGTGGCCTGGCGAGACGCGGCGGACCTGGAGCGAAGCGATCGTGCCGGATCCCGAGG
>JAYSZM010000189.1:0-12030 GCA_043738015.1 Lysobacterales bacterium
GCTGGCATCCTGCCGGAACCGACCGCGCGTTTTTTGAAACCGCCGATTGCTTTCGGCCGCTGCGTGCGGGTCGGCTGTATCCGCCGGCGCTGAATCTGCAACCGCTGCGCGCTACGCGCGAGATCAGGTAGCGGTATTCCACAGCGCTTTCTTTCCGCGCCAGAACGGCACGATGGCATAGGGTAAACAATGCCGTAGGTCGTCGTACGAAGTGCGCAGCGTCGCGGGATTCAGATTGATGCGCTTCGCGCGGCTCAGCGCATCCTACGCCGGTGCTGGTAGGACGATGCAGTTCGCGCCGCACGCCGTCCTGGCCGACTGGGCAGCTTACTCCGGGCCTTCGCTGGCCCAGTCCTTCAATCCGTAACGATCGAGGATAGTCTGCAGCTCTCCGCTCGCGCGCAGCTTGACCAGGCCATCGGAAAACATCTGGGCGTACTGCTTGCCGCGCGGATGCGCCGGCGTACAGGCAATGTAGACATCGGTCAGCTCATCGAGTGTGCCGAGATTGATCACCCGATCGGTCATGGTCATCGTTGCCAGGGTCTGCTGCATGACATTGACGTCCTCGACGAAGACATCGGCCTTGCGTGCCACGAGATTGGAGACGGCTGAAATGGTCGCCCGGCGCGCTCCCTTGATCACCACGACGCGACCGTCCGTGGCATGTGTCTCGATGTAGGCATCGAGTTCATCCGAGTAGGAGTAATCGGCGATGACCGCGAGTCGCACCGCATCGAGACTGGTCGGGTCGGTATAGCGCCAGGTTGTCTCGGCCATTCCGAAGAAGGCGTTCTGCGATTTTCCCCAGGACACCGTGGGGAACATGAAATCGTCGGCATCATCGATCGCAGCGCCGACGGCGCAGTCATAGTCGCCCTTGCGTACGGCGACCAGCGTGTCCTCCCAGGGCAGGTTGAGATATTCGATGCTGTGACCATTGGCCCGCGCGATCAGCCTCGCGGCATCGATCATGTAGCCGGCTGGCGACTGTGAGCCCACCCCGTTATAGGGTAGCCAGGGGTCGGCGCGAAGGCTGATTGTTTCGGCGGAACAGAGGCTGGCCACCAGCGCCAGAATCAATGCAATGGATACCCGCGGTGCGAACGCTTGCGACATGGTGCCACCCCCGGTTGTGACAAGCATAGGGCTCAGTGTTTCCGGCCCGATTGTGTGCCTTATATCGGTCACGGCGCAAGTGTTGCCGGTCAGGCCCGTGGCCGGTGCTCAGTTGTCGTCGGGCGCGTAGCTGACCGCAGTCACCGTGAAGTGTGCCAGCCGCCCCGGCAATTGTGCGCTGAACTCATCGTCGACTCGGCGCTTAAGCGCAGCTCGTGCCAGCGGTGAGTCGATACTGATCCAGCCGAGTGCGGCATCGGTTTCGTCGGGGCCGACGATTCGGTAGTGCAGGGTTTCTCCGTGCTCGTCCTCGAGCTCGAGTCTTGCCCCGAAGAAGATGCAGCCGATGTCGCTCGGCCGATCCTGGGCGACACGCAGGGCCGGGATGCGCTTGCTTAGATAGCGCACGCGGCGGTCGATCTCACCGAGTTGCTTCTTGCGGTACGTGTACTCGGCGTTTTCCGAACGATCACCCTCGGCGGCAGCGGCGGCCAGCGCTGCGACGACCTCAGGCCGGCGGTTCCGCCACAGATCATCAAGCTCGGCTTTCAGCGCCTGCATGCCCGGCGCCGTGATCAGCGCTGTGCTGCCTGGAGCGGCTGGACGCCAACGACCCATTGGATGCTTCAGCGCCGCCGGCTGACGCCGCCGAGCACGCCACGCAGGATCTGATTGCTGACCCGGGTGCCGGCGCTGCGCGCCGCGGATTTGGCAAATGTCTCGATCGCACCCTGTCGGCGAGAGGTGCCAAACAGGAAGGACTTGATTTTCGCGCCCCAGCCATCGGCGGCGGGTGCAGTCGGCGCTGGCGCTGCAACCGGCGGCGCCGCGGCTGGCTTTTCCGCATTGCTCGTCTGCGCTGCTGCGGTTTGCTCGGCGCGCTTTTTCAATACCTCATGCGCCGATTCGCGATTGACAGGCGCGTCGTAACGCGTGCCGATCGGTGATCGCGCGCGAACCAGTGCGCGCTCCTCGCTGCTGATGGCGCCGATCCGGCAATGCGGCGGCACCATATAGGTCTTCTCGACCGGCAGCGGTATGCCGCCTTCCTGCAGGGTGCTGACCAGGGCCTCGCCGACGCCGAGTTGGGTGATCACATCGACCACCTTGAAGCTGGGATTGGGTGGAAAGGTTTCAGCCGCGGTCTTGACCGCCTTCTGATCGCGCGGGGTGAAGGCGCGCAGGGCGTGCTGAACGCGATTGCCGAGCTGACCGAGTACCACGTCGGGCACATCATCGGGCAGCTGCGAGATGAAATAAATGCCGACGCCCTTGGAACGGATCAGGCGGACGACTTGTTCGATGCGCTGCTTCAGCGACGCCGGCGCATCGGCGAACAGCAGATGCGCCTCATCGAAAAAGAACACCAGCTTGGGCAGGGGCTGATCACCGACCTCTGGAAGATTCTCGAACAGCTCCGACAGCATCCAGAGCAGGAAGCTCGAATACACGCGCGGCTTGAGGATCAGTTGTTCGGCACTCAGCACATTGATGATGCCGCGCCCGCTCATGTCCTGTCTCATGAAGTCGGCGAGATCAAGCGCCGGTTCGCCGAAGAAATTTGCGCCGCCCTCGGATTCCAGGCGAAGCAGGGCGCGCTGGATCGCGGCGACCGACTGCGGCGCAACCAGACCAAACTGCGCCGAAATCTGCTTCGCGTTCTCGGAGACGAAGTTCAGCATCGAGCGCAGATCGTCGAGATCGAGCAACAGCATGCCGCTCTCATCAGCGACCTTGAACAGTACCTGCAGCACGCCCTCCTGGACGTCGTTCAGCTCCAGCAGTCGCATCAGCAGATTCGGTCCCATCTCGCTGATCGTCGTGCGCACCGGATGGCCATTGACGCCATAGATATCCCAGAACACGACGGGATTGGCTTCGGCCTTCCAGTCACTCAAGGCGAGTCGGTCGATGCGTGCCTGCAACTTCTCGCCCAGGCTGGCCGACTGGCTCAATCCAGCGAGATCGCCCTTCACATCGGCCAGAAACACCGGCACGCCCAGGCGCGAGAAGCCTTCAGCCAGCACCATCAGCGATACCGATTTGCCGGTGCCGGTGGCGCCCGCGATCAGCCCGTGGCGATTGCCGTACTTGGCGAGCAGGTACACATCGCGTTCGCCCTTGCCCAGATGAATGCTGCTCATGGCCTTCCTGTTCAGAATGAATGCAACGATTGTATCGGCGTAGTCCGCCAGAGTTGCACCATGTCATGACGGCAGTTACCGTGCCAGCATCACTACAATGGTTCGAGCTTATGCGTATCTTCTGCTTATCCGTACTCGTCCTGCTCGGCGCCTGCGCCGGCGGAAGTTCCAAGCAATTGTCGAAGTCAGCGCCACCCGAGGATGTTACGGCGGCTGGCCTCGCCTTCGAACAGGCGCTGGAGTCCTGGCATCGCGGCGAAGGTGAAAACGCTGAGGCCGCGTTGACCCGCGCCCGCACCCGGCTCGATACCGCCGTTGCCGCCTGCGTCGAACGCCGCGGCTGCGAGGCCGCTGCCGCGTTGCAGGCACAATCGCAGGCGCTTGAGCGCATGCAACTCGCCCTGATCGGTCGTCCACGCGTAGACAGTCCGCCCGCTGGAGCGACCGTCGAGACGACCGAGCCCAGCACTTCGGAAGTCGTGATGCCGATAGAAGAGATCCCCGAACTTGCGCGTAGCGTTGCCTTGCTCAAGGGCCGCAAGCTTGATGAGGTGATTGTGCTCAACGAGGCGGTACAGGCGGGAATCGAAGAATGGCTGACCTGGATGCGGCCGAACCTGCTTGATGCGCACGAGCATTATCAGTACCTGCGTCATCGCATGTGGCCGGTCTACGAGCAGGCTGGACTGCCCGAGGCCCTGCTGTTCGGCATCATGGCCAAGGAATCCGGCGGCAAGGTGCATGCTGTCTCGCGCGCCGGTGCCGCCGGCCTGCTGCAATTCATGCCGGCTACCGCGGCGCGCTTTGGTCTGAACCGCAACGGCGGATTTGATGAGCGCTTCGATGCGCGTCGGATCACCGAGGCCAATGTCGCCTTCCTGAATGATCAGTTCCGGGTGTTCAACAACGATCTGGAGCTCGCCCTGGCTGCGTACAACGGTGGCGAGGGCAGAGTCGGTCGCCTCGCCGGTGGCAGCAAGCGCCGGTTCTGGGATGCGCCGGTCTATAACGCGCTTCCGCCAGAAACGCGCGAGTACGTGCCGATGGTGCTTGCCGCAGCCTGGTTGTTCCTGCATCCGGATGATTACGGCGTTGTGTTTGCCAAGTTCGATGCGACGCCGGCAAGTATCAGGCTCGAACACAGTGCTTCAATCAACGAGCTCGCGGTCTGCATGGGCCAGTTCGGCAATCCGCGCGGTTGGTTCCGCACGCTGCGCAACCTCAATCCGCGCACCGAGGCCGACCGCCGCATCGAAGCCGGAACCATGCTCGAAGTTCCCAAAGCCGCCGCCGATGCCTACGCAGCGCGCTGCCGCAGTGGCGTGCTGGCGCAGCGCAGTATTGAACTCCATCAGGCGCGCAAGCCCGCCGGTGCCAGTGGCCCGATGCAGGTGTCTGCTGGCAAAGCTGGGCCGGGGCGTACGCACCTGGTGCGCAAGGGTGAGACCCTGCACAGCATTGCCCGCCGATTCGGTTGCGGCGTAAATTCGGTCGCCGCCGCCAACGGCCTGCGGCCGCCGCACTACATGATCCGCGAGGGTCAGCGGCTGAGCCTTCCGAGTTGCGGCCGCGCCTGAGCGGGTTGCGGTATCGGTCGCGTGCCCCGAAGCGCACCCCTGGCGTCGATCGCCTGGGGCTCGGCGGCTTTTTGATTCGATATTTGGGGCGTCAGCACCCGGGCATGACTTCGTGCACATGCACTAGTGTCTAGTCGCCAGTAGTGTTTACATCACACTACACGTCACTTGATGCTATAGCGCCATGACCGATACCGAGCTGCACCTACGCAAATTCCAGAAAGAGCTCTCGGCCGGCACGGTTTCCCTGGTGCTTTTGGCGGTGCTCGGCCGCTCGGATCGCCCGATGTACGGATACCAGATCGCCAAGCAACTGGAACAGACCCAGGATGCCCTGTTGTCGAGCAAGCAGAGCGCGCTTTACCCGGTGCTGCGCAACATGAACGCCTCCGGCCTGCTCGACAGTCATATCGAGCCGTCGATCGATGGGCCACCCCGGCGTTACTACACGATCACCGAACTCGGCCGGACTGTGCTGGACGTGTGGTCAGAAACCTGGTCGACCACCCGTGATTCGGTCGACGCCATTCTTGAGGGAAAAATCCAATGAGCAGCGAAACTCCGCGGCAAGACATTCCGACCACGATTGCAGCCTATCTGGACCAGCTGCGAGAGGCGCTGAAGGGTGCCGATCCAGCGGTGATCCAGGATGCGCTCTACGACGCGGAGGAACATCTGCGCTCCGAGCTTGCCGAGAATCGCGGCATTGGCGAAGCGGAGTTGCTGGCGCGCATGGCGACCACGTATGGCGTGCCTGAGGAAGTCGCCGAGATCTATCGCGACAAGGAAATCCAGATCACTCGGGCCCTGCGCACGCCGCCGCGCAAGCCGGCAAATTCGCCGCTCGGAAAATTCTTCGGTGTGATCGCCGATCCGCGCGCCTACGCGAGTCTGTTCTACATGCTGCTGTCGATGGCAACTGGCATCTTCTACTTCACCTTTGTCGTTGCCGGGGTCAGTCTTTCGCTCGGCTTTTTGATCCTGATCATCGGCATTCCGATCGCGTTGCTGTTTCTCGGTCTGGTCAAGGTGCTTTCCCTGGTCGAAGGGCGCATTGTCGAGGTGATGCTCGGTGAACGCATGCCACGACGTCCCGACTACCCGACGGCGGGGCTGGGCTTCTGGGAGCGCGTGCGCGACCTGGTCAGCGATGGCCGGACCTGGACCACGATGCTGTATTTCCTGATGATGTTGCCGCTCGGCATCATCTATTTTACGTTGGTGGTCACCGGTCTGTCGTTGTCGATCTCGTTCATCGCCGCGCCGGTGCTGCGCCTGTTCGAGAGCAGCTGGATCGGCTATCTGGCTTTCGACGATGTGATCATCAATGGCAACATCTACTTCCTCAGCATGCCATGGCTGGCGCTGATGTTCGTCGTCGGCATCGTCGGGTTTTTCGCGATGCTGCACCTCGCGCGCGGTGTCGGCTATATGCATGGACAGATTGCCAAGGTGCTGCTGGTGCGTGCCTGATCGTTGCTTGCAGTGCTGCCCGCTTGGCGCGGGCAGCACTGCGTCAAGCTTACGAGGCCATCAGCGCCTTGATGATGCCCCAGCTGGCAATCAGCAACAGTGCGAGCCAGCCGAGGGAGGCCACGACGAATCCTGATCCGCGCTTGTCAGCGGCGGCGAGGTAGCCCACCAGATACCAGGTGCGACCGACGATCCACGCGTAGCCGGCGATCTGCACATAGATTGCGGGAACCGGCAGATAGATAGTGGCCAACCAGAGCACCGGCAGAAACATGACGGTTGCCTCGATGGTGTTCATATGGGCACGAAAGGCACGCTCGAATCCTTCGGCCCCCGTAGTCGTGGGCGCCTTGACGCCATAAATCCCGCGCGCCCTGCCGACCATGAACATGGCAGCAGCGAGCAACAGCACATTGAGCAGGGTGATGATGGCGGCATGAAGTTGCATCGGGTTCTCTCGCTTTGGGTTGGTGGTGGGCCAGTCCAGCTGAAAGCGTTCCGGAACGCAAGCGCGCATGTCCCCTCTCCCGCAGGCGGCATCTGGAAACCGCATCGCAGTCCTGATCGAGCCCCGCTTGATCCCCTCTCCCGCTTGCGGGAGAGGGTTACTGAGGGGAAATCTACCGCGCACTTGGCGGCCATCCACCACCAATCCGCGCACTGCAAGCGTGCGCGATTACACTACCCGAATGCACAACCCACATCCCGCCATCAGCGACCCCAGCGACTTGTCCGAAGCCAGCGTTCTGGCCACAACGCAACACTGGCTGGAACGCGCAGTTATCGGACTCGGCCTTTGTCCATTTGCCAAGGCCGTGCATGTGCATCGGCAGATTCGCTGGGTGGTCAGCAACGCCACTGACGCAGAAGTCCTGCTCGATGAGCTGCGCAGGGAATTGCGCCTGCTCGCTGATGCCGATCCGGACGTCATCGATACCACCTTGCTGATCCATCCACAGGTGATGCAGGACTTTCTCGACTTCAACGACTTTCTCGAAGTGGCCGAGCTGGCGGTCGCCGAACTGGAGCTGGAAGGCGACGTGCAGGTTGCCAGTTTCCATCCGCAGTTCCAGTTCGCCGACGCAGCGCCGGGCGATATCAGCCACGCCAGCAATCAGAGTCCGTACCCGACCCTGCATCTGCTGCGTGAAGCGAGCATCGATCGCGCGGTGGCCGCGTTCCCGGAAGCCGAGAGCATCTTCGAACGCAATATCGAAACGCTGCGCCGCCTGGGCCCGGCCGGTTGGCGTGCGCTGTTCGCGGCTGACGCGCCGAAGCCCTGAATCCGGCGCGTCATTGCCACAACGAGAGACTCAGCGCAGGCTCGGCTCAGGCAGAATCAATCGCGGAATCTTCGCTTCGATCAGGGCACGTTCGAGCTCGGCGATCTCATTGCGTCGCAGTGCCTCGCTGTCGTCGAGCAAGCCATCCAATTGCTTCGAGAGCTCGCCCCAGCGCTCGCGCTGACCCTGCGGCGGCGCGTGATCGGAATCGAGCGCAAAGGCGTAGATCGGAGAAATCTGTGAATACAACTGGGCGCCGCCTTCAAAGGAAAGGATGTCGTAGACGACCTCGGCCTTGGGATTGTGCAGCTTGGCCTCGATGGCATCCGCGCGATCGGCAACCTTCTGTGCCAGTGTCCGCAACTCGAGCTGATCTTCCGGTAGGCGCTTGAGCAAGTCGCCCGCCTGTTCGCGCGCCGCGCGCATCAAGTCGATGGCATCGGCGTTGCGGTTCAAGGCATCGCGCAGTTGCAACTGGAACGCCAACGCCTGCTGCATCGCGGCCAGATCGGCGGTCGAATCCGGATCGGCCAATACTTCGATCCGGGCTTCGCTGCTGTGCTCGCCCTGGACCAGCCGCAGCGTGTAGACACCCGGCAGGACCGGTGGCCCAACTTCCGGATTGCCGAGATCGACCTTGGCGCGATCAGGAATGCGCGCACCTTCGGCACGCAGATCCCAGACGATGCGTTGTATTCCCGCTGCGGTCGGCAGTTCGGGTTCTGGCGCTGCCGTCGGTTCGTCGGCATCGTCCTCCGTCCAGCGTGCCGGTTTGGCAATACTGCTGAGCGTGCGGATCAGTTTGCCCTCACGGTCACGAATCTCCAGGCTCAGCGGCGTCTCCGATTCGTCTTTCAACCAGTAAGTGATCTGCGCACCTTCAGGTGCGTCGGCGAGCTTGCCGTGTTCATCCCAACGCCAATCCTTGCGCAGACGCAGGGTTGGTTTTGATGGCAGCAGGTGCAGGGATTCGTCGCGCATTTTGGTGCTGAGCGCGCGCAGCGGCGACACATCATCGAGTATCCAGACCGAACGCCCGCGCGTACCAAGAATCAGATCATCATGGCGCGCCTCGATATCGACCACCGCGACTGCAGGCAAGTTGAGCTGCAGCGGCACCCAGTGCGCGCCATCGTCATGCGAGACGAATACGCCGCGCTCGCCACCGAGATAAAGCAGGCCAGGCACGCGCTCGTCTTCGCGCAGCACATAGCTCGACATGTCTTCCGGCAGACCTTGCGTGATCCGTTTCCAGCTGCGGCCGTAGTCGCGGGTCACCAGCACATGCGGACGGAAATCATTGATGCGATGGGTATCGATCACTGCATAAGCGGTAGCGACATCATGGCGCGAGGCCTCGATCGACTCCACCGTGCCCCATTCGGGCCAGGCCGAGCTACTGACATTGCTCCAATTGGCGCCATCGTCGCGACTGACATGGATCAGCCCATCATCGCTGCCGACCCAGATCAGCCCCTTCTGCAATGGCGATTCGGCGATCGAGAAGATCGTGTCGTAGATTTCGACACCGGTGTTGTCACCAGTGATGGGGCCACCCGACCATTTCTGCTTGCTCTTGTCATTGCGGGTGAGGTCGGGGCTGATCGCCTGCCAGCTGCTGCCCTGATCACGGCTGCGCAATAGCACGTTGGCGCCATGGTAGATCTGCTGCGGATCGTGCGGAGAGGCCGCGATCGGCGCGGTCCACTGGATACGATATTTCAGCGCCTCGCCACCGTACCCGGAGTTGTTGAACGGATAGGCGCTGACATTGCGGAAATCGCCGCTGCCCTCGACATGGTGCGAGATATAGCCGCTGTATTCGCCGGCATAGACATGGCCGACGCGGCCGCGATCATAGAGAAAGTCTCCCGCCTCGCCACCACCAGCGAAGCGCCAGTTGGCCAGCGTATTGCCGCCGTCGTAACGACTGGTCGAAGGTCCGCTGAACGTGCCTTCGTCCTGCATCGTGCCACCGACGTGATACGGCACGCGATTGTCGACATCGATGTTGTAGATCTGCGCCAGCGCAAGGGCAGGGGCGAACCAGGTCTTGCCGCCGTCGCGCGACACGTCAATGCCACCATCGCTGCCGACAATCAGGCGGCGCGTATCCTTGGGATCGATCCAGACATCGTGATGATCGCCATGGCGGGTGCCATCGACCTGATGAATGGTCTTGCCACCATCGATGCTGCGCAGCAGCGGCACCTGCGGAAACCAGACGATGTCGGGATTGCCCGGATCGATCGTCATGGTCTGGTAGTACCAACTGCGCTGCTGCAGCGCGCGGTGCGCGTTCTGCCGTTTCCACGAGGCGCCGCCATCATCGGAGCGGAACAGTCCGCCCTCGCGCGCTTCGATCAGCGCATACAGGCGCTGGCTGTCACTCGGCGCGATCGCGATGCCGACCTTGCCCCAATCGCCCTCAGGCAGATCATCGCTTTCTACTTTCTCCCAGGTATCGCCACCATCGCTGGAACGATGCAGGCCGCTGCCCTTGCCGGCAGTCGATAGATGCCAGGGTTGTCGGCGTGCCTGCCAAGTGCCGGCATACACGATGGCCGGGCGCTGCGGATCAATGGCTACATCGGAAGCGCCGGTGTTGGCGTCGATCTTCAACACCTGCTTCCAGCTCGCGCCGCCATCCGTGGTGCGGTATACACCGCGATCGGCATTCGGCCCGAATGGCGATCCGAGTACAGCGGCGAATGCAATATCGGCATTGCGCGGATGCACCACCATCGTGCCGATCTGGCCCTTGGTCTTCCAAGCATGCTTCCAGGTTTCGCCAGCATCGTGAGAGACGAAGATGCCGACACCAATCGCGACATTGCCACGGATATTGGCCTCGCCCGAACCGACATAGATCACGCTGGGATCGGAAGGTGCCACCGCAATCGAGCCGATCGACTGGGTGATCTCCTTGTCGAAGATCGGCTTCCAGGCCGTGCCGCCATTGCTGGATTTCCAGACACCACCCTGCGCCGTCGCGGCGTAGTAGGTGAGCGGATCGCCGATCACACCGCTGACGCGGGTGATGCGGCCACCGATCGCCGGTCCGACCTCGCGATACGTGAGACCGCCCCAGGGATCGGGCGGATCTTTCGGTGCCACCTCGGCCGCAGACAAGGGCAGAAACCCAACGCACAACACCACAAGACTCGAACCGATCCAGCGCATGACAGCCCCCGTGATTGAACCCCGACGCTAGGGCCGCCAGCCGCCGCGGTCAAGGCCAAAAAGCCACATGCCGGGCTCTTGTGGGGGCGATCCGGCGATCCCACGCAGGATGCGCTGAGCAACGCGAAGCGCATCACGATCGCAACCCGATAGCGAGCACCTCCGGAATATCCGCTATCGATGCGCATCGCTGCGCTCAGCGCATCCTACGACAGCAGCCCCGGATTGCGTTGCTTCGCTACGCCATCCGGGCCACTCGCTGTTCTTGCGCGGCAGCACTTGCTCCTTCCGTGGCGTTGTCCGCGGACCCCGCCGGTTTGTCGTACCGCAGGTCAGGGATTCCCGAGTCTCCATCTCGACTTTGCCATTATCGCGCCAGCGATTGCGCCGTTGGGTTCGCCAACATCCTGACCAGACGGATCGATCTGTTGGTCGAATCACCCGACATTTGGACGAAGGAGCAGGATGAGCAGTATTCGATTAGGGTTTTTGTTGGCAGGCCTGCTGGTCGGAGGTTCATCGATAGCGTCGGATTGGACTGCGCCGCAGTCGCCGTTTCGCGTCCACGGCGGCACCTACTACGTCGGTAGTCGTGGGTTGACGGCGCTGTTGATCACGTCCGATGCCGGACATGTATTGATCGACGTGCCGCTGGAGGAAAATGTCGCGATGATCGAGGCGAACATCCGCGCACTCGGATTTCGGGTTGAGGATGTGAAGATGATCCTGAATTCGCACCCGCACCACGATCATGCCGGTGGCATGGCCAGCATGGCGCAACGTAGTGGTGCGGACGTCCATGCGAGCACTGCCAGCGCCCTCGCATTGCGTGCGGGTGGCGATGACGCAGAGGACCCGCAGCATGGGTCGGCGGCGAAGTTTGCGGCGGTAGCCAAGGTCAAGCGATTCGAAGATGGTGCGATGCTGCGGCTCGGCGATATCGAATTGACCGCGCATCTGACGCCAGGACATACGCCCGGCAGCACGACCTGGACCTGGAGCAGCTGTGAGAAGGGTCGATGCGTCAGCATGGTCTACGCTGACAGTCTGACCGCGATGGTCGCGGGCAAGTATCGCTACAGCGATCCGGCGCATCCCGAACGCGTTGTCGATTTTCGGGCGGGCTTGAAGTCCGTAGCGGCATTGGATTGCGATGTGCTGATTACCCCGCATCCAGATGCCAGTGGATTTCTGGATCGGGTCGCGCGTCGCGATAGCGGTGATCTGCAGGCCCTGGTTGATCGCGACGCC
>JAYSZM010000190.1:0-5753 GCA_043738015.1 Lysobacterales bacterium
GCGTTAGAAAGACTTCCGCCTGTTCGGGTAACTGCAGTTGCAGATGAACCTTGTCGCGCACCGCGACCCCATCGACAAAGATCGCCAGATGGTGGCGGAGGGCGCCTTGGTCATCGAGCACATAGCTGCGTAAAGTCGGGAACTCGACGAAGGCCTGTTCGAGTGCACTGCGCAGGCTTTGACTCGGCAGCTCCAGCTGCAAGGCGCCTACAGTGAGCGGAACCCATTTGGCCAGAGTCGAAGCGATGGTCAGTCTGGGCATGGCCTGTCCTCGATCTCCTGCGCCGGCGTGGCGCCGTGTGCGCTTGCGGCTTGCCGCCTGCGCGGGTCTGCCCGGCAATGTCGATGGCGGTGATTCTACCCGTGTCCCGAGAAATCAGCAGGAGCTTCTCCACATACGCCGCAGTCTGGATGATCGCTGACCGGATCAATCACGTAGAATGGCGCAATCGAATCAGGGAATTACATGGCTACCGCTCTGCTCGCCACCTTGCTCGCCTTGCTGATCGGGCACGCTGTGCCCGACCTGGCTCGGGTGCGCGATTACTCCTGGTTTCAGTCCTGGCTGCGCAGCTGTGCCGAGCGGCTGGGCGACACCCAGTTCTGGCTGCGGGCCAGCGCCCTGCTGCTGAGCCTGGGTTTGCCGGTGCTGCTGATGGCACTGTGCCAGTGGCTGCTGCACGACCTGTGGTGGGGTCTGCCGGGTTTCGCCTTCGCTGCCATGGTGCTTTTCTACTGTTGGGGTCCGCGCGACCTCGATGTCGAAGTCGAGGCCATCCAGACTGCTGCCGAGCGTGATCAGCGTATCGAAGCGCTACAAAATCTTCCGGACGAGGCACCCGTTCCTGGTCTGCCGCTCGACAGCGGCGTGGTTGTCGACCAGGTGTTTCTGGCCGCGCTCTCGCGCTGGTTCGGCGTGCTGTTCTGGTTCCTCCTGCTCGGTGCCTCGGGTGCCCTGCTGTATCGGTTGACCAGCCTCGCTGCGGGTTCACGCGCGTTTGGCGACGCGCTCTCGGCAGCGCAATTGCGTGCGGTGCAGGAACTACGCCGCCTGCTCAACTGGCCGGCCGCGCAGCTGATGACGGTGGCGCTGGCCCTGGCTGCAGATTTTGATTCGGTGCTCACCGCCTGGCGCGATTTCCATGGTCAGCGCGTGCCCGGCTGGTATTCCAGCGATCCTGGTTACATGACCGCCGCAGCCCGCGCCAGTGTCGATCTCGATCCCGAGTCGGATGACCAGGCGGCCATGGATGAAACCGCCATGCTGGCCCTGCAGCAGGCCATGGCGCTGATCTGGCGCGTGCTCGTGGTCTGGCTCGCCATCCTGTCGGTCTTCGTCCTGGCCGGAAAAATCGGTTGAGCGCCGTCAAGGCACGTCGGCCGTCTGTGCACGCTGCCTGTCATCCGGGTCAGCTTCCTGGTCCAGGGTTCGCGGAGCGCGCGTCGCGCACGAAACCGCCCGCATCGGCAATAATCACCTCATGAAACGCGACACCATCAACTACACCCTGGTCGGACTGGTGGTGCTCACCGCGCTTGTGCTGCTGCTGGCGTCCCTGGTCGTAATGACCGGACGCGGCGGCGGCACCGTCAGCTATTTCACCGAGTATCGCAATGTCACCGGCCTGGGTTACGGTGCCCCGGTGTTCTACGAGGGGTTTCGCATCGGTCAAGTCTCATCGATCGAACCGCAGCGTGAAAGCGGCAAAACCCGCTACCGGATCGAGCTGGCAGTGCGTCGCGATTGGACCATGCCAGTGGATTCGGTCGCTCGACTCTCATCAAGCGGATTGCTCGCCGATGTCGCAATCGCGATCCGCGAGGGCGAGAATCCGCTCATGCTCAAACCTGGCGCCGACATGCGCGGTGAGGAAGGCCAGGATGTATTTGGCGCGGTCAATGACTTGGCCGGCGAGATGACCGTGCTGACGCGTGATCGACTGCGCCCCTTGATCGAGAATCTGGGCACGCGGATCGATTCGATCACCGCCAGTGTCGATGCCGGTACGCCCGAGCTGATGGCCGAGGCGCAAGCGTTGCTCAAGCGGCTGAATACCGCCTCGGATTCGGTCAATCAGATTCTGTCGACACGTAATCGCGAGCTGATCGATACGGCACTTGCCGACCTTTCTGGCACCGCCGCCAATGCGCGCGAAGTTTCCCAGGATCTGGATGAGACGCGGGCACGGCTCGATGCTCTGCTCGACGAGCTGCGTGGCACCGTCGACGACAGTCGACCCGAAGTGCGCAAGGCGATCAGCGATCTGAGTCTGATCACGGGTTCGCTGGCGCGGCGGATCGATTCGATTTCGCACAATCTCGAATCATCCAGCCGCAATCTCAATGAGTTCACCCGTGAAGTGCGCAAGAGTCCGAATCGACTGCTGTTCACGCCCAAGGCAGACAACGTGACCGTGGAGGACGAATGAACCTGATCTGCCGCACCGTTGTCTTCGTGCTCGCGGCCGTACTGGGTGCCTGCGCGGTCGCGCCGGTTCCGGATATCGCCTACTACCGGATGCCGTCGGTGCGCGATGCCGATGCACAGGCGGATAAATTTTTCGCGATGCCGATCGTGGTCGACTCGATGATTGCCGATGGCGTCTACAACGATCAGGCCATCCTCTATGTCACCAAGCCCGAAGGCAGCATCAAGGCCTATCACTACCAGCTTTGGGATGAGGCACCGGGGCAGCTGCTGCAGCGTCGGCTGGTGGATACCTTGCGCGCGCGACACGCTTCGCGCCTGGTCAGTGATCGCCTGCCGCCGTCGATCGACAGCCTCCGCATTTCGGGTCGGATCGAGCGATTCGAACGCGTCAAATCCGGCGAACAATGGCTGGCGCGTGTGCGCATCGAACTGCGGGTAGAGCGCGGTGCACAGTTCGAGCCGCTGCTGCTGTCGGATTACGGCGCCGACGTCGCGGCCAGCAGCGACAGCATCCAGGCCACGGTGCGCGCGTTCGCCACCGCGATCGACCAGAGCTACGCTGCCTTCTGGGCTGAATTGCAGAGGATTGAGTTGTGAGCTCGGCACCGCTCAGCGAGGGCGAGCGTCAGCGTATCCTGCGGGTAATGGGCTATGAGCTCTGGCAGCGGCGCACGGGTGATTACCGACCATCGCGCCCGGCCGCACCGAATGCGCGCGGCGAGCATGCGCGTGTGATGCCAACGGTCGAGCCGCGCCGCGGCACATCCAGCGCGGGTCCGGCGTATATGCCCGAGCCGGTCGCTGCGCCGGCTGCTATGCCCCCGCGTGCCCGCGTGCGACCGATGCAGGCGAGGGCGGTCATGCTGGTGCTGGAGAAACGCGTGCATGCTGATCTGAAGTTCATCAAGCACCTCGTGCTGGCCCTGCCTGGGTCGACCATTTGCACCGCCGATACGGTTTCCGGCGGCTCGGCGCGATTCGCGGTGCAGCTTGGCGTGGATGCCATTTTGCCGAGCGACGTGCTCGGCCTGCGCGTGCCGCCGCTGGCGGAATTGCAGCGCAGCGCCTCAGCGCGCCGCGCGCTCTGGTGGTCGATCAAGCCGGTCCTCAGGGCCTTGCAGGTCTGATCATGGTGGCGGCGCTGGACAGCACTTCCAATCTGCGCCAGATGCGCGAAGCCGATGTCGATCAGGTCATCGACATCGAGCAGCGCGCCTATGAGTTTCCCTGGACTCCGCAGATTTTCCGCGACTGCCTGCGTGCCGGTTACCACGGCTTCGTGCTTGAGCAGGGCGGCATCGTGCTTGGCTATTTCATGCTCTCGGTGGCCGCGGGTGAGGCGCACGTCCTCAATATCTGCGTGGAGCCGACTGCCCACGGCCAAGGTCACGGCCGTCGTCTGGTCAAGCGTGCGATGGACGTCGCGCGTTGGCATCGCGTCGAACGGATTTTTCTCGAAGTGCGTCCGAGCAATCCGATCGCCATCGGGCTCTACCACGACATCGGATTCAACGAGATCGGCCGCCGACCGCGCTACTACCCGGCCAAGAACGGCCGTGAGGATGCGCTGGTGATGGCGTTCGAGTTTCTGCCCGAGCCGTGAGCACGCTGCGGATTTCCGCAGTTTCGATATTCGGGCATGCGCAGGCTGCGTTCCACAAGGCATTCCAGCTCCGCGAAGCTGCCATCGTCCGGCCCTGCGCTCGGTCTGGTGAAATTCCACGCGCAGCTTGACCGCCATCATGCAATGTCGTCTCCAGCCGCCGCTCTCTTGCGCCCGGTGATCATTGCGCGCAGCAGATTTTCCCGATGGCGCAAACTGGTGAAGGCTACGCCGATCACGTGTAGAGCGATCAACACGAGCAAGGACCATGCAAGCAGGGCATGTAGGGCCGACACCGGAGCCGAGCCCCAGTAGCGGTCGGTGCTGAGCAACCAGCCGCTGAATGCGGTAGCGGCGGCACAGAACAGCAGCGCGACTACCATCCAGCCACCGAGCGGGTTGTGGCCGATGCAGCGTGGCTCGCGGCCGCGTCGAACACGGCGCGCGTAGTCGAGCACCCGTCGCGGCGCACGCACGAACTGTGCGAAGCGCGCGTAGCGGCCGCCAACAAATCCCCAGCCCACGCGGATCAACAATAGTGCGGATGCTACGTAGCCGGCGGGCTCATGCCAGGCGCTGCGCAGCCAGCCCTGAACGCTCGCCCATGCGACCACAATGGACGCAACCAGCAGCCAATGGAGGCAGCGCACCATGCCATCCCAGACCGCTACTGTAAGCGTTGCAGGCGGGCTGGCGGATGTCGTGTTCTCCGCGTTCAAAGCAGGCGTTCAAATGTCTTGGGATTGAAGAACGCTTCCACGCGCTTGTCGTTCTCGTCGAAGCCATACACTTCGTAGCAGCCGTTTTCAATCTTGATCTTGCGCACCTTCCAGCCGAGTGTCTTCAGCTCGGCTTGCAACTCTACGCTGGGTCGCCACTCGGCCTGGGGCACGTCGCAGGAAACATCGCCGTGGGACCAGGCGCTGCCGCTACCGATGAGGGTGAACAAGGCGAAGCAACGAAACAGATGGCGCATGGAATGATCTCTTGGCCGAAGTGGAAGGTACTGAGCTCAGGGGCTGGCCCAGCGCCGCAGCAGGTTGTGGTAGACCGCCGTGAGCTTGAGCAGATGAGGGTCACTCGGGGCGACATTCGGAGTGAGCCCCTGGATCGCCTGGTCGAGATCAAACAGCAACAGGCGCTCGGCATCGTCGGCGACCACGCTCTCGATCCAGAAGAATGCGGCAAGGCGGGCGCCACCCGTTACCGGCGTGACGCGATGCAGGCTGCTGGCGGAATACAGCACCATGTCGCCGGCATCCATCTTGACCGACTGGATGCCGAACGCGCCCTCGATCTCCAGCTCGCCGCCATCGTAGTCATTGGGCTCTGACAGAAATACCGTTGCCGCCAGGTCACTGCGCATCAAGGTATCGCTACCCGCGATGCGCATCAGTGCGCTGTCGACATGGGTGCCGTAGTGGCCGGCATCGGCGTAACGATTGAACTTGGGCGGATAAATTTTCGCTGGCAGTGCCGCCGAAACGAACAGCGGATGGCCATCAAGGCACTGCAGCAGGTGTCGACCCAGGCTGATCGCGGGCTCGGTATTGTCGGCGAGCTGCTGGTTTTGCTTTGCAGAACGCGCGAGCGTACCCGCGCTGGCCAGGCCATCAATCCACGCGCCTGCATCCAACTGGAGGCGAAACTGCGCCGCCTCGTCCTTGCTCAGCAAACCGTCGATAGGGATCAACATCGTGGATCTCGCAAGCTGACGTC
>JAYSZM010000191.1:0-5751 GCA_043738015.1 Lysobacterales bacterium
TGCTCTTGCTCTTGTAGAGCGTGGCTTGCCGCGCTGCTGTTGCCTCTGCCCTTCGTTCTTTGCCCCGGTGCCGCAAATCAGGATCAAGAGCAGCGGGGCAAGCCCCGCTCTATGCAATCCCCTCGGGGACAACGTCAACGTCAACTTCAACTTCAACATCAAGATCACATACGCTGCTCACCCACTCCGCCGCACCCTTCAACTGGATTTATGATGTCGAGTAAGCCATGACGCCGCTGCGAATCGCCACCCGCCAAAGTCCGCTCGCGCTCTGGCAAACCGAACACGTTGCCGCACTGCTGCAAAGGAGCTATCCCGATCTGCGGATCGAACTGGTCCCGCTGAGCACGCGTGGCGACCAGATTCTTGATCGCTCACTGGCCACGATCGGTGGCAAGGGTCTGTTCCTGAAGGAACTCGAGGAGGCAATGCTCGACGGCCGTGCCGATATCGCCGTGCATTCGATGAAAGACGTGCCGATGAATCTGGACACGCCATTCGAGATCGCCGCCATCCTCCGCCGTGCTGATCCGTTTGATGCCTTCGTCAGCAATGGATTTGAACGACTCGACGATCTGCCCAAGGGCGCCCGCGTTGGCACCTCTTCCTTGCGGCGCCAGGCGCAATTGCGCGCGCGCCGGCCCGATCTGCATTTGAGTGATCTGCGCGGCAACGTCAATACACGCCTGCGCAAACTCGATGAGGGCGAATTCGATGCGATCGTGCTGGCCTGTGCCGGACTCGATCGGCTCGGCATGCATGAGCGCATTCGGCAAAGATTGACCGCGCCGGATTTTCTGCCGGCTGTGGCGCAGGGCGCGATCGGCATTGAGATTGCCGACGACCGCGCCGATCTGGGGGATCTGCTGCAGGTCCTGCACGATGCCGATACGGCGCTCTGTGTCGGCGCCGAGCGTGCGATGAATCGTCGCCTGCACGGTTCCTGTCAGGTGCCGATCGCCGGCTATTGCACACTTGATGAGGACAGCCTGCATCTGACCGGTCTGGTCGGCCGTGCGGAGGATGGCCACTGCATTCGCGCACACGCATTTGGCGGCGCACGCGATCCCGAAACCCTCGGCCATCGCGTCGCCGCCGATCTTATGGCGCGTGGCGCTGGCCCACTGCTCGGCATCTGATCACTGCACTGCCGATGCCGGCAGCGATATGCGATTCGGCGAGCGGGTTCAGGCCTGCGCCGTTGGCACAACCAACACCTTGCCGGCACGCGCACCGCTCGCGGCCATGGTGACCGCCTGTTTGATTTCGTCGATACCAAACGTCGCCTGCACGCGCGCCTTGAGCTTGCCACTGGCAATCAACTGCACGATTTCGCCGAACACCTTGGCCTGCGCTTCGGGGCTGGCGTTGCGGAACCATTGTGCCAGCCAGAAGCCACGCAGGGTGATGTCCTTGAATACGAAGGAGCCCGGCGAGACATGGCAGGGTTCGCCACTCATCGCGCCGTAATTGACCAGGGTCGCACCCTGGGCCAGGCAGCGGGTCAGATTGTCGGTGGCCGGGCCGCCCACGGCATCGATGCCGAGTCGGATCTTGGCGCCGCCGGTCGCCTCGCGCACCTGCTTGTGCAGATCCTCGTTGTCGACCAGCACCACGTCACCACCTTCAGCCTGCACCGCGGCAATCGCAGAATCACGACGCACGATATTGACCGTCTTCCAACCACGTAGGCGCGCCAACTGGATCAAATAGCCACCGACCGCTGAATTTGCCGCGTCCTGGATGACCCATTCACCGGGTTCGAGCGTGACGAATTCGGTCAACATCAACAGCGCGGTTGGCGGGTTCACCGTCAACATCGCCAGCTGGCGCGGATCGGCCTGTCCCGGCAAAACCACCAGACCCTTGGCCGGTACCACCACATGCGTGCTCCAGGTACCGCAGCCAACCGGGAGCAGAACCGTCTGTCCGATGCGCGCGGCATCGACATCCGGTCCTACTTGCGCGATCCGCCCGACGCCTTCATTGCCGCCAATCGCCGGCAGCGGCGGCAACATGCCGTACTCGCCGGTCAGGGTCAGCACATCGGAAGGGTTGATCGCAGCCGCCAAGACTTCGACCAGTACCTGGCCCGATTCCAGGGGCGCCAGGTCGAACTCGACCGCTTCGATGACATCCTGCGGGACGGGACCACGGACGGTGTATTGGGCGCGCTTGATCTTCATGCTGGAATCCCTCGAGAGTCGACGGCCGGCGGAGCCGGCCTGGATACAGCGTTACCTGGCCAACACGACCGGAGCGGCACGGGCCGCTGCGGCGTATCCTCAAACGGTCACCGGATTGGGTTTGTCCGGATCGATCTTGTAACGCTTGATCGCGCGCGCCACGTCCTGCGGATTCATCTTGCCTTCGCTGGCGAGTGCCGCGATCGCCGCATGGGCGATGTAATGGCGATCGACCTCGAAGAAGCGACGTAGATTGCTGCGTGTATCCGAGCGGCCAAAACCATCGGTGCCGAGCGCGGTGTAAAGCACCCCGCGCGGCAGATAGGCGCGCACCTGTTCGGCATAGGCGCGTACGTAATCGGTCGCGGCAATCACCGGGCCGCCACGGCCATCGAGCAGGCCGGCGATCCAGGACTTCTTCGGGGCGGCCTCGGGATGCAGCCGATTCCAACGCTCGACATCGACGCCATCGCGGCGCAATTCGGTGAAGCTCGGGCAGGACCAGACATCGGCGCTGACGCCGAAATCTTTCTCCAGCAGTTCGGCTGCCGCAATGACTTCGCGCAGGATCGTGCCCGAACCCATCAGCTGGACGCGCGGCTCATTCTTCTTGACCTTGCCGCCATCCTTGAGCAGGTACATGCCGCGCAGGATGCCTTCCTCGGCGCCGGCCGGCATATCGGGATGGCTGTAATTTTCATTCATCAGGGTGATGTAGTAATAGACATCCTCCTGGTCGGTCATCATCCGGCGCATGCCGTCCTGCACGATGACCGCCACTTCGAATCCGAACGTAGGATCGTAGGGACGGCAATTGGGAATCGCGCCAGCGAGCAGATGCGAGTGACCGTCTTCGTGCTGCAGGCCCTCGCCATTGAGCGTAGTGCGTCCGGCAGTGGCACCGAGCAGGAAGCCGCGCGCGCGCATATCCGCGGCCTGCCAGCAGGAATCGCCAATGCGCTGCATGCCAAACATCGAATAGAAAATGAAGAACGGCAGCATCGGCAGATTATTGGTGCTGTAGCTGGTCGCCGCTGCCATCCATGAGCAGAAGGCGCCGGCCTCGGTGATGCCTTCCTGCAGGACCTGACCGGCGGCGTCTTCGCGGTAATACAGCAACTGGTCGGCATCCATCGGACGATAGAGCTGGCCAAACGGGGCGTAGATGCCGATCTGGCGGAACAGGCCTTCCATACCGAAGGTACGTGCCTCATCGGCAACAATTGGCACCGTGCGTGGACCGATCGTCTTGTCGCGCAGAATGATATTGAGCGCCTGCACAAAGGCCATCGTGGTCGAAATCTCGCGCTCGCCACTGGATTTGAGCAGCCGCTCGAACACCGACAATTCCGGTACCGACAAGGACTCCGACTTGCGCCGACGCTGCGGCATCGAGCCGCCGAGCGCCTCGCGGCGCGCCTTCATGTACTGCACTTCGGGCGAATCCGGGCCGGGGTGATAGAACGGCACGTCGTCGAGCTTGTCGTCGGCCACCGGAATATTGAAGCGATCACGGAACGCCTTGATCGACGCCGTGTCCATCTTTTTCTGCTGATGGGTGATGTTCTTCGACTCGCCGGCATCGCCCATGCCATAGCCTTTTACCGTCTTGGCAAGAATCACCGTTGGCATGCCCTTGCGCGCATGCGCCTCGGCGTAGGCGGCATAAACCTTGTGCGGATCGTGGCCGCCGCGATTGAGCCGTGCGATGTCCTGATCGGACAGGCTGGCGACCATGGCCTTGGTCTCCGGATATTTGCCGAAGAAATGTTCGCGCGTGTACGCACCACCGAAGGCCTTGCAGTTCTGGTATTCGCCATCGACCGTTTCCATCATCAGCTGACGCAGCTTGCCGGTGGTATCGAGCGCCAGCAGCGGATCCCAGTAGCTGCCCCAGATCAACTTGACCACGTTCCAGCCGGCACCGCGGAAACCGCCTTCAAGCTCCTGGATGATCTTGCCATTGCCGCGCACCGGGCCATCCAGCCGCTGCAGATTGCAGTTGATGACGAAGACCAGATTGTCGAGACGCTCGCGGCCGGCCAGCGAGATTGCGCCGAGCGACTCGGGCTCATCGCTCTCGCCATCACCCATGAAACACCAGACCTTGCGGTCGGTCTCGGGCAGCAGGCCGCGGTGTTCGAGATATTTGAAGAAGCGCGCCTGATAGATCGCACTGATCGGACCGAGACCCATTGATACCGTCGGCGTCTGCCAGAAATCCGGCATCAACCAGGGATGCGGATACGACGGAATCCCAATGCCATCGACTTCCATGCGGAAGTGGTCGATCTGCTCATCGGTCAGCCGGCCCTCAAGGTAGGCGCGCGCATAGATACCCGGCGCGGAATGGCCCTGGATATAGAGCAGATCGCCCGGATGGCTGTCGCTGGCAGCGCGCCAGAAATGATTGAAGCCGACGTCGTACAAAGTGGCACTGGAAGCAAAGCTTGCGATATGGCCGCCGAGCTCGCCCGGCTTGCGATTGGCACGCACCACCATCGCGGCGGCATTCCAGCGCAGGATCGAGCGGATTTTCCATTCCATCGCAGCATCGCCGGATGAGCGGGCTTCCAGTTGCGGCGGAATGGTGTTGACGTATTCGGTGGTCAGCGGAAACGGCAGATGTCCGCCGGCGCGGCGGGTTTCATCCACCAAGCGTTCAAGAATGTAGTGCGCGCGCTCCGGCCCCTCGACGCCGATCACGGCATTCAATGCCTCGATCCATTCGCGGGTTTCCGCCGGGTCGAGATCCTGATTGAGGATATCGGTCAACTGGTTCATGGCATCACTCCACTGGCTGGCAAGTGTGGTGTTGCACACTTGTCGGCACAAATAAAATTGATGGATTCGGCCATGTGGCTAGGCGCGCATCGCCGCCAAGGCTGGCGGCCTTGGCAAGAGGCCCAACGACGACCACAGGGTCGAAGACGCGATTTTATGTGTCGCATAGTGTGCAACACCACACTATAAGCCTTCGTCATTGATAACGCGAAGACTGCCATCCTAGCCGAGTCAGGGCCGAATCCCCACTGTGCGCATACGAATGGAAAGCGCAATCCGCCTGACCGAACCAACCGGCATCAGGGCGAGCGATAGACTTCCATATCCAGCTCGCCTTCGGTTTTGGCCACGATCAGCGAGACCGCTGCATCGCCCGAGACATTGACCACGGTGCGCGCCATATCGAGCAGGCGATCCACCGCGAGCACGAGGCCGATCGCCTCGACCGGAAGACCGACCTGGGTGAGTACCGATGCCAACATTACGATGCCAGCACTCGGTACACCTGCTGTACCGATAGCGGCGACGGTGGCCATGCCGACCACGGTAATCAGTTGGACCAAGGTCAGGTCGATGCCATAGAGCTGGGCGATGAAGACACAGGCAATGCCCTGCATCATCGCGGTGCCGTTCATATTGACCGTGGCTCCAAGCGGAATCGAGAACGCGGCAACTTGATTGTGCACACCGAGGCGCTGCTCGGCGACCCGCATCGTCACCGGCAGGGTGGCATTGCTCGACGAGGTCGAGAACGCATACAGCCAGACCTCGCGCATCTTGC
>JAYSZM010000192.1:0-11968 GCA_043738015.1 Lysobacterales bacterium
CCGTTGAGCGAGACGAAAGACGGCCGCGCTGCCATAGCATTGCCGCTGTAGTTCACGCCGCCGTCGTTGCCGATCAGCAATCGCTGCGGATCATTGGCGACGAATGCGCGTGCGTGATTGTCCACATGTACCGTGCCGCGCTGACCATCGTCGGTACGCGCATACCCGCAGCTCAGATTGCGGAAGCTGGAGCTGCCATCGAGCGAGCGCCAGATATCGGTAGCACTCAGAAATACCGTATTGGGATCAACCGGACTGACGATCAAGCCGGCGTTGTAGCTCTGGAACAGCATGCCGTTCTCAAAGGATTCGCTCGCGCAGCCCTGGCTAAATCCACTGGGCTGCGCCGCGCCCTGTGCCCAGGTTTGTCCACCATCCTGGCTGCGCCAAACACCGAGATTCTCCACTTGCGCATAGATAACGCGGTCATCCGAAGGCGCTATCGCCAGATCGATCCGCTTCAAGGGATTGGGGTTTGCCGAAGGCGCCGAGATGCCGTTGCCGCTGTTTGCCGGCCAACCATTATTCGCTCGCGAAATCAGTTGCCAATCGCTTGGGCAAGCTGGGCCAGTGGGCCAGCTGCCCCGGTAGACACCATTCGCACCCGAGCGCAATAAGTCCGGCCGCACACTGGAGCTGCGACCCAGCGCACCGAGCGCAACAATCAGCTCCGATCCGCCAGATGCCGCCGTTCGGCGTAGCAGGCCAGTTACATCCTGGCGCTGTCCCGTATGTTCATTGGTTAGGCAAGGTCCCGTCCATTGCTGTCCTCCATCGTGGCTGAAAAACAGCCCCTGAGTGGTGCCCACCGCGAGCCGCCTGCTCTCGAGCGGATCGACAAGAACAAAACTGATTGCGCGATATTGCGGAAAATCTCCGACCGGCTGGGCGTAGACCGGATTGAACACATCGCTGCCCAGTACGCTCCAGCTCTCCCCAGCATCGGAACTCTTCAGCAGGCCGCCAGAGCCGAAGGTGAATGGCCGATTGCGCCGAAAGTCGCCAGTACCCGCGTAGAGCACATCGGGATTATTGGGATCCATCGTCAGCGCGCCGATCGAGATATTGGACAGGTGCGCGGATTCGGTCTTGGGCTGCCACAAAGTATCGGCGCCGCAACAGTTGCTGGTCTTCCAGACACCACCGCCATCCGAACCGAACCAGGCAACACTGGGGTTGCTCGGATGGGTCAACAACACATTCACCCGTCCGCCGACGTGGCCGAAATTCAAATCGATATTTCCCCAGTCCAGCGGCTGCGGCCCAATTGAAGTCGCGCGACTGGGATCCAGTACACCGTCGCCCAGGCTGAAGGCTTTTTGCTGAGCGGCCGAAACGGAGGGCACCGCCTCGGTGCGTCCCTGCTCACGCTGCAGATCTTTCCTCAACCAGGATGCCTGGACTTCGCCAGTCGGATAGCTTAGTCGCCAGTCCCAATAGTCGGACTCGTGCGGGCTGGTTGATCTATGTGCATCGCGGACGGCCATCCTCCGTGCGTCAGCCGACTGCTGCGCGTCTTCATGTACCACACGGTTGCTGCAAGCCACGTTCAAGAGAGCCGCGCTCAGCAGGGCGATTATGCAGCGGCAAGTACGAAGGCTTGTGAAAGGCATGGCGGTGCGGTCCCTCTCGCGCAAATTCGTCAGACCCCAAGGGTAGAACGTCAATGCTGAATCAGACAGGGTTGATGCGCACGGAAGCGTTGCCGGGCCTACCGCTTTCGCACCCGCTAAAGGTTGCAAGCGGAATCCACCGTTGGTGTCGATAGGCTGCGCGGGGCGCGCGCGGCGTTGGGATGGCTCACAGCGGTAGCGCGCAAAAAAGAAAGGGCACCCGAAGGTGCCCTTTCAGTTCTTGCATGGAGCAGTGGATCAGGCTTGGCGACGCAGCGCCATACCGAGCAGACCCAGGCCGATCATCAGGCTGACGAGCAGAATCTTGCCCGCGTTGCCCATGGTCGGGATGACGCCGGAGACGCCGTTGCAGGCCAGGACATAGGTGACCGGTGAAGCAACGTTTGGCGCATCGTGGTCGCAGGTCAGGGTGCCGGTATTGGTCACGCCCGGCGCCGGAGCGACGCAGGTGACGTTGACCGAGGAGCTGGCACCAGCCGGAATCACCAACGGCATTGCTGTGGTGAGCGTGAAGCCTGCAGAAGCTACACAGTTGCTGACATTCAGCGGTGCTGTACCAGCTGCGTTGCTGACCGCCAAGGTGCCGACCACAGTATCACCGGTCGTGCCGGTGGCGTTGATCGTGCCACCCGGGGCTGGGTTCGACGAAAAGTTCGACGCCACGATACCTGCCGGGCAGGTAACCATCGCGGTAAGAGCAGCCGGATCCGGATCGGGCGTGGCGTTCTGGGCGCAGCTCAGCGTCGCACTGACAGCAGCAGCCTGACGTACGCAGGACACGCCGATATCCGGTGCATTCGGGCCAACGGTGGCCGGTGCATTGATCGTGCGAGTACCGCCAGCCGTGACAGCAAATGCGCTGGCACCGGTGGCCGGAATCGTACAGGTCAGCGCGAGGCTGGCCGTGGCGACGCCTGCCGAATCCACATTGACCGGAACGCTACCGGTTGCAACCTGGTTGATCACGCCTGCAGCCGGCTGAACCACTGCGCCGAGGCTGGCGGTCGGGGGAGTCGGACCGACAACACCATCGCAATTCACCGTATACGTAACCGGGCTGGGGATATTCGAGCCATCGTGCGTGAAGCTCAGCACTTGGCTATCGACCGCATCAGCGGCCGCAGCACACGAAATCGTGTACGTGGTGCCAGCCGAGCCCTGCGCTATAGCCTGGGCCGTGGCCGGGGCAATGCTCAGTACGCCGCTAAGACCAGTTGCCGCGCCGACATTGAGCGTGGTAGCCGCGTCGCCGGTGTTGGTTACAGTCAAGGTAGCCGTAGTTGCGCCACCGCCGATCGGATCCATGATCGTGATGGTGCCACCCGGAGCGGTTGGAGCGGAGGTGTACTGGGGCGACAGATTTACCGCGTTTACTGGACTAAGTGTCGCGGTACAAACTGCCGGTGGAGGCGCAACAGAATCCGCGCACTCAAGGAACGTCTGGGTGAAGTTCAACGCCGCAGGCGCAACGACCGCAGCATTAATTGTCACTTGATAGCTGCAGTATGCGGTGGACGTGCTGGTGAGCGGGACACCACCACCAGACGGCGGGACCGCACGAATGCTGTTGCCACCCGGGGTCGTACAGGTTGATCCTGGTACCAACGCCGGGTTGGCAACAACCGCGCTGAAATCACCCGCGTTGAAGCTGGCATCCAGCTGCGCGTCTTCAGTCTCTCCGTCACCGGCAAAGGATACGATGTAAGTAACCGTATTGCCCGGCTGGCCAGAAGGCGAGTTGGTGGTGAAAGAGCCTGCATTTGCGGTACCGAGGGCAACCAGCCCCAGGGCACACAACGCGGTTTGGATTATTGTTCGCTTCATATCGTCACTCCGATGGTCCAAGGTCCACAAAAATTATTGGGTCACGTCTGCGTCTTGATGAGCGCAGCTCTGTGCGCCCGACGGAGCAGCGCACTCGGTGAAACTAGGCTTGAACGCAACTTGTCCAATCTGAGCGGATTTTTCCGCACGGAAAGAGAAGCTGCAGTAGTCAGTTGCAACCGAAGGAAGTGCCTTGCCGGCTCCCGAAGGGGGGACGACGCGGATCTTGTTGTCGGCGATGCCAACACAGACCGAGCCTGCAACCTTCGCTGAGGCGTTTACCAGCACGAGTCCCTTCGGAATATCAAGGTCAACCTGGGAATCTTCGGTCACACCATCACCGGTGAAGCTCACCACAACGGTGACGCGCTTGGACTTTCCGTCAGCCAAGCTGTAGGTCTCGAAGGATCCGGCCGTTGCACTGCCAATCCCAAAGGTGGCCAGTGCTGCAGTAACAACTACTTTCGACAAATTGATTTTCATGGACGACTCCTTACCAAGTTCCGTTGCAGGTGCCGGCACCGGCAGCCAACAAGCCTGTCACGCAGCTGCGATCACCCGCAGTGACCGAGCCGCTCTCATTGCAGTCCGGCTGACCGGTCTGAAGCGTACCTGCCAGATCGGCGGTAATCGCGGAGCGATCGCCGGAGGACACGTTACCGCTTCCATTGGCATCACCGCGACAGAGACGAGGAATCGCCGTGCTGCGACGCGACTCGAATGCATCGACGTTGACCTGGCCAGCCGCCGTTCCAGCAACCCAACCGAGCTGTGCGTAGTCCGGACCGGTAGCACCGCTGGTCGACGAAAAGCCGGTGAGGTTGGCCGTTGCGCTCGGCGTTGATGATCCGGCGCCTTGCACGGTTACATCAAGGGCACCGGTCGCGCGCGTCCAGCTCAGATGAACGTGATGGAAGTTATTATTCAACGCGCTGCTGGCCGCGCCAATTGCGCTGACGGTGCCGGTCCGATTTACCGCTTCGAACTGCTGGTTGGCACGGTTGTACTGAATCGAGATCAGCGGCTGGTTGGCCGCATCGGGTGCGCCTTCTGCGGCACGGAATACAACCGGTGTACCGCTGGTCATATTAGCGTGCACGTAAAAGCGCGCGATGTAGGCCGCTTCGGCAGTTGGGCTACCATCCTGCACCATCTGACCGAGGGTCGTAGCGCGTAGGCCGCACACACCCGAATAACGGGTTGCGGTACCGCCACCACCACCATTCGGCTGGCCAGCGACTACGCCGCCAAGCGCGGCTTGGGCACCACCCGCACCACCAGTAAGACCCGCGCCCCAGAGGCTGGTGCTGCAGGCAAAAGCTTGTGAACTTGCGAACAGGGCGAGGCCTGCGAGAGCAATCGACATATGCGACTTGCGGATCATGGACATCCTCCGATTTCCTAGACAAAGCGCGCCCAAACGGATGGGAGGGCGCACACGAGACCCCAACAGTGACGAAAGGTAACACCAATTCCTTACAGAAATAAAGCGTTTGCTCCATTAATTGGAGCAATTGCTGAACTTCTGGGACTCCGAAACCTCCAAGTGCGAACCACTTGGCGATTTCTGACCCGGAACTGGCACCGTCCGGCCGTACCGTTGACCTTCGACTGGTTCATGTGAACGTCGTCGGAATATAGAGACGGGGCCCGGCGGGAAATTCGGACAGCTGGGGAACTTTCCGGGTCTCGTCGGGCTGGGCAGGCGTCGGGGGCACAGGGTCTCCGACCTGCTCTGGCGGCTAGGCGGCGATGGCGGGGCGCGGCCGCTCCTGCAACTGGGGGCTTGCTTGGTCGTCGACCTCGGTGAGCTGGCATCTCATTGCCGCCGAGGATTCGGGATGCAATCGCGCAGGGCGCCCTACCGGGGCGTTGGCAAGCGCCATTGAGTTGGGCACGCGGACAATGATCGATCAGCAGGGGCGAGGTTTCCGGGCTAGACTCTCGCTCTATTCGATCAGGATGAACGGCGCGAATCAATGAGCGGTGGACTGACCCTCACCTCCGAGATGATGCTGGTGCTGGGGCTGGTCCTGTTCACGATGGTGATGTTCACGGTCGAGTGGATCCGCTCGGACGTGCTGGCCCTGCTGGTACTGGTAACCCTGGGTGTTTCGGGAATCGTTCCTGGCGATCAACTCTTCGTTGGCTTCGCCGGTGACGCCGTGATTGCGATCATGGCGATGATGATTCTCGGCGCCGGCCTCGATCGGACTGGCGTGCTCGGCGGCGCTGCCGGCTTCATGCTCAGGCTGTCCAATGGCGATGAGCGGCGATTGCTGCTGATCTTGTGCGGCATCACGGGTATCGTATCGGCGGTAGTGCAAAACCCGGCTGTGGCAGCACTATTCCTGCCCGTCGTCAGCCGCCTGTCCACGCGCACCGGCGTGCCGATCTCTCGACTGCTGCTGCCAATGGCCTCGTGCATCATCCTGGGCGGGACGATCACCATGGTCGGCAACTCGCCGCAGATTCTGCTCAACGATCTGCTTGTCGCGGTCAATCGCAATCTGCCCTCGGGCGCCAGCACGATGGACCCGGTCGGCATGTTCGGTGTATCGCCGATTGGCCTCTCCCTGCTGCTGATGGGGTTGGGATTCTTCTATTGGTTCTGGCCGAAGCTGCAGCCACCAACCGAGGACGCGGGCGGCGCGGTCAATCCGGGTACGACTGAAGTCTATTTCGAGCAGATGTATGGCATCGAAGGCGAAATCATCGAAATGCGCATCCTCGCCGACAGCCCGCTGATTGGCACCAGCATTGGTGATCTCGAGAAGCTGGCGGACACGCCCTTGATTCTGGCAATCAAGTCCGGCGACGAGTCGCGTCTGGCGCCGCCGGCTGATCTGCTCATCGCCAAGGACACCATACTTGGCGTACTCGGCCAGAGCGAAGTTGTACAGCAGTGGGCCAATGCGCGACTGGTGCGCTGCCTGAAAGGGACGCCGCATTTTGCCGCGATGTTCAACCCCGCGAATGCCGGCGTTTCCGAAGCCGTAGTGACGCCGTCTTCGCGCTTCATCGGACACTCGGTGGGCGAACTGCGCCTGCGCAAGCGCTTCGGTGTCTCGATGCTGGCCCTGGGTCGCAGCGGCACCATCTATCGCGAAGATGTGCGGGCAAAGACGGTACGCGCGGGCGATATCCTCGTTCTGCATGGCGCCTGGCGCGACCTCAGCCATGCCGCCGAGGATCGCGACTTCGTCGTGGTAACCGACTACCCGAAGAACGAAGAGCGTCCGCACCGGATCAAGCACGCGGTGGTGTTCTTCGCACTCTCGATGACCATGGCCCTGCTCAGCAATCTGCCGCTGCCGGTGGCCCTGCTGGCTGGCGCGGTCGGCATGCTGTTGACCGGCGTATTGAACATGGACGAGGCCTATCGCGCGATCAATTGGAAGACGATCTTCCTGATGGCATCCTTGATCCCGCTGGGCTCGGCGATGGATGCCAGTGGCGCGGCAGCCTGGGTGGCGCAGGAGATGATGCAGGCACTGGGCGATGTGCCGCCTTGGGCGCTGCAGATTGCCGTCGCCGTTCTTACCACCTTGTTTGCCCAGGTCATGAGCAATGTCGGTGCGACCATTGTCATGGTGCCGATGTCGGTGAATATCGCGCTGGCGGCCAATGGCGATCCCATCGTTTTCGCGCTGATCGCCACCCTGTCGGCATCGAACAATTTCACCAGCGCGGCCAATCCGGTGCTGTCCCTGGTCACCGGCCCTGCCGGTTACTCGGGACGCGATCTGATCCGTTCCGGCCTGCCGCTGTCGGCGGCCTATATTGTGCTCGCCGTCATTATGGTCAATCTCACCTTCTGAGCCGATTGCTTCGGTTCCATACCATGGAGGCAGCGCTGTCGATGGCGTCCTACAATACGCACTGCACCTTCCGAGGAACCGCGGCGCCGTGAGCACGATCAAGCAGGAAGATTTCATCCAGAGCGTGGCCGACGCGCTTCAGTACATCAGCTATTACCATCCAGTCGACTACATCCGGAATCTTGCGGCTGCCTACGAACGCGAGGAGTCACCGGCCGCGCGCGATGCGATCGCGCAGATCCTGATCAACTCGCGCATGTGCGCCGAGGGCCATCGGCCGATCTGCCAGGACACCGGCATCGTCACCGTGTTTCTGAAGGTCGGCATGCATGTGCGCTGGGAATCCAGCCTGTCGGTCGACGAAATGGTCAATGAAGGCGTGCGCCGCGCCTACCTGCATCCCGACAACAAATTGCGCGCATCGGTACTCGCCGATCCTGCCGGCAAGCGCACCAACACCCGCGACAACACGCCGGCCGTGGTCAATGTCAGCATTGTTCCTGGCGAGGTCGTCGATGTGATTGTCGCGGCCAAGGGCGGCGGCTCCGAGGCGAAGGCGAAATTCGCGATGCTCAATCCTTCCGATTCGATCGTCGACTGGGTGCTGAAAACGGTACCCACGATGGGTGCCGGCTGGTGCCCGCCGGGCATGCTTGGCATCGGGATCGGCGGCACCGCCGAGAAAGCGATGCTGCTCGCCAAGGAAGCGCTGATGGAGCCGATCGACATCACCGATCTGCAGGCGCGCGGCGCCAGCAATCGCGCCGAGGAATTGCGCCTGGAGTTGTACGAGAAGGTCAATGCGCTCGGCATCGGCGCCCAGGGACTGGGCGGCCTGACCACGGTGCTCGACGTCAAGGTGCGCGATTTCCCAACCCATGCCGCCAATCTGCCGGTGGCGATGATTCCCAATTGCGCGGCCACCCGGCATGCCCACTTCGTGCTCGATGGCTCGGGACCGGTGATGCTCGATCCGCCAAGTCTCGACGATTGGCCCAAGCTGACCTACGACACATCCAAAGGTCGACGCGTCAATCTCGATGCGCTCAGCCGCGAAGAGGTGGCCGGCTTCAAACCAGGCGACGTCCTGCTGCTCTCGGGCAAGATGCTCACCGGTCGCGATGCCGCGCATAAACGCATGGTCGAGATGCTCAATCGTGGCGAGGCCTTGCCGGTCGATCTGCGCGGGCGCTTCATTTATTACGTCGGCCCGGTCGATCCGGTGCGCGACGAGGTGGTCGGGCCAGCGGGACCAACCACGGCGACCCGCATGGATAAATTCACCGAGCAAGTACTCGCGCAGACCGGGCTGCTCGGCATGATCGGCAAGGCCGAACGCGGCCCGGCCGGGATCGCGGCGATCCGCAAGCATCGTTCGGTGTATCTGATGGCCGTGGGCGGCGCGGCCTACCTGGTTTCCAAGGCGATCCGCTCGGCACGCGTGGTCGGCTTTGCCGATCTCGGCATGGAGGCGATCTACGAATTTGAGGTCAACGACATGCCGGTAACGGTGGCGGTGGATTCGACGGGCAGCTCGGTGCACCAGACCGGCCCACGCGAGTGGCAGGCGCGGATCGGCAAGATTCCTGTGGTGGTCGAATGAATACGCCAGCACGAGCCGACATCCTGCTGGCCGGCAGTAGCGGTTTGATCGGCGCGCTCATCCTCAAGCGATTGTTGGCCGCTGCGCCGGGCCGTGCGAGCCGAGTCTTTGCACCGCTGCGCCGCACCAGTCAGCCGGCAGCGCACAACTTCATTCCGATTGTTGCCGATCTCGATGATGCACACGGCGATGCGCCAATCGAACAAGCACTCGCAACGCACTCCGCGCAGCTCGGAAGTTTCGTCTGTGCGCTCGGCACCACGATGGCGCGAGCGGGGTCGCAGAAGGCCTTCGCGGCGGTCGATCACGATCTGGTGCTGCGCCTGGCTGATCTCGCCCTGCGCCACGGGGCGACTCAGGCGATCGTGGTGTCCTCGGTCGGCGCCGACGCCGCATCACGCAATTTCTATCTGCGCACCAAGGGCAGGATGGAGCGCGATCTCGGCTCACTTGGCTTGGCTCGCTGCGACTTTCTACACCCTGGCCTCTTGCTCGGTCCGCGCGGTGCAGAAAAGCGCTTCGGTGAATCGATCGCGCAGGGCCTCGCACCGCTGTACAACCCCTTGTTACTTGGGCCGCTGCGGCGCTACCGCGCAATCTCGGCCGATGCGGTCGCAAACGCTGCTGTAGATCTGCTGCAAGCATCTGCGCCGGGTGTGTTTTGGCACGAGTTTGATGAACTGAAATCGCACGCCGCGGGCTGAATAGGTACGCACGGTCTGAGCATCGATCAGGGTATCCGCATGCCGCGCGGCCCGGCACGCCGATGCTGCCAATCCAGCCCGCAGGCGGTGGCCAGCAGTGGCAGCGCCAGCAGATCGATCCAGGCCACTTGCCACAACACCGCGGACGCATGCGGCACAGCCCAGACGATGCCGATATAGCTCATCATGCTGGTCAAGCCGGCCAGACCCGCCAGCGAGCGCCAGGGCGCATGCCAGGCCGCGATCATCAGGGATGCGCCAACGATCCCAAGCATCACGGCACGATGCTGCAGCAGGACCAGCAACGCGGGATCGCTCACGTCGATCCCATAGAGCGCCGCCAGACCTGTCGCACCCGATACACCGAAGATCGGAACCAGATTGATCAGGCCGACGAGACCGAAGCCAAGCCTGATCGCCCAGAGCGCAGCGAGGCTGCGATTCATGCGCGTAGCGATCGGCGCCAGCCGAACCACTGCAACTCGGCGAACAGTGCAACGAATACCGCCTGGGCAACAAGAAAGGCGACACCAAGGGCGGTCGGCAAGGTCCAGCCAGCGAATGCCAGGGCCAGACAGCCGGCGACCCAGAGCGCATTGCCTGAGACCACGGTAATCACGGCCTGCGAGGGAAGTTCGGCTTGGCCGCTCATCCACCACAGGATTGCGGCGTAGGGAAGGCAGATCACGCCGGCCCAGAACAGCAGAGGAACCGGCAAGCCCAGGGCAGCAGCGAGCGGGTGCGCCGCGGCGGCCATCGGCAGGCCAACCAGGACGCTGGCTACGGCGTCGATGCGCAGGGCATTGCGCAGCAGGGAATTCATCGCGATTGCGGACATGACTGACTCCTGTTCACGGGTTTTGGAGCCCAGAGTTTCAACGCGACGCCGCATCCAGTCGATTACCTCCCAGGTAATGGGGAGGCGGCACTCGGTTCGCTAAGATGTGGCATGGCCAGCATTGCGCCCCGGATCGGTCCCCTGCTTCGCGACTGGCGGCAACGTCGGCGCATGAGCCAGCTCGACCTCGCCTGCGAGGCCGATATCTCGACGCGGCATTTGAGCTTCGTCGAAACTGGGCGCGCCCGACCGAGTCGCGAAATGTTGATTCATCTGTTCGACTTGCTCGATATTCCGCTGCGCGACCGCAATGCCCTGCTGCAGGCCGCGGGTTTTGCTTCGGCTTTTGCCGAACTGGATTTGGATTCGGCCGCCATGGCCGCGGCGCGCGAAGCGGTGGCAATGGTCTTGCGTGGTCACGAGCCCTACCCCGCACTGGCTGTGGATCGGCACTGGAACCTGCTTGCGGCCAACCAGGCGGCAACGCGGCTGATGGGTGGCATTGCCCCGGAGCTGCTGCTACCACCGGTCAACGTCTTGCGTGCCAATCTGCATCCCGATGGCCTGGCACCACGGATCATCAATCTGGCCGAAGTGCGCGAACATATTTTTTCCCGGCTACGCCGAATGATTGCGCATAGCGGAGATCGGGAGTTGCACGATCTTCTGGTGGAATTGTCGGGCTATCCGCTACTCGAGACGCAGGCGTCCGTGCAGATGGCGACCCCGAATGCCGACGTGGTGCTGCCGGTGCGCTTTCGCAGCCCGCTCGGCGAGTTGGCGCTGTTCACCACGATCACGCAATTTGGTACGCCGCTCGACGTTAGCCTGTCCGAACTGGCGTTGGAATGTTTCTATCCCGCCAATGCCGAGACCGCACGCCTGCTGCAACAACTGGCCGGCGCAGACGACCAGACGGCGGAATGATTTGTGCCTGGACTGCTCTGGGTGCGGACTCGGCTGGGCATGAAGACTTGAATTTCCGCTATCCGGGCCTCACTGAGTAGTCATCGGCAGCCACTGCGCTGCCACTCGCTCCGGAATTCCCATGCGCATGGACAAGTTGACCTCGCGCTTCCAGCAGGCATTGCAGGAAGCCCAATCGCTCGCCGTAGGCCGCGATCACAATATGCTCGAACCGCAGCATCTGCTGGCGGCCTTGATCGATCAGCAGGACGGCTCGACGCGACCGCTGCTGGCCCAGGCTGGCGTCAATCTGCCGGCTCTGCGCGCGCAGCTCGGACAAAGCCTCGATGGCTTGCCCAAGGTCAGCGGCCAGCAGGGCAGTCTCGGCGTTGGCAACGAGCTCAATCGCCTGCTCAATGTCACCGACAAGCTCGCGCAGTCGCGCGGCGATCAGTTCATCGCCAGCGAGCTGTTTGTGCTCGCCTGCGCGCAGGAAGGCGGCGAAGTGGGCAAGCTGCTGCGCGCGCATGGCGCCGGTGCCGACAAGCTCGCCTTGGCTGTCGATGCGATCCGTGGCGGCGAAAAAGTTTCCGATGCCAATGCCGAGGAACACCGGCAGGCGCTGGAGAAATACACGA
>JAYSZM010000193.1:0-2633 GCA_043738015.1 Lysobacterales bacterium
GAACATCCTCAATAGTCTGCGCCGTGCGCTCAACTCGATGCCGCCGGCGCTTTTCGGTGGCAAGCCGATCGTCGAGACCTTCGAGGATCCACGGCTGGCTCTGCTGCGCGCCAGTGAATGTGCCTTTGATCTGGTGCTTTCCGACTACCGCATGCCGCACTTGAATGGCGTGGCTTTCCTGTCCGAATTCAAGAAGATTCAACCCGCGGCATGTCGCCTGATCCTGAGCGGCTTTGCCGATCTCAATGCCCTGGTTGCCGCGATCAACGATGTGCAGATCTTTCGCTTCATCGCCAAACCCTGGGACGACTATGACCTCGGCGCATCCATCGCCCAGGCGCTTGAGCATCGTCGTTTGCAGCAGGAGAATGTTCGGCTGGCCGATCGGATACGCATTCAAGACGGCATCGTGAGTCGTCAGGAACTCGCGCTGCAACGTCTGGAGCAAAATTATCCGGGTCTGACCCAGGTCAAGCGCGGCGCCGATGGTTCGATCGATCTTGATCTGGGCGAGGATATCTGACCGATTACCCGCACCTTCGCTTCGCGTCGACGCGGACGCAGACCACCAAGCCCGTTCGCCGGCAGAGCATCGCCGAGCTAGCGTGGCTTCGAGTCGATCATCGGGAGATTGGCGGTTTTGAACCAGAATTGTTCCAGGGAATTGAGCGCCTGTACCAGTAGATCAAAACTCGACGGCTTGCGGATGAAGGCATTCGCTCCGCGTTGGTAAAGATCCAGCACATCCTGATCCGCGCGCGATGTACTGATCACGATCACCGGCAGATGGCGCAAGGCGACGTCTGAACGGATCGCAGCCAAGGCCTCGCGGCCATCCACCTTGGGCATGTTGAGATCAAGCAGGATCATTGCCGGCAGACCGTGCATCGGGCTGCCCGCAGCGACTGCCTCGCGCAGGTAGGTCATCAGCGCTTCGCCATCGCCAAAAAATACCAGTTCCGGATCAAGCCGGCTTTCCGCGAAGGCATCGCGGGTAAGCACCCGGTCGTCCTGGTCGTCTTCTGCTATCGCAATGATTCGCTGGCTGGGACGCATTGTGGAAACCCCGACATTGATGCGAGCAATTGTGCGCGATAGGACCAGGGCTCGCCATAGGCCACTGGATGAGAAGCAGTCAAGCCACGAAGGCGATTGTACCGGGACCATTGGCGTGGACCGGCATTGGCCCAGGATTTCATCGTGAACAAATGCACCGCGTAGCGGGGGCTTTGCAGAGACTGTAGTACAGACCGTCAGCTGCGGCTGTGTTCTAGCGAACTGTTCCGTCGTGCGTGTTGGTTCATGCGGCCGTCGCGGCGTCTCGCCTGTGAATTGACGACGGTGCGCGGCCGGGCGATGTGATCAAAGCTTGTACTGACCAGTTCCCGTTGTCAGCCGACTTGCAGTGCAACGAGGCCGTTGTGACTTTGCTCCAAAGGCTTGACCAGCGGCGCTGTTGCAAGCCCCCTAGGTCATGGAACGGGGCTTGCCCCGCTGCGTTTGATTTGCTGTCATTCGGAAGAAAGATCACGAGCAGCGGGGCAAGCCCCGCTCTATGGCTCTCAACAGCGGAGCTGGTCAATCGCCTCGGGCAGCAGCATCCGCAAAACAGCAACGTTGAGCGCACCCGATTGGCTGACAATCAGAACCCATCAGGAAGTTTGTTTCGATTACGCTTCCGGCACCGCATCGCCAGCCGGGTTCGCGCGGGCAGCTACCCGATCCGGCAGCACCAGGGTGAACACCGCTCCCTCGCCAGGCGAGCTGACTGCGTCTACCGTGCCGCCGTGGCGTTCGATGATTCGTCGGACGATGGCCAGGCCAATCCCGGTGCCGGCATATTGTTCCCGTCCGTGCAGGCGTTGAAATGGCGAAAATATCCGGTCGGCATATTTTTGCTCAAATCCGATGCCGTTGTCGGATATTTGAAATTTCCATGCCTTGGCTCGGTCCGCCATGAGCACTGGCTCGACGGTGATCTGCACCAGGGGCGGTTCGGCCGGCTTGTGAAACTTGAGGGCATTGCCGATCAGGTTCTGGAACAGCTGGCGCATCTGGGTGGGGTCGGCGAGCAGGGTCGGGAGCACCGGCACTTCGACCTTGCCCGCGGTGCTCTCGATACGTGTCTCCAGATCGTCGATCACGCCAGCGAGCACGACGTTCAGATCGACGGGCGTGACCGGGTTGCTGCGCGAAGCGATTCTCGAATAGGCCAACAGATCGTCGATCAGGGTCTGCATGCGTTGCGCGGCCTGCAGACTGCGCTCGAGGTAGTCGCGTGCGCGCTGGTCCAACTGCTGGGCGTGACTCTGCAGCAGGCGATCGGAAAACGTTCTGATCTTGCGTAACGGCTCCTGCAGATCGTGCGAGGCCACGAACGCGAAATCCTGCAGTTCGCGATTGCGCTGATTCAGCGCGTCGAGGGCGTCGCGCAACTGCTCACTCTTCTGCTCGGTGATATCCAGCGCAGCGGCCAATTCGCGTTCGCGCTGGCGCAATGGCGTAATGTCATGGGCGATACCGAATACGCCCGTG
This sequence comes from Lysobacterales bacterium, assembly GCA_043738015.1. Taxonomy (GTDB): domain Bacteria; phylum Pseudomonadota; class Gammaproteobacteria; order Xanthomonadales; family Ahniellaceae; genus 0-14-3-00-62-12. The sequence continues at coordinate 2,536 of JAYSZM010000193.1, forward strand.
ACCTCGCCATCGACGATGATCGGAAGATTGGTCACGCGGGCATCATGGCGGCGGCCGTCGACGCCGACGGCGATCGATTCGTAGGTTCTCGCCGCGCC